>NZ_DASQOG010000134.1:0-37912 GCF_035644575.1 Desulfovibrio sp. | reverse complement strand
GCTCTGACCGGCTTCTTGCGGGCCGGAATGGAATTCCTTGGGCTTGCGGCGTTCTTCTTCGTCCTTGATCTGCTTGATGGACAGGCCCAGACGGCGCTCTTCAGCGCTGACATGGATGACCTTGGCCTGGATTTCCTGGCCTTCCTTGTAGATCTCGGCGGGGGTCTTCACTTTCTTGCTGGAAAGTTCGGACACGTGCACCAGGCCTTCAATACCTTCTTCCACTTCAACAAAGAGGCCGAAGTCGGTGATGTTGGTCACGATACCCTTGATGGTGCAGCCCACGGGGTAGGTGTTGGGCACATGTCCCCACGGATCGTCCACCAGCTGCTTCACGCCGAGGGTGAACTTTTCGTTTTCCTGATCCACGGTCAGCACCTTGGCCTGCACGGTGTCGCCCACCTTGTACAGTTCGTTGGGGTGACGCACTTTCTTGGTCCAGGAAATGTCGGAAACGTGGATAAGACCGTCGATGCCGTCTTCGATGCCAATGAACATGCCGAATTCGGTGATGTTCTTGATGACGCCTTCAAGGACGGTGCCTTCGGGGTACTTTTCAGCAACCAGTTCCCAGGGATTGGGGCGAACCTGCTTCATGCCGAGGCTGATGCGCTTCTTGTCGCCGTCCACGCCCAGGATGACCACTTCGACTTCGTCGCCGGTGTGAACCATCTGGGAAGGATGACGCAGCTTGCGGGTCCAGGACATTTCGGAAATGTGCACCAGGCCTTCAACGCCGGGTTCCAGTTCCACAAATGCGCCGTAGTCCACCAGGTTGGTGACCTTACCGCTGCACTTGGCCCCTTCGGGGAAGCGGGCGGAGATGTCCTGCCACGGATCGGGCACGAGCTGCTTGAGGCCGAGGGAAACTTTGTTGTTGTCGCGATCAAAGGAAAGCACCTTCAGGGTCAGTTCCTGACCGATGGTGATCATTTCCTTGGGATGGCGAATGCGCTTCCAGCTCATGTCGGTGATGTGCAGCAGGCCGTCGAGGCCGCCGAGGTCAACAAACACGCCGTATTCGGTGATGTTCTTGGCCTTACCGGTAACGATCTGGTTTTCTTCAAGGGTGCGCAGCAGATCCTGGCGTTTGGAATCGCGCTCCTCTTCAAGCAGCACGCGGCGAGAAACGATAACGTTGCTGCGGCGGCGGTTGATCTTGAGCACGCGGAATTCGAATTCCTGGTTGACCAGGGCATCCATATCCGGCACGGGGCGCAGATCCACGTGTGAACCAGGCAAAAACGCTTCCACACCGCCGATGTCCACGGTGTAGCCACCCTTGATGCGGCGGACAATGTGGCCCTTGATGACCCGGTTGTTTTCCTGCACGTCTTCGAGCTGGTCGAACACCTGCATGCGCTTGGCTTTCTCGAAAGAAAGAGTGATGGTGCCGTCGTTTTCGTTCTTGCGAACGACGTAAACGTCAACACGATCGCCCACTTTGACGGAAATGTTGCCGGCGGGGTCGCGGAATTCTGCCGCGGGAATCTGCCCTTCGGACTTGAAGTTCACGTCAACAAGCACATTGTCATCATCCACGCGGACGATTTCGCCCTTCGTGATAGAGCCTTCCTCAAGATCGCCGAAATCGGGATTGAGGTAGTTTTCAAGGGCGCTTTCGAAATTGATTTCGTTGTCGTGCCCGGTTTCCAAACCTGCCATATGTCCAGCCTCCAAACATAATTTCCCCATAACAGGGAGGTGCCTTATTATCAGGATTTCATCAAAAGAACAAGAAAAAAGACACGCCAAATCGGCTTTAGCCGCCGAAAAATCGGGATTCTGCGCCGCTCTGGACGGCGCAGGCGGGCCCGCCTGCGCGGGGCATACCCTGCAAGGGCCTGTCTGGCGGGGCTTGCAGGGTATGAGCACTTGACTTTTATTGCCGCATGAATTGTTTTGAAAAAGTCGGCGGGGAATTCCGTTAAAATCGGAAACAGTCGCGCTGCGGTAAGAGGGAACGAAGCTTCATCGTTCCGCCACATGGCGGGGCGCAGCAGCCAGTCGCGCGAGCGGCGAAGGCGAAGTCTAGGCAAAGGGCGCAAGGCCCCCATGCCCTCAAGTCCGAATATCCTCCGGCATTTTATCCAACTTCAACCCGTCAACGCGCCATTGAGGAGGTTGCCATGCTGCGTACTACGCCGCATTCCATTTTGCATTTTTTCACCCGTACCCTTTTGCCCATTCTTTTGCTGTGCGCCGTCATGGGCGCGCCTGTGCTTGCCCCTGCCGCTGAATCCGGCGCAGAAAACTCCAAGGCTGGCGTGCTGCTGGTGGCCTTTGGCACCAGCGTTCCCGAAGCTCTGGCTTCCATGAAGGCCGTGGATGCGGAGTTCAAGGCCGCTTTTCCCGGGCAGCCTGTGGTGTGGGCCTATACCTCGCAGATTATCCGCAAAAAAATAGCCGCCGAAGGGCATCCCGTGGGCGGCATCAGCGATGGCCTCGCCCAGCTTGCCAGGGACGGCGTCAAGATTGTGCGTGTTCAGTCGTTGCACGTCATGGCGGGCGAGGAGTTCAGCGCGCTTGAACGGGCGGTGCTTATCGACCTGCAAAAAAATCCGGGCCGCTTTGACGCCGTGTTTCTTGGCCGCCCCATGCTGGAATCGAAAAAAGACGCGCAGGAACTCATCCAGGCCATCAGGGAAGACGTTAAATCCCTGCGCGGCAAGGATGCAGCTCTGGTGCTCATGGGCCACGGCCAGAGCCATGGCCGCGCGGATCTGACCTTTGAAGGTACGCGCGCCGTGTTCCACGATGCGGACAAACGCGTGTTTATGGCGACAGTAGAGGGTGCGCGCAGCGTGGACGACCTGTTGGTGGAACTCAAGGCAGCCAAGGTCAAGAAGGTGGTTATCGAGCCGCTCATGCTGGTGGCTGGCGACCATGCGCACAACGATCTGGCCGGGGATGAAGACGATTCCTGGGCCTCGAAGCTCAAGGCCGCCGGTTTCAAGGTGGAGACCAACCTCAAGGGGCTGGGGCAGATTGCCGGAGCACGTGCCATCCTGGTGCGCCATGCCCGCGAAGCTGCCGATGATCTGACCAAGGAACCCAAAAAGCAGTAGCGGGCGCTTGCCTGCGCCGCATATTTGTTGCGGGAGCCGCATGAACCGGGACAGCGCGTCTGGTTTGTGCGGCTTCTGTTTTTGGGTGCGGGAAATTGGGGAATGCGGGCGATGCCGCGCTTCGCAGCGGTTTTTCAGGTGTGCTGTCGGGGGCAGTGCGCTTGGGAGTGTTGCTTCTTAAGCCTGCCGTGTCACCAGCCAGGCCAGCATGCCGCCCTGCGCCGCAATGGCGGCCGCAAAGGCCAGCCAGCAGCCCCAGAGGGGCAAGGCCTTGGGCGCAATGCCCGCCGCCAGCGCCAGCATGCCCTGAAAAGCCCGTTTGAGAGGCCACAAAAGCGCCAGCCCCGCCCACACCGAGGCGCTCAGGGTAAAAACCTGCAATTCCTTGACTTCCCAAAGCCCCACCAGCGAGGCATACAGGTCGACATTGCCGGAATTGTAGGCATTGCCAATGAGTTCCAGCCGATCCAGAGCCGGGCCATCAGTGCAGCTTGCGCCAAGAATGAAAAAAATGCCCACAAGCCCGAGAAACAGCAGCAGGAAAAGGCCAAAGGTGCGCATTTGCCAGCGGGAATGCGCCACGCCCGCAAAATCGCCTACGCGGCGCGCAAAAAAATGCAGGGGAATGGCCAGAAGCGGTACAGGTACGATAAGCATGCCCAACCCTGGCCGTACCAGTGCAAACGACCCCCCTGCAAGCATGAGATAGCCTGCAAGCGAGATGAAGGATGCGGATGAGGCGGCAAGGGGCATACGCGCTCCAGTGTCGGCGGTTCTGGCGCGTAGAACAGGGGCGCGCTCGCATAAAATTCTATGCCAAAAAGGGGCAAAGGTCTATGCGGCAAAGGGAGTTGTGATAATTGGCAGGCTGTTGGGGCAGATGCGCAGTAGCGCGAAAACCTGCCACGAGGGCAGGCTCAGCGCCCCGCCGGGGAGAGAAATTCCGGCATGCTGGCCGCAGCAACACGGCAGGCGGTGTCATCAGGGGCAAAGCAGCACAGGATGGCGCACCATGAACCGCCATCGCGCTGTTGCGCCACGCAGCGGTCTAGCTGTCTGTCCGGGCAACTGGCGGCTGGGGCAAGGTCGGGCAGGGCAGCGCGGCAGGCAGCTTCAAGCCGCAGACATTCGGCTTGCGCCTGCTTCTGTTCTTTATCCTGATATTTTGTTGTTTGGGCGTGTTGGGCGCACCATGCGGGGCTGTCCACATCCGCTATCTCCCTCGCGGATGCAGCGGAGGGCAACAGGCACTGGGTCAGAAGGCATGCGGCGGCAAGGTCCATGATAAAGGCGCAGGGCAAAAACCCCGCGCCAATGCAGTCAATATTTTTTGCCACGTCTAGCGCTTGTCCACCACGCGCTTGGATTTGCTGAAGGTACGCGGCAGGCTGGCGTAGTCCGCCACACTCACGGAAACACGGGCCATGATGGCCTTGTGCAGGCGGGTTTCAAGCTCGTGGGCCAGGGCGGCATCGTTGCCTGCGGTCTGCCCCTGTCCGCGTTCCACGGTGAGGGCCAGATGGTCGAGGGAGCGCTCGTCGCGGGTGAGTTCCACCTGATATTCACCGCCAAGCTCCGCAAACTGGCCGATGACTTCCATGAGCTGACCGGGGTAGATGTTCACGCCACGGTAAATGATCATGTCGTCCGAGCGCCCGAGGATGCGGTCATGGCGCGGCATGGCAAGGCCGCACGAGCATTGACCCGGCAGCAGGCGCGAAAGGTCGTGGGTACGGTAGCGCAGCAGGGGCACGGCCTCCTTGCACAGGCTGGTCACGACCATTTCGCCCACTTCGCCCTCGGCAGCGGGCTGCATGGTGGCGGGGTCGAGCACTTCAATGATGAAGAGGTCGGCCCAGTAGTGCAGGCCTTCGTGGGCGTCGCAGTCGATGGCGGTGCCGGGGCCGTACATTTCTGTCATGCCGCCGATGTCGTAACAGCCCTCAAGGCCGAGTTTGCTTTCAATGGCGAGGCGCATTTTTTCGCTGCGGGTTTCTGAACCGCAGACCATGCGCTTGAGCTTGATCTTGCCGCGCAGATCGGCGCGTTCCACTTCTTCCGCCAGCAGCAGGGCCATGGATGCCGTGGCCGTAAAGCCGGTAGCGCCCAGATCCTGCAAAAGTTGCAAGTGCATTTCAAGATTGCCCGGCCCCACCGGCACGGTGAGCATGCCAAGCCGTTCGCTGCCCGCCTGAAAGCCCGCGCCAGCCGTCCACAGGCCGTAGCCCACGGCAAGCTGCATGCGGTCTTCGGGGGTAAAGCCCGCCAGCTCAAAGCAGCGGGCGATCTGGAGGCTGAACGTATCAATATCGCGCTGGGTGTAGGCAAGAATTTTGCGTTTGCCAGTGGTGCCGCTGGAGGCATGGATGCGCGCCACGTCACGCGGCGGTACGCAGAGGAGCGGTAGGGGATAGCCCTCGCGCAGGTCTTCCACGTCGCAGGTGGGCAGACGGCGCAGGTCGTCCAGGCTTGTGATGTCGTCCGGCTTCAGGCCGCAGGCTTCCAGCTTTGCCCTGTACTGGGGCGAATTCCAGGCCTGGCGCACGGTGTAGCGCAGACCTTCAAGCTGTTTCTGGCGGATATCCTCATCGGTGAGCTGGGGAATAAAGCGATACGACATGAAGCTCTCCTGATTCCATTGGGGTCATGGGCTTGAAAAGAAAATAAAAACCACACTGCGGTTTTTTTGCGCCGCAGGCAAGCCCAAAGGGCGCTGTTGCCTACAGTTTGGCCCCAAGGGCGAACACTTCGCGCACCGAGAGCATGCGCTGCGCCGGATCGGCGTCTTTTTGCTGCTCCAGCGCCAGCATGAGCAGCACGCGGGCCTTGGCGGGTGAAAGCATGCCGCCGGGCACAAAGCCCTCGTATTCATCAAGGGGCGTCACCGGGCCGGAGCCGGTGCGGCTGCACCGGATAACAGGGATGCCCCCGGCAATGGCCTGCCGCAGCTCGTGGCGCACGGCATCGGGCATGGAGCCGTTGCCCATGCCAGCCAGCACTATGCCCGCGCTGCGCTCCATGGAATAGCGCACAAGATCAACAGGCATGCCCGCGCAACCGTAGATCACATCCACGCGCGGCAGATTTTTGCGGCCCGCAAGCTCGGCAAAGGTTCCTGCCAGAGCTGGATTTTCCTCGCCGCCGTAGTAGAATTGGGGTTCGCCGTTGATAACCCGGCCAAGGCAGCCCGATTCCAGGGCGCGGAAGGCCTCCACATCAAGCGTGGCGACCTTCACCGCCGTGCGGGCCGAGAGCACCCGGCTGTTCATGACCAGCAGCGCGCCGCGCGCCTGCGCCTGCGGGCAGGCAGCCACAGCCACGGCATCGCGAATGTTGATGGGGCCGTCTGCGCTCAACGAGGTGGCGGGGCGCATGGAGCCGGTCAGCACAACGGGTTTGGGACTGGCAAGGGTGAGGTGCAGATAGAAGGCCGATTCTTCCAGCGTGTCTGTGCCGTGGGTCAGCACCACGCCGCAGATTTCGGGGTCGTCCAGCGCTTTGGCGCACTGCTCGCCCAGCATGGCCCAATGCTCGGGGGTGATGTTTTCGCTGGGCAGGTTGCCGCACTGCACGCTGGTGATGCGGGCCACGCCCTCAATGCCGGGCAGGGTTTCGAGCATGCTGTCAACGGTGAGCACCCCCGCCTGATAGCTGATCTGCTCAAGCGGCGTGGGGGCAACGCCCGCAATGGTGCCGCCCGTGGCAATAAGGGCCACCTTGGGCAGGGATGTTGCGCTGGAACTGGGCGATGACGAAGAATGATTGCTCATGGTGGCTCCTGCGGCGCGCTTTGCCTGGGGACGGCAGGTTGCAGCCGCTTTGTCGTGAACTGTGTGCGCCGCAGTCCAGAGCATATCCGTCTGCGGTTCGTTGGTATGCGGGCAGATGCTGCGCCCTGTGGGGATAAAACCCATGCGGGCATAAAATGCCAGGGCGCGGCGGTTTTTTTCATACACTGTGCAGCGGAGGCTGGCGTTCATTTGGTCGGGAAGCTCAGCCAGCACCTGTTCCTGCACCAGTTTCAGCAATTGTCGCCCAAGGCCCTTGCCCCACCAGCGGGGCAGCACGAACAATCCCGCCAGATACGTGCTGTTGCCATCCGGCAGGGTTGCGGCAAATGCGGCGGGTTCTCCATCGGCGGTCAGCAATAAAACCTGCGATGAAGGCAGATAGTTTTCCGCCATAGCCGTTCGCTGCCCGCGCCAGAACGCGGCAGGCACAAATTCATGCCCTGCCAGAGAGGCCGCCAGCCAGATGTCGGCGCAGGTCGAGTAATCCTTGGTAGATGCGGGCCTGACTGTTGTTACAGCCGTGCGAGGTGCGGCATGCCCTGCGGGTGTGGGGAAAAGTGTCGTTTTCATGGCCTCCCTCTGCTTAAGCGAGCCAGTGCAGCGCGTCAACCGCCGGGAACGCAGTGCAGCCCCGGCGCTTGTGAACAGGGGCGCGTTACTTGGATTTGGAACAACATTGGTGTAGCGTGCCGCAATGGACAAAAAGAAAATACTCCTCGTGTCGTTAGGGCATTTGTCGTGCGATATTAACGGCGGAGCCTTGCCCGCCATACTGCCGTTTTTGCGGTCGGCCTTTGATCTGAGTTATCAGGCCACGGGCGGGCTGATGTTTGCCTACTCCTGCCTGTCGTCCATGATCCAGCCGCTGTTCGGCCTGCTTTCAGACAGGTTTTCCAAGCCCTGGTTCATCCCCGTGGGTGTGCTGCTGGCGGGTTGCGGCCTTGCGGCCATTGGCTGGATGTCCGGCTATTGGGGGATTTTTGCGGCTATCGGCCTGAGCGGCATCGGCGCAGCTCTGTTCCACCCGGAAGGAGCGCGTTTTGCCAATGCGGTGTCGGGGCAGAACAAGGGCACGGGCATGAGCCTGTTTTCCATTGGCGGCAATGGAGGCTTTGTGCTGGGCCCGCTGCTGGCCACGGCCTGCCTTGGGGCCTTTGGTCTGACAGGAACGACGGTTTTTGCCATATTGGCTGTGATAACGGCGAGCATCCTGGTGTGGTCCATCGCCCGCATGGGCGCTACCAAGCAGGTGGGCGCGGCGGCAGGCGGCAAGGCCGGGCCAGCCCTTGCGGCAGAAGGGGAAACCCCCGGCGAAAACAACTGGCGCGAATTTTCTAAGCTGACAGTCTCCATTGTGACCCGTTCCATCACCTTTGTGGGCTTTAACACCTTTATTCCGCTCTACTGGGTCAGCGCCTTCGGGCAGTCCACGGCAACGGGCGCGGTGGCTCTGACCTTTTTCAGCATATGCGGTGTTATCAGCAACTTTTTTGGCGGGATGCTTTCTGACAGATTTGGCTACCGCGCCGTCATCCGCGGGGTATTCGCCCTGCTGCCGCCGGTGGTTGCGGTATTCAGCCTGAGCAACAACCTTTACGCGGCATGGGCCTTGCTGCCGCTGTTGGGTTTTGTGCTGTACGCGCCCTTCAGCGCGCAGGTTGTGCTGGGCCAGCAGTATCTTGCCAAGAACATCGGCTTTGCCTCGGGTATTACCCTTGGCCTGGCAACCAGCCTTGGCGGCGTGGTGGCCCCGCTGCTCGGCTGGATTGCAGACAACTACGGCATGGCAGCCACTTTTCAGTCGCTGGCGGCGCTTTCCATTGTGGGCGCGATTTTTGCCTATTCCCTCAAACCCGTAACCGTGAAGAAGGAAAAGAAGGCATGAACAGCAAACAAAAAACGGAACCTCCCCATGCAGCGCAGGCCCTGACGCGCGAAGTGCCGCTCATCGGCGTTGTGCGTATTGTGGAGTGCGGGGGGAGCATCATCCGGCTTGACCTTGGCCCCACGGCTCCCTTTGAAGCATTGAAAAATACCACGGAACAGGAAACACCCCTGCTGCGTGAAGCCTTCAAGCAGCTTGACGAATACCTGACAGGGAAGCGCCGCGATTTTGATTTGCCCCTTGCCCCGGAGGGCACGGATTTTCAGCGCGGCGTGTGGGATGCCCTGCAAACGATACCTTACGGGCAGACCCGCAGCTACAGGCAGGTAGCCGAAGCCGCCAATTGCCCCAAGGGATACCGGGCGGTAGGCCTTGCCAATAATCGCAACCCCATTGCCATATTCATTCCCTGCCACCGCGTTATTGGCGCGGACGGCAAAATGGTTGGCTACGGCGGGGGATTGCCGATCAAGGAAGCCCTGCTGCATCTGGAGGGCTACCTGTAGCCGTAAGCTTTTTCAGACGACATATGTACCTGTTTATGGGCCGCCCTTCGGGGCGGCTTTTTTTGCGCGCACAGTCGTTTCTGTCCGGATGGCAAGCCCACGCCGGGGGTCCTGCATTTTCCCTCTCGCGTTTCTCCACAAACGACCGCGTTTCTTGTGTTGCCTTGTGTGCGTTCGGCACTGACGACAATGTTCGCAAATAATATAATATGCTGAAAATACAATAGTAATTTGCATGTTGATTTGTGCATAATCTGGCCTTGCGGACACATAGGTGAACCCCGGTTCCGCTCTTGGGCAGAATGTCGGCATTGTGCGCAAGAACAAAAAATCGGCGTAGATATTGTTCAAAAATAAAATAACTAATTGTAATTTAAATATTTATTTTGAACATTTCAGGTGTAGCCTGTCGTGGAATACCATCGCTTGCTTGTGAGGCAGCGCCCATTGCCTCGCGGCGCTCAAAAAACGACAGCGGCAGGATGAAGGCTCCCCCTCCATTCTGCCGCTGCCAAAAATCCATGCCCTAAATGCGGGCGCTCAAATTGTGCGCAATTATCTTATTATTCTGTTATTGCTGGAATAATTATTTGAATAAACTGTTCCTAACCACCAAAACCTTGCGCAAAGAGTCTGGACTCTGCCCAATCTTCGGAAACTACGGGCACTGCGAATGTTACGGGCGCTGCGGATATTAAGGGCGCTCCGGGCGCACGGGCAGTATGGGGCCAAGGTCAATGCCCGCAGGGCTGACCAGGGCGCGGAAGGGATACATCTCTACCCCTGCGGAGAGCGCTTCATAGAACAGGGCGGCATAGGCAGGATCAATGAAATCCGCCGGAGCAAAACATTCCCCGTCCGGACGCTGCACCAGATAGAACATGGCGGCGCGTTCGCCGCAGGCCACAATGTCCATAAGTTCGCGCAGATGCTTTTGCCCGCGTTCGCTGGCTGCATCGGGGAAGCAAGCGGCGTTGTCCTCCACCATCGTGACGTTTTTGCACTCCACCCACAGAGGCGGCAGATCGGGGGCCGTGAGCAGGCCGTCCAGCCTGCTTTGCCCGCGTTTGGCCTCGCGCACAAGGGTGGTGTAGCCCTGGGCAAAGGGCAGGCGGCGCGCATGAAAGGCCGCCTCAAGCATGCGGTTGGGGGTGCTGGTGTTTACGCCCACCCAGAAGCCGCTGGCAGGGGAGTGCGTGCAAGATTCGTGGGCGTCAGATTTATGAGGGTTTTCTGGGAGTTCAGGCACGGCCCTGTGCGCCAGCCACACGCATTCCTGCGTGTATTTGAGTTTGCGGTCAGGATTGCTTGCCGGGGATGCCAGCACCGGCGCGCCCGGCAGGCACAGGCCCAGCATGCTGCCGGAATTGTTGCTGTGCACCCATAGGTCTGCGTCCTGATGCTGCAACAGCACGCTGAAGCGTTTGCGGCGCGCTACAAAGGCGGCCACAATGCAGTGGGGCGGCAAGGGCAGCAAGGGGGCAGCGCTGGCGGGGCCGGTCTGGCCTCCGTATGAGGGCCGGGAGGTATCTGCAGCGGCTGTATGTGCTGCATTTTTGGGTTCAGAGCTCATTTACACCCCGATATGAAGCTGCTAGAAACAGCCAGTTGTGAGTACGCCTGCCGATTGCGGGTGCGTTGCATACGCCAAGGAGCCCCCTTATGCAGATTTCAGACCGTCTGAGCAGTATCAAACCTTCTCTGACACTCAGTGTCAACAGCCGCGCCCTCGAGCTTAAGGCCCAGGGCATTTCAGTAATCAGCCTTGCCGTGGGCGAGCCGGACTTTCCTACGCCCAAACACGTTTGCGAGGCTGCCAAAGCGGCTATTGACGACAATTTTTGCCGCTACACCGCCGTGCCGGGCATTCCCGAACTCCGCAAGGCCGCGGGCGCGTATTTTGAAAGAAACTACGGCGTTCCGGTCGCAATGGAATCCATTGTTATCGGCGCGGGCGGCAAGCACTGCCTCTATAATTTCATGCAGGCCACGCTCAACCCCGGCGACGAGGTGCTTGTGCCTGCCCCGTACTGGCTCAGCTACCCCGATATGGTCATGCTGACCGGCGCAACCCCCGTACCTGTGCTGGCCGGGCCGGAGCAGGGCTTCAAGGTGACGCCCGCCATGCTCGAGGCGCACACCACGGATAAAACCAAGCTGCTCATTCTGAACTCGCCCAGCAACCCCACTGGCGCGGTCTACACCGAGGCCGAGTTTACGGCCATTATGGATTGGGCCATTGCGCGCGGGCTGTTTGTGCTTTCTGATGAAATTTACGACCAGCTTGTGTTCGCCCCTGCCAAGATGACCAGCGCCATCAGCTGGTTTGCCAAGTACCCCGAGCAGGTGGCCGTGCTCAACGGCCTTTCGAAGAGCTACGCCATGACAGGCTGGCGCGTGGGCTTTTTGGCTGCGCACCCGACCCTGATCAAAAAGATATCGGCCATGCAGGGCCACAGCACCTCGAATATCTGTTCCATAGCGCAGAAGGCGGGCCTTGCGGCCCTGACCGGCAGCATGGAGTGCGTGGACAAAATGCGCGAGGCCTTTGTGCGGCGGCGCGATTTTGCCATGAAGATCATTGAGGCCTGGCCCTTTGCCATCTGCCCCAAGCCCGACGGCGCGTTCTACCTCTTTTTGGACGTTTCCAAGTGCTATGGCGGCAGCGTGAACAACTCCACCGACCTTTGCACCCTGCTGCTCGACAAGGCCCACGTGGCCGTGGTACCGGGCGCGGCCTTTGGCGACGACAAGTGCATCCGTTTCTCGTATGCTGTGGGTGACGAAGTACTCAAGGGCGCGCTGGAAAGCATTGGCGCGGTGCTTGCCGAGCTTGCCTCGGAGCCTAAATAGCGCGGAAAACCGGGGCAGAAATGCCGCTAAAACCGCCGTTGTAAAAAAAATGCAAAATTGTATTGACAGTTAGGCTGGTTTTGGTCATTCTGCTTTTCGCCGTGGGGCTGTAGCTCAGTTGGGAGAGCGCTTGAATGGCATTCAAGAGGTCAAGAGTTCAATTCTCTTCAGCTCCACCAGATATGTAATTAAAACCCCCGATCATTGAAAAATGGTCGGGGGTTTTTGCGTTTGTCTATGTGTGTTTATTTAATGACATTTCTGAGTGAGTCTGGAAAATACTGCGAGAGGCTTTTTAGGCAGACGGTATTGAGTTTTTGGATTTATACAGTTACAGTGCCGCAAAATGAGTGAACATATGAAATTACCACAAAAAATATCTCCTTGCCCGGTTGTCGAGGCTGTAGTTGAAATTAGGTTCGAGCCTTGCGTTCCCGGTGATGCGGTTTTTGGGCTTCTGTATACAGGCATCCGTGAAGATTTTCCCCAATCTGAGGCTCATCCTGTTCTTCAAATCCCAGAGATGATCCGAGATCAGGATCCAATGTTACGTTATACACCGCATTATAAACTTTTAAAAGATAATTTTGCACTTCAAATTGGCCCAAGAGTTTTGAGTATTAGTACTGTTAGTGGATATCCTGGATGGAATAGTTTTACTCCAATGATTAAGTTGATTTTGGGGAAATTTTTTGCAGCTAATATTGCCAAAAATATTGAACGAGTTGGAGTTCGCTATATTAATCTTTTTGACTTAAATATATTTCAAAAAATGAGCATTGACTTTAAGTCAAACGATGTTGATTTCAGGTTAAATTCTTCAACAGTATCCTCAACAGTCCTCAATGATAAGACAATATCGCAATTAAGAATAAGCAACGAAGCAAAAGCCATAGTTGATGGGAAAGAGATGTCAGGTTCAATTATTGATATTGACACATATGTATTGTCGCCAGATTATGATGAAAAAAATGTCTTTGAAAAAATTGAAGTGTGCCATGTGGACGAAAAAAATATGTTTTTCTCTATTCTTCTTCCCGAGTTTATTGCAGAGCACGCACCTGAATATTAATAGGGATGGATATGCAGACTTCAATCACAAGCAAACTTGTTGGGAATGTGTTTTTCCCACCCATAGTTGCGTTAACTATCATGTCTCAGCCCGTTCTGCTGGTCCCTACCAGGACGTACCAGCCGTCAAAAAAGTTTGAATATAGCATCTCAGAGCAGTTGGACAAGTCCTACCCGACTTCATGCTATGATTTTTCATATTTAAAAACAAAAATTCAATTTGATACAATATATACTTTCGCTGAAAACTTTATTCAGCAGCTTGAGGACATCCCACCAGAATTTTCGGAAGCGATCAGTGAAAATATTTGGGACTTAGTATAATATGCAGGAAGAAATAAAAAAATTCCTCCCTCAATTTTTATCTCAAGGGGACTCTGCTGCTCTATTTGAAGAAATAAAAAATTTTCCTAAAAATATAGATTACAGATTTTATACAGAACGGCTAAAAGAGGAAAATTTTATTCTTCAGGGGGATGGGATACGGGAATTGCCCAACGTGCAGACACCGCGTAATGAAATCAAAAGTGTGCCATCCGTTGTCTTATCTAATACTTGTGATATTTCATCAGAAAATAAAAGACTTTTCCCCTCTAGAATGCTGTATTCTCCCATTGTACGACTAGATAAGTATATATCTTTACTTGAGAAAAAGACTAACAATAAAGAAAAAATTGAACAGCATGTTGCAAGCATCAGAAAGCAAACGGTTACACAAATATTTTATCTACCTCAGCACGGTTTACTTGACTATGAAGGAATCATTTTTCTCGATTGTGTGACGAGCTGGCCAGTGAAGGCTCTGGATACTTTGGAACTTGTCAAAAATAAGTTATTCACCCTCAGTGATTATGGTTTTTATATGTTTTTACTAAAACTTTCTGTGCATTTCACCCGCATAAGAGATGGAATAGGCAGAGGAAGGGTCTCTGCCTAAAAAGCCTCTCGCAGTATTTTCCAGACTCACTCAGAAATGTCATTAAATAAACACACATAGACAAACGCAAAAACCCCCGACCATCTTTCGATGATCGGGGGTTTTAATTACCTATCTGGTGGAGCTGAAGAGAATTGAACTCTTGACCTCTTGAATGCCATGCAAGCGTCCCCTGCGCTATGCCTGCGGCGGCGGAATAGTCTAAAATTGCCCCGTGCCTGCCGCTCAAGAAATATGCAGTAAAATTTGGCTAGTCATGATGCTGACAAACTCCAGCGAAACAAGCAAGCGAATCAAACATACACATTCACAGAAGGATTCGCAGCCGCAGGCTGTGCCGCACTGGCCCCCGCGCTATCCCCAGCAGCAACGGCCGCCGGTGCGGGTTGAACCTGGGCCGCTGGAAGGCTGGGCTGAGAAACTGCCACAGGGGAAGCTTCCATAGCTGGCGCACTGGCCGCATGTGCTACTGCCTGAGATTTTTGATCCGTCTGGGGCAGGTGTTGCGGCTGGCCTGCAGCGTCCTTTCCATCGGCTGAATCTTTGCCCTCTGCTGCTTTTTTGGCCATTTCTTCAATACGTTTCTTGATTTCCTTGAGGTTGCGCCTTGATTCTTCAGAAACACTTGCCTGCATCGCAAATCCCATTTGCCGAGCTGCCTTTTTAGCCTCGAGCGCAACCTCTGCGGGTGTCTTGGCCGCAGCGCATGCTGCCATGCCCGCTTCAAGAATGGCCTGCTGGCGATTCATGCTGGCACTTTGCTCAATCTGAGCTCCAACCCGAGAGGCTCTGACGTATTTTGATTCACCTGATGACGCCGACACAAAATTGCGGGACATCAAGCTGGAGTCGACAGATGATATACTCATGATGGCCTCCCTGCGCTCAGACTTACTTACCAGTCTTTATCGGCTAAAAAAGTAAAAGCTATAGGTGAACATTTTTTATATATGATCTTAACTTTAATGCTAGGATGCTACCGTTAGATACACCGCTGTTGCAGCCATGTTGTAATCATTTACTTTTATTGCCGCTCCTGCATATTGCAGATTTTTCTGCATGCCCAAGCACACCCCAAAAAATGTTGCCAGACATTTGGACCAACCCCACGCCAGATTTTCTTCTGAGTGTATCGGGTTGTTTCTCCAGCTGGCCAGCAAAACAATATTTTTTTAGTACACTTCATTTGCTGCAGTGCGACATTTTTTATAAAACTTATATTTCGCTGTAATTATTCATATAAAATACGATGCTACATTTTTTTTATTGACAAGATATCAAATATCGAAGAGCAGTCATTCTGAAAACTGACCACTACTGAGTTATTTGGAGCAGTTCATGAAGTATATTATTCCGCTAGCATTTATTTTTGCGTTGCTCACGGGCTGTGTTGAGTCGTATTCGCATAAAACTGGCGCGCCAGTGCCGCAGTTGGCCCGCATGCCTACGCTTGACCCTGAAACAGGCAAGCCCGCCAAATGGTGGCTTCCTGATCTCAGCGATGAAGAAAAGGTTGAGCCGCTTGAGGCGCGGGCACAAGAGCGCCGTTGCATGTACAATCTGTATAACGATAAAAATATCAGTGAGTTGTCCCACCCCAACATGACGCACAAGACCCTGCCGCAGAAAAAAAATCAGGTATGGGCTTACTCGGTCTCGTATGTTGAAGAGAGGGAAAGGTCTCGCGGATTTTTCCTCCGCAACGAAATAATTAAAAAGCCTGCCAGCACCATATTCAATATTTTTACGGATATGGACGGAAAGATCCTTGCCTGCACGTGGATCAGGGGCACACCTGCCTATCTTGCAGAGCAACGCGCAAAGGCGGCGCAGGATGCAGATGCAGCCCGCCCCGCCCCATAGCGCCGCAAAACTTATGCGTACCTGCTGATGCACGGAGAATCTGATGCTCAAGAATATATTACTGGTTGGTATTTTTGTGGTGCTGCTGGGCTGCGGTCGGCACGGCAACGGGTATGACGGCTGGGATGAAAACTATGTTGAAACAGGAACTGGCGTTACGATGTGGCTTCCCAAGAAGATGCACACGCGCATGTATTATTCATCCGTTGTGGAAGATTATGCAAAAACCTGCGGTCAGAGCCAGTATCTGGATATAAACCTTCTGCCTGAACCGCAGGATGTTTACAAGGATGATGCCGACGGTGTGCGCACTTATGCGTTTTGCAGCACGTTTTCTGTCCACGAAGGGCGAAAGACGAAGCTAAACAGCCCGGATATGAACCGAACCGTCTACCATGACTACATTTTCAACGTCATGATGAACCAGAAGGGCGAGGTATTGGACTGCGACTATATATACTCGGAGAGCACAACCGATTCGCCCATTTCAAACGAACCCTTCAAACTCCCCATTCTTATTTTCAAATAAGGAGGCCGCGCCCACCCCGTTGCCCAACACTTCTGCATGGCGAAGGTTTTCACTAACAGTCTGCCTACCGGTCAAGAAACATGCGGTAAAACTTGCTGTTCTTGATGCTGCCAAGCTCTGACGGCACAAGCACCCTGTTGATGCTGACCTGATCATTCTGCGCAAGCTTGAGGTAGTAGGGCGCGTAGGGCCTGTCTTTTTTAAGTATGACCAGCACCGTGGGCTTGAGGGGCGACTTGTGATCCTGCTGGCATACAATGCCCGTTGTTTCGTTTGAGAGCTGCACCACCGTACCTACCGGGAATATACCCACCAGCTTGATGAAGTGCTCCACCAGACCCGGCGCCCATGCCTGCCCAGACATGCTGAACAGTTTTTTTACCGCCTGCGCAGGGGGGATTGCGTTCTTGTACACCCGTGATGATGTCAGCGCGTCATACACATCGCAAATGGAAATAATGCGACCGTGCAGGCTGATGGCCTCGCCGCTGAGCTGGTGCGGATAGCCGGAGCCATCGTGCCGCTCGTGATGGTGCAGTATGCCGTCAAGAATTATGTCGCTGACCCAGGGGATATCCTTGAGGTTATCGTGCCCAAGCCTGACGTGCGAACGGATAACCGAGGTTTCGTCCGGGCTCAGGCTGCGCGGCGCGTTCAGAATTTCCAGCGGCACAAAGGCCTTGCCGTAGTCGTGAAAAAGTCCGGCCATGCCAGTATCAAAAGTTTCCTCATCGTCCAGCCCCAAAAACTGGGCAAAGGCGATGGAAAATATGGCGACATTGATGCTGTGCCTATAGGTATAATCGCTGGTTTTCTTGATGGTTGTGATAAGCAGCAGGGCGTTGAAATTACGGTGCAGGCTTTGAATAATCTCGTTTACAAAGGCCTTTAGTTCCGCAACCTCAATGGCGCCCACCTTCTTTTCCTGCATCAGGTTTTTGATGTAGTTGCAAGCGTCAAAATACAGGTCACGCGCCCGGCAAAGCTCCTCGGCAAGCGGTGTTTGCCGGGCGCCGCTGCGCCCCAGGGCGCTGTGGCACGGGGCTGATTGCACAGTCTCGGAGCGGGCAGGATCGTAGTAGGCTTCCGTATAGCCAGAAGCAATAATATGCTTGATCTGTTCGGCGCTTTTGATGATACCACTCTTGCCATAGACAAACGGAGCATTTATCCAGGATGTAGTGGGCTCTACGAGCCACATCCCCTGGCGTAACTGCGTTACGGATATCTTTATCGGCTTCATGAAATCTCCCGCCAAAAGCATTGCCATGAATATCGGTTTGCCGGAGGCAGACCACGCACCTTGCAAGCGAAATATGATTACTTATCACTATAATCTGATTTTTTTAATCTATCAAATGGAAATTCGCCTTCAAATTTATACAGGAATGCTTATCAACAAAGTCCGACATGCGTGAAACCATTGATTCATGGCTGAAATTAGCCCCCCGGAGTCGATGCATGCACGCGGCATGTTTCCCAAAAGAATGCACGGCGCATAGGCGGCAACGGCACTGCATCCCCTCTGCCTACATACAAAAAGCCCTCGAATTGAGAAAAAATCGAGGGCCTTGGGTGTTACAGACTCTGGTGCGTCTGCACACGCAGCTCACTGATCTGCTGCATGATCATACGTTTCGTAAACTGTCTTTGCATAGCCGGGCAATATGCTTTTAAATAATTCATCGATATCTTTTGGAGTTTGCGCAGGCGGCATTGTATTTTTTTGATATATCCGCATCCCTATGCTTCTGACAGGCTCTTTACTGTCTGACTGAAGGTCAAATGTGCGCAAGATGAGCGAGAACCTATACACACGCGGTTCCCACAGCATTCTACGCTGCATCTGAATATTAAAGAATGGAACAAGAACATATCTGGCTCCTGCCTTTTTGCCGCTTTCGATGGCTTCTTCGTCTGTTTCATATCCGCTGCCTGTGGATATTGTCGCGGTGTAGGGGGCAATGGTTTCTTTGAGCAACACCACAATTTCCTTGCCAGTTCCGGGGTAGCGCTTTGCATCAACAATACCGCCTCCAGGCCTGTCATCAAAATCAGGAACATCCTTGGGCACGGCAATATACGTATTCTGATTCTTCTCAAGTGGCGGAAGCGGCTTAGCTGGCGGCACCTGGGCAGCACATCCGGTCAACGCGCCCAGCGCCAGAAGCAGTATGACGACTTTTTGAAACATCTCTCCTCCAGTATTCAGTATCTACAAAAAAAATCTGATACATGATTATTTCATAATTATTTTTATACTACCACCAATTGCGTTGGTATGGATTAGTGCCTGATTCAAAAGGCAAGGCCTTGCCGCTCGGTCTCTGCCTTATGCCTCTTTGCTGCGGGCGCCCCTGTGGGGGAAAGGTAAAAATTGGATTCTGGGCCACGATAATCCACTTATTTTTGAGCAGCTTGACAATGATAGTGATAATTGATTTTGTTGGTCATAGGTTAAGATTTTTGTTTTACTGGTAGCTGCCGCGCGCGTATTGCACTCCTTTTGGGAGTGCCCCCCCCGTGCGCGCCCCTTGCGTCAAACTCCAGATGTGAAGTGACGAACGGCATGTCATCAGTGCGTATTTCCATAGATCGCCTCAAACCTGGCATGTTCTTGGTCAACCCCGGCATCTCCTGGCTGGCAGAACCCAATCTATACCAGCACGAAGGGTTCATCGCCTCGCAGGATGAAATCAGGGATATTGCCCGTCAGGGCTATGCAGAGGCCTGCTATGATCCCATCCGCTCGCAGATTGTGCGCAATCTGGAATCGCCCCCCGCGCCCCAGACGCCGCTTACTGAAGAAATTTATGCGGCTCGGGGCGCGTTTTCCGCTGCTTATGGGCATGTAAAATCATTTATGCAGAGTGCCGCCAGCGGCAACATTGAGGTTGCGGCGGTGGAGCCATGCCTGAGCGCCATCAAAAAAAGCATTGTGCGCAACCGCAACGCGCTGCTCCTGCTGGCAAATCTCAAGAGTCTGGATGATTACATGTACCGCCACAGCGTTAATGTGGCCATTTTTGCCGTGTCGTTTGCGCAATACCTGGGGCTGGATGACGAGGAACAGCGGCAGATCGGCATTGCGGCGCTGTTTCATGATTACGGCAAGGCGCTGCTGCCCGCCAACATTCTCAACGCACCGCGCAAGCTCAACGAGGGCGAAATGCAGATCATGCATTCGCACGTTGAACGCGGTCATGCCAAACTGCAAGCCACGGGCAAATTTTCGGCGGAGGTATTGGAAGGCATCTTGCAACATCACGAGCGGTACGATGGCACAGGCTACCCATACAACCTTTCCGGCGACCAGATAGGCATCTTCGGGCGCATCATTTCCATTTGCGATGTGTATGACGCCCTGGCCTCAAAGCGCGTGTACAAAGACGCCATCCACCCCAAGCACGCCCTGGGCACCCTGTTCAAAATGGGCGAGAGCGCCTGGGCGCCCGGTTATGCCGAGCATTTCATCAAGATGGTGGGCATCTTCCCCATTGGCACGGCGGTGGTGCTCTCCAACGGACAAAAAGGCATTGTGTGCCATTCCGACCCGTATGCGCCTTCATTGCCGCGAGTGCTGCTGGTCAGGGATTGCGAGCACGGCGTCAGGCCGCTCCGCATCATCGACCTGTGGCGACAAAAAAGCATTTCAGTCAACAGATCGCTTTCCAAAATCGAAACAGCCTACTGGGATATTGCCGCCCTGCTTGATTCCGCTCACGAAGACGATGCGTAACAAGGCCTTGAACCGCAGCAGCGGGCGCTTGTTTTTTGCGCCGTGCGTGGACAAAGCCTTTTGCATATAGCACCACAAGGTTCTTTGTTTGTCGCGTTCGGCTTTAAAAAATCAACCCTCATGGAGGCTGTATGGCGTGGCTTTATCTTGTACTGGCGGGCTTTCTTGAAATCGGCTGGCCCATCGGCCTCAAACTGGGCTGGACAGAAGAAGGACTGCGCGTGTTGTGGCTCGCCTTTGCCATTGCCTGTATTTTGTGCAGCGGCATGATGCTGCTGATGGCCCAACGGGAAATCCCCATGGGCACGGCCTATGCGGTGTGGACGGGCATTGGCGCTGTGGGCACCTTTGTTGTGGGCATTGTCGCTTTTGGTGATGCAGCAACGCCCTTGCGCATGGCCTCCGCCGGTTTGATTATCGCCGGGGTGATCGGCCTTAAATTCGCCTGATCCCAGCCATCGGCAACCCTGATAAAATTGGCGGGGCCGTGGCGCAACATGATTGAGCGCCACGGCCCCGCCTTTTGTTCATACCCTTGCAGCCGGCGTATCCGCCAGACTCCATGCAAAGGTTTGCCCCTACGGGCTACTTTGTCAGACTTTTCAGCTCGGCATCTGAACGCGCGATAGCAATGCGCGTACCGGGCTGTATGAATCCCAGAATCTTGACCATTGCTTCTTCCGGCACGCTGATGCAGCCGGATGTGGGCTTGTCTTGCGAGCAGTGCAGAAAGATTGCCGAACCAGCGCCCTTGACGATCTTATCCGTATTATACTCGACCACGGCTACATACTTGTAGGCCACGGTTTCTTTGGACAGATCTTCGGCAGATTTCCAGTCAACGGGGGTTGTATCCTTTGTAACCCACTGGTTGTAGCGGGCTGAGGCAACATCATCCACCCACTTTTCGTCGCCTGCGAGCTTGGTATAGGCAATGTTCACCACAGGGGGCGTAGCCAGCCCAAAACCGCGCCGGATTTCATACACGCCCACGGGCGTTTTGCCGTCGCCCTCGCGCTTGTCCACGCTGCAACCATTTCTGCCCACATAGGCCGGGGTGCGCAGCAGTTCCTGCCGGGTGCCGTTGGCTGTGGAGTACACCACCAGCGTGCCCGTGGTGCCGGAGGCGACAACTTCAATCTCGGTTGTGGCGGCCTGGCACTGGCTTATGCCGCTGCTGCCGCAAACCAGTACGAAAAGAAGAAGACAGACCGAAAATAGATATCTTTGCATGGTGCCTCTGAATGTTTGTACAAGCTTGCTGACCTATTGTCCCGCCGTTGCGCAACGAAAAGCTATGTGAGCTATTTTCCAGGCAACAGCGCGGCATACCTGCTACGCGTTCGCATACTGCTATCGCGATTCGCGGGTATATTCAACAGCAGGACACGTTACTAAAACAGAAACGAGCCCCATGTGTTACAAAAGCCCCGACCAGTGATGAACTGGCCGGAGCTTTTTGCAGACGCGTAATGGCAGAATATTGTTCTGCCTTACGCGCATCAGTAATCTTTGATTTCCAGATACACAAGAGTCTGGTTCAAGAGCTGGTAGGCGATTTCGCCAAACGTAACAGGCCCGACAAAGGCACCTGTCTTCTTGTTTTCAAGATTGGAGAACAGGTAGTTCAGAATACAGTTGCACGAAAACACAACCTTGTCTGTATTCGAACCCATTACCTTGCTTACATGCGCATCAAAGGCCGCCACGTAATCCGCAATCGGCTTTGCATGTTTATAGCGGATGCCGCTGAAAACCGGTGCATAAAAGTGCACCATGTTTTCCGCCTCGTTTATGCACTGAAAGCTGATGTTCACCAACGCGCCATAGTAGTCGGCAACGATTGGCAGCCTGGTATCCAGATTGTGTTCTTTGAGGTAGGCAGCGAAATTGTGGGGAGCGCCATTGACCATGACATCCTTGGCTGAAAACCCGTCGGCAGAAAAGGTCAGCGTGTCGCCATCGCCCTGCTCAAAAAGGTTGATGATGCCGATCTCAGCCAGCTTGCCGGGCTTGAGCTCTGCCCGGAGCACTATGGCGCCATCTTCAATCATGCTTCCCGTACTGCCGTTAAAAACCTTTGGTGTCTTTTTGCCAAGATCGTCCAGATGCACGCCTGCAATCCAGCCGATGAGCGGCGACATGCCAAATGATTTGTAGTTGGGTGCATTCACCGCAAAGGAAAGATGCGTTTCGCTAGCCGCAGGTATCAGAATAAAACTGAATCCCTGCTTTGGCCCCTCCACATACACATTGGCGAGCGTGTCTTTATTGTACTGGGCAATGCTGACGCTTTGGACAATATCGGTAATATCTGTAACAAATATGAGTTCACGGGAGGCAAGCCCCCCATGCTCTTTTGTAATAAAATAAGGAATCGTGCCGCCAACCCAGTTGCCCTTTGGCAACTGCTGGATAACTGCTTCTTCGCCTGCAAGAAGAAGTGAACGCCCTTCGGAAATTTTTTTCTGAACGTCATGTATCCCCATAATTGACTGATTCATAAATTCCTCACTTTCCGAAGATTGTTTTGACATCATCCTGCACGGTTTGCGAATTGGCGTTTTGCACAAACAGGTTATACAGCTGGTCTATACTTGAGGCGATATTCTGCGGGGTTGGATTGTCATGAACCCCGCGCACCAGCCGACCGAGCATGATCTTGGCTGCCAGAAACTTGAGCTCGAAGGTCTTCTTGCCAGTGATAATGTCTTGCCAGCCCGCATGGCTTTTGCTCGGAACTTCCATTGGCTCCTCCTTTTTCAACTAGCTGAATACACTTAAGTTATAAATCCATGTACATTTCTGTTCTTAATGTAAGAATAACCATATGAAAAATGCAAAGTAAAGGTGAAATAATAAATTATGAAAACAAAGTCAGTTACACTTCTTTTCTGAGCAATTGCATACATATTTCACTCACTATCTTTAATTTATGTATTTTAAAATCAGCATGTTATAAATATGCAATAAAAATAGCGCATTCATTTGATTTACAAGAAAAATATTACACAAACAGCAATATGATTCGGCTTGTTCAATATTACCGAATGACTGTTGGCAAACAGGCACAAAAAGCCCCTCGGTCATAGCATGTTGACCGAGGGGCTTTCAAAGCGAGTTACCGCAGCTTATTTGCTTTGGTAAATAATTTTTTCGGCCAGGCATTCCTGAATTTTGCCGTCCTTGCCCACCGTAAGGTTAAGCATTACTGCGGTGGTAAATTCAACATCGGTTGCATACAGTGAATAGAGCTTGCCTGCCTGCATGGTTTTGCCGCCTTCCAGCGGTTTGCTGTAAAACTTCATGTCTGCCAGCGTGGCATCTTTTATGGTTTTGCCTTCAAGTGCGCCACCGTTACAGGCCTTCATGGTGGCAATCACCTTTTCCCTCGATGTTTTTATGGCCGGGGCCTGTTCTGGCGCCCACACCGCAACAAAGGGCATGGGCGGCGGCGGTGGCGGCAACGTCGAGGGCTTGGGGGCATAGCTGACGCAGGCTGTGAGCATGCAAAAGATGCCAGCCAGCATGATTTGTATACGCATGTTGATTCCTTTATTCCGTTTTGGTGCGACAAGCGGTTATGTTGCCCTGCTCATTCAGCACAATGTTGAACCACGCACGAGCCTGCACTGTGGCCGAATAGCTGCGCCCATCCGCATACGAAAACACGCGTTTTTCAGCAAATTCCAGCACCATGGCGCACAACTGGCCAGTATACTGCGGCTGGCAAATGGCCTGATCTGATTGGGGAAAGGTTTGTAAAGCGCTACCCAAATAGGCTCCATCGCGGCATGCGTTGATTATTGGTTCGGCCTGCGCCTTGGTGCTTTTAATGGGGGCAAGCTCAGCAGGCCGCCATTGGGGAGCCGAAGTTATCACGCACGCCCCCAGCAGCACATAACAGAGGAATAGAATCAAGTTATGTCGCATTCGGGCTACTCCTTGGGCATTTTTGCTGCCAGAGTTCCTTCCTTGGGCTTTTTGCTGACTTGCACATGGTGACCATACGAGGCCTTGCAGTCATAGACCAGGCCCTTGGTATTGATGTAGAGATTTATCATGTAGTGGTAGTAGTTGGTGTCCTCTTTTGTTACCGAATGCCACGAATTTGTTTTTGAGTCGAATTCTTGGCCAAGGTACTCATGCGTTTCAGAGTCTATGAGTTCTGCCGCACAAATTCTGTTGTCGTTTTCGATTTTTTCGCAGCGCTGGCTCATTATGGGAAAGAGATTTTCTGGGCTAAAACCGCTGTAGTATCCGTTGTTGCACCTTTTGGCGATGTCTTCCATTTCTGGCGAGCCGCCATATTTATAGGGCGCACTCTTGGGAGCCCAGATTTCATCAGGATACTGCGTGGAGCCGCAGCCCGTAAGAAGCAGAAAAAACACTGTCAAAAGCCCACTATATCTGCCCATTATTACTTTCCTTTTAAAGAGGTAGCAGTAAAAACCGGATGCAAGATATACTGCAAGTGATGTGGAGAGTCGAGCAGTAGTGATAAATTTTTTCACCAAGTGAAATAATAGGTATGTTAAATTTGGATTATCAGCACAAATATTGCAATAAAATCAGCATATAATGTGCTGATGCAGGCGTGCTAGTATAAAAAATCATTCTTGCAGGAGAATATAGAGCCAGTAGTCTGATTTTGTTGGCGGCGTGTGGTTTGGAGCATGATGCCTGAGTATGGCATTCAAGAGGTCAAGAGTTCAATTCTCTTCAGCTCCACCATGTAAGTAAAAATGGTCAGGGGGGCCTTTGATGATTTTTGCAACGCTCTCGGGCTATGTGTTATCATCTATTTTGGTTGCTGTAACTTGCGCGAAAAACTTGAACACAACCTTAATGGAAATGCACATCAAAGCGCTTGCCATACGAACGCCCCTTACGGTTATGCAGGCAAACCATTTAAGTATGCGCAATGGCCCAAGAATCAGGCAGACAAAACACTACGGTTTCTGCCTTCGGCCTTTGCCTTGTACAGTGCAACATCAGCTTTTTTGAGCAGGTCTTCCGGATTTTGTTCCGATAGTGGGCGGCAAGCCGCAACCCCGGCGCTGAGCGTTGCCACAGAGCCCGCAATGGCCTTGTCGTGAGGGAAAGCCGCCTTTTCCACAGCCTCAATAATGCGCAGGGCAACCGCCTGGGCTTTATGGCCTTCAAGGCCAAGCAGGACAACCACAAACTCCTCACCGCCATAGCGGGCCACAAATTCGTGGTCGCTCCGGGTTACCTGTAGGAGAATCCGGGCGATGCAACGCAAACAGTCGTCCCCAACCTGATGCCCGTATTTGTCATTCAGGTCTTTGAACTTGTCCACATCCAAAAGAATAACGGCAACGAAAAGCGCATTTTCGCAGGCATTCTGCCAAGCCGATTGGTAAACACGGTCAAATTTGCGCCTGTTTGCCAGGCCCGTCAGGCCGTCAACATCACTTAATATTTTAAGTTTTTTATTGGCTTCTGCCAACTCGCTGGTGCGTTCCGCAACTCTGACTTCAAGCTGCGACCGTTCCTGAGCCAACGCTTCGCTCATGTTGTTGAAGGCATCCGCAAATTCCGCTAGTTCGCGGCTGTTTGGCAGCGCAATCCGTTCTCCCAGGTGTTCAGTGGGGTCAGCGGCAATTCGTTTGGCGATGTCTCTGGCCCGTTGCAGGGGGGCAAGGACAAGCAGGCTGAGAAGCCAGCCGGAAAGCACCAGAAATACGCACAAAAAACCCAGAAAATACAGTGATGACACTTGGGCGTTGCGATGGGCGGCCGCCAGAGGAGGAGCCAAGGGCACCTGAATGGAAATAGCTGAAATAATCTGCCCTTCAGACCAGCCAAAGCCTCTTGGCGTGCCGTAAAGGTCTACCAGCCCTGGGGGAGCGGTTTCGGGCGTGCGATGGCATTGCATGCAGGAGGAGGCCACGGGGAAAAAAGGGCACATGATGATATAATATGGATCGCCGTCCATATCCCGAATGCCTTGAAATCTTTTCAGGCTCCTGTCCGCGTTGAATTCCTGAATTTTTTGGGATTCAAAGACATCCGCTTCGTCCAGAGGATTGAGAGAATTTATGGTGCACAGTTTGATGCGGTACTGTTCCCCGCCTGAATCATTATACGCATTGTTGATGCTCCGCAGATTATAAATAGAAGACATAATGTCAGGATCAAATATTTGTTCAGGATTATTCTGTACCAATAGTAATACTTTTTTTCTTATCGTATACATGAAGCGATCAAGGATTGAACTATTCAAGATATAAATACTTTCAGCAGTGGCTTTCGCTTCATTAATTGAACGAATTTTCTCATTATTATATGTATTAATAATGTAGAGTGCAGCCGCAACAAAAAAAGTCAGCGCGAAACACAAAAAAATAAGAGTTTTGATGGATTTTTTCTTCATGCACATTTGAGCAAGTCTTGAGGTTGGCCTTCTGCACAATAGAGGAAGCATGGTTTATGCAAGCATGCCTTGCACAATGTCATACCATAAAAGCAACCGCTATTTCCAGCTCCCATTCAGGAACCCACAGATTATAAAAAAATCATTGCAGTAGCCATCTGGTCTTTTAAACATAGTCCGCGAGGTCCTCGTACATCAAGTCGGTAGCATCCGAACACAATGCAATGCCGAGATGCCTTCCACAAGTGAGCAATATTCCTGGCAGCAACGAGGCGACCTCCCGCCTGTTTACGCAGACACAGATCAGATGCAGCAGTTGGGCATAGCCCTTTGTAAAAATATGTGCTCAGTTATGACGTTATCTTGCAAGTGTGTGATGCCTTGCAAGCTGGTGTGCGCGGAAGCTGTTAGCCTCAAATACAAAGAGGGGCAGAGCGGCCCCCGAAAAATTACCGGATCAACCCGACTTTTCTGGTCAAAGAAAACATAGGAAGGCTCTGTTAAAAGATTGTTAATTGACTTGCGGGATTTTGCAATCGAAAAGTGGTCAGCGTTCCGCTGGTGTCAGAGGGCATATGAACGGGTAGTAACGCTTGCGCTCATCGCAACGCCGCAATCTGCGCGTCAAGGCCCATCCGGCGATCAATCCATAATGTTTCCCTTCATCATGGATGGCGGTCCGCCCGTTGATTAGTTGTCACAAATACCGACGTGAAGAATGCGGCTGATATTTAAGATTCGATTTATTGGCACAACACTGTCGGGAAAACTGCCTGTCGAAAGGGCTGACCCACGTCTTTGGTATAGAGCCATGAAATCTGATTGGGATATACAAAATGCATCGAAATGTATCAAAAAGGACGAAAAATATACATTTAATAGCCTGATTTCATTGGTGGTGTTAGGTTTTTGGCATGATGCCTTAGTATGGCATTCAAGAGGTCAAGAGTTCAATTCTCTTCAGCTCCACCATGTAGGTAATTAAAACCCCCGATCATTGAAAAATGGTCCGGGTTTTTTTGTGCAATGCACGCTATCAGGCAATAAATATTCCATTGCGTTGCAAATGTGAGTTCCATAATTTGTCTGGGAAGCCGATAACCATTGGCAACCACCTTCAACGTTTCCACAGAACAACAAGAGCAAACTACACTTTCTTTGCTCACCCTGTGGTTTAGCGACCTATGCAGAACAAAAAAATGGGGAATAGCATGCCAGATCCAGCAGACACACAAGCACAAGGGTCAACCTTCTTGCGGGCACATTGGCCTGTAATCGTTCCGCTGATCATCGCATTTTTGGGCTGGTGGCTGCTCATGCGGGAAACCACGTCTGCGGTGGTTATGATCACGGGCATGGCTGGAATGCTTGTTTGTCTGCCGTTGTTTAAGCAGGAAAAGAATCCGTGGCTCTATGTTGCGGCGCTCGTTTTATGCTCCACAGGTACGCTTGTGGATGCAAAACACCTCACTGACGTCATGGGGCTTGAATGGCTGCCAAGACGAACCGCTGCGATGATATCCCTTTCTGTGCAGGGATTTGTAGCCTCATTTGTATATTTGTCGCTGCATCTGTATGTTTTTAGGCTGAAAGGGCGGTCGGAGCTGCTTGCAAAAATTCCCCCATGCATATTGTTTATGATTGCGGCTCTGTACCCTGCTGTTGCACTTTGCTGGCTGTTTCTTGCAGCCATCGGCCTTGCGCCGCTCTGCTAGATAAGGACACAGCCCCCCAATTTGCCCCTAAACGCTAGTGCTACACCTAGCGGTGCAATCGGAATTGTGTGCCAGCAGGATCACAAATCGCCGCTTAAGCCCACGGTGCTGGTCATACAAAAAAAGACCGCCCTTAGCGCCCTACTACCTCAAACTTGCGCAAAACGATCAAGTGAGCATCAACAGGGTGCTGGTGCCCTCTGAGCTGGAGAGCATAAGGAACAGCAAATTTTTACCGCATGTTTCTTGACGGATAGGGACGAGAGGGGAATCATGGGTGACGAGGGGAAAATGAGCGCAGGAGTCTTGGCCGCTCTGCTGCGTGATGCGCGGTAGGAGCGCTTGCATGGCATTCAAGAGGTCAAGAGTTCAATTCTCTTCAGCTCCACCAGATAGGTAATCAAAACCCCCGACCATCTTTCGATGATCGGTTTTTTTGCGTTTTGCTTACGTTTAGTTATGGAGGATGTACACCAAAGACGGGGCAACCCCCTTCATTTGAATTGACACCAATAAAGAAAACCACAATCATCACATAATCAATAACAGCTGCATTGTTTTAGGTTGCGGGCCACGCTCAACAACCATCCCAAACAGGATTACAAATGACACACCCAACAGGCGCACAGATAGAAACGAAGAAATCAGCCTTCTGGCAGGCGCACTGGCCGGTTATTGTAACGTTGTTGCTTGCATATCTGGGCTGGCTGCTATTCTTGCAGGAGCGTACCTCAGCTATTGTCATGGCCGTGGGCACTGTTGGAATGATTGTGTTTCTGGCTCTGTTTAAAATGGAAAAGAATCTGTGGCTGTATATTGCAACATTACTTTTATGTTGTGCTGATACAATAATTGACGATCAATATGCTATTAGCCTTACGGGGCTTGGGTGGCTGCCAAAGTGGACATCTGGCATAATTCTCATTTCTGTGCAAGGAGCCGTATTTTCATTTATCTGCATATTGCTATTGCAGTTGTTTGTTTTCAGGCAGCAAGGCAGTGCTGTTCTTCTGGTCAAGGTTCCTCTGTGCCTGATGTTTATGATTGCTGCTCTATACCATGCATTTATACTTTGCTGGCTGATTTTGGCTGTTTTCGGGCTTGCGCCTTTCGACTAGGCAATGGCTCTTATAAAGACGGAGGCTTTACGGCCCCCCAAAAGAACTAGTCATAAGCAAAATAGCCCCCGACCATTTCGCGAAGATCGGGGGCACTTTATTTATTGTTAGTACGTTATTTTGAAATAGCCATCTTAATTATCATGCATTAGACAGCCATTTAAAGTTTCTGCTGATTGAGTCCAATCCTAAGCAATTGTCTTCTGTGCATTAGGGCAGCACAAGCGGTTTTTCTCTGGTTTCGTATAGTTGAGCCTGCTGGAGAACTTCGGCAAAGTAGTGCTGGCAGTTGTAGGTCGTTATCTTGTAGATAAAGGGGTTATATTCCTGGCTGAATCGTTCCAATATTTTCCGTTCTTTCCATGCGTTATCAATATCAGCTTTTGCCCGGTCAATATATTCCTTGCGGTACTTGGGGGCTTCGACTTGATAGTTGTTTAAGTCTGGCAGTGATTCAGAGAAAACGCCACCCAGAGTCAGGCCAAAATTGCTGCCCTCGCTGCCAACAAAGTGCATATGTTCAACATGCAGGTCAGTTCCAGGCGCTCTTTCTCCATACCGTCTTGATAATGCGTGAGATTCGAGTGGCCTAACCCCCATGCGATAATAGGGAACTGCCGCATCCACGTCTTGCGAATACTGCTGTAAAGTAGAATGGTCGCCCTGAGCGTGTTTTTTTACAACGTCTGCAACGCTGGCCGGGTACATGCGCTCTTCTAGCGGAGCATTTAGCGAAACAGGCATGGGGGCCTCAAGTGCTGCCTGCTGCTGCGAGGGTATGGTTGCTGCTGTTGCAGAACCTTTAAAGGTGAATTGCCCGTTGCTCAAACGCGGCTGATCTGAAACGTCGTGCCCCATGTTTCTGGTGCTAAAATTGTTCCCTGCCATGTTCTCTCCTTAAAGGGTTTGGAGGAGATATAGCAGATGCGGGCGTTTATGTAATACTGAAACGTTTCAGTCGTTTTTTGTTCTTTTCAGTTTGGAAAGAGGGGAAGCTGCTGATAAAAAAATATAAAATTTTCAGGTTGTTATGGTATCGCATGAAGGTCGCGGAGGGCGTATCTGCCGAAATTTTTTTAAAAATCACCAAAAAAATATTTTTTATTTTTTTCCAAAATTTGAGCGTGCCCCAAAGTAGAGCACATGAACAGTTATTGAGGGTTCACATGACGTTTCCAACAAGCGCGGAAATGAAGGCGAATATGTTAGTTGGCTGGAAAGAATACTGGCCTATTTTCATCACGTTGATTTTTACATTTCTGGGGTGGCTCGCGTTTTCCAGAAATGATGGCTTATTTATTCAGGGAATTTGTGCTGTTGGAGTAATAATTTTTTTGCCGCTTTTTAAAATGCATAAAAATATGTGGTTTTATGTAGCTGCCTTTTTTTTGGGTGGAGCAGGCGAAATCTGGCCAGAAGGTACCCAGTGGGGCACTGCCTTCATGGGATTTGAAGGATTGAATATATGGACGGCCCGTACGGTCATTATTCCCGTTCAGGGGGCTGTGGCGTCTTTTGTCCTTGCACTGCTACTATACCTGTGTGTTTTTAGGTTACGGGGTAGCGCCGCTTTGCTGTTCAAGGTGCCAATTTGCATGCTGTTTTTGCTCGCGGCCGTGGCTCCCGTAACCTTCTTTCTTTGGCTACTTGGGCTCACCGGGATGTTGGGGCCACTATAATGGCACATTTTCAGGTGTAATCAGTGGCAAGGCGTACGCTCGTGAATGAGTGCCACAACGCAGAGGTGTTTACATTGCATTCCTGACAAGTGCGGAAAAAAAGTAAAAATTCTTGGTTTGGTGGGGCGCACAGCCCATCATCATTTTGATTCTTACATATTGTGGCGGGCTGAAAAGGCGGACGATGGGCCTAGCTGTTAAGGGCGGGGACGCTATGCCCGTCCTTGGTGTAGACCCGTATATCCGCCATAACTAAACGTGAGCAAAACGAAAAACCCCCGACCATCTTCCGATGATCGGGGGTTTTGATTACCTATCTGGTGGAGCTGAAGAGAATTGAACTCTTGACCTCTTGAATGCCATTCAAGCGCTCTCCCAACTGAGCTACAGCCCCATGAGGAATTTGGAATTATACCTTTTCGCCGTGGGGTGCAAGTATTTATTTCATCTAGTCAAAAGAAAATGCCGAGAGCGGCGCGCCCATAGCTCTCCCGTGCCAGGCAAGCTTGCCCTGCGCAGATCCGGCAGCCCCTGCAATCACCATGAGCGGGATCAGATGCTCCTCGCGCGGGTGGGCAAAGCGCGCGCCGGGGGCCTTTTCCCATTCCGCAAGGGCGGCGTTGCGCATGGCGGCATTGGGGTTACGCACGGCATCCGTCAGCCAGTTGTCAAAAATATCCGCCCCTTCAATGGGCGTGTTATCCCCGTAGCGGAAGGCCCGCATGTTGTGAAAGCTCATGCCGCTGCCCACAAACAGCACACCTTCTTCACGCAACGGAGCCAGCGCCCGCCCCAGCGCCAGATGCTCCAGCGGATCAAGCCCCCGCCGCAGCGATATTTGCAGCGTGGGCATCTGCGCCTCTGGGTACATCAACAGGCCCGGCACAAACACGCCGTGGTCAAAGTCGCGCGTAGTGTCCTCTGCCAGCGGCAATCCAGCCGAGCGCATGCACTGGCGTACCCGGTCAAACAGTTCCGGCGCTGGCGGCGCAGGCCACTGCAACTCATAGGTATGCGGCGGAAAGTCATAATAATCGTAATACAGACCGGGGGTTCGCGTGGTCAGCAGGGTAAATTCCGGCTGCTCCCAATGGGCGGAGAATACAATCTGCGCCTTGGGCTGTTGCGGCAAGGTCGCGGGGATGGAGCGCATCCAGCCGCCAAGGGCATTCCATGTGTCGGGCGGCATCCAGTCCATAAAAAAGCAGGGGCCGCCGCCGTGGGGGATGTAAAATGCGGGCATGGTCATGATGCGCCTCGCAGGTGGGTGTGGGTGCCACAAAATTAGCTTGAGGAGGGAAGATACAGCAAGCAGCGTAGCGCCAAATTCTGGTGGGGCCAAGAGCCTCAAAGCGTCATTATCAGATAAATTTGGGGGCAGACAAATTTTTGATGGGGAGGCCAGGCACATAATGAAGGCGGGCATTCCGCAGAATACCCGCCTGTGCGTGTAGTCATGTTCGCGCACAGTGCCCGTTAGCCATCCACGCGCCACGCGCCGCGCCCAGTTATCCGAAGCCAGAGGCACAGCACACCGAGCAGCACGGCAAAGCCCAGATGCACAAGGTCAATAAAGGTCGTCATGCCCGGCGAAAACGTGATGGAAGGCAGATTTTTGGCAACGCGGGCCATGCCGCTCAGCACCACAACGCCAAGCACCGCCAGCCGCACCTTGCCCCAGTAGGCAAGGCGGCCCCGCAGCCTGCCGCGCACCTGCAAGGTCAGCCAATACAGGCCCAACGCCAGCAGCAGGGCAGCCAGAACATAATGGACATTCAGTGTGGTGTAAAAATCACCTGTCCATGTAAGACCGGGAATTTTGGCAATGCCGTAGCGGCTTGCCACGGGCAGTTGCATCATGCCCGTAAAGCCGAGCAGCAGGGCCACTGCCACCCACAGCTTCTTGAGTACGCTGCCAGAGAGGGCGGCTTCAGCCTTGGGATCATGCAACGCGCCCTGAGGGCGGGCCTGCGCTTGGTTCCGGCTTGGGGTTTGCCCCTGGCGTGCGGCGTTCACCAGCGCCCCTGCCACGCCCACCAGCGGCGCAGTCATCAGCATGCGGGTGAGGTTGCCAGCCTGCGCCATGGAGTCCGCCACCGGGGCAAAGGTAGGCTTGCCGGGGCCGGGTTTGGCCTGCGCTGCCAGTTCGGAAAAGGGCACGGGCGACAGATAAAAAGTATTGGTGCCGCCGTTTTCCGTCACGCCATAAAGGTACGCGCCGCGCTCCTGCGCCAGCTTGCGGGCCTGCGCCAGAATTTCATCGCGCGGGCCGATGGTCTGCACCTGCTGGGGGCAAACCTCCACACAGGCGGGCAGTTGGCCATGGGCAAAGCTGTCTGCGCAGCGGTCGCACTTGTACATGATGCCATTGCCGGCAAAGCGCGGCATGAGGTCAAGATACAGCCCCACGCCCGATTGCCGCTGCGGTATGTGCCAGGGGCAGACCGTGCGGCATTTTGCCCCGCCAAGACAGGTCTGGCTGTCAATGCTCACAGTGCCGGTTTCTGGCTGGCGGCTGGCAGCGCCCCAGGGGCAAAGGTTGGCGCAGGGCGGGTTTGTGCAGTGCAGGCAGCGGCGGGGAATGTGCAGTTCAAGCGGCGCGCCGTCCTTCTGCACGGTAACGCTCTCAATATACAGCCAGTTATAGGGCGTGAGCCTGTCGTCCACATCGCGTTTGCCAGACCAGTCCTCGTCCTTGGTCCCTGGCGGAAACATGACCGGCAGGGGCTTTTTGACTTTTGGATAACGGCTCCCGTTGCGCTCGTGGCATCCCTCAACGCACTGGCCACAGCCGATGCATTTTTCAATGTCGAGCAATGTTGCGTATTCCACGTGCGGAACAGATGCGCTTGCGCCCGTTGTTTCGGCCTGGGCATCCAGCCCCGCAGCGGCAATGCCTGCCGCAGAGGCCGCTCCCACCAGAAAATTACGTCGGGTCAGTGCCATATATGCTCCCTTATCGGCATATGCCGGCGCAAGGGTGCAGCCGAATTGCCGATTATTACGATTCATTCGCAATATGACATATTCCGAAAAAGAGTGCAATTTATAGCATACTTTTATGGTGTGGTTTGCGGCCGAAACAGGCAGGGGGAAAAGCTGGGGGAAAAGCTGGGGGAAATGAAAGAAAGGCAGGCCCGAAAATCAGGCCCAAGGGCTTGGGAAATCAGGCCGAATAGGCCGCAAAGGGAAGCTATTTTTCGCGGGGCAGCACGGGCACATAGACGTCGTGGGTGCCGGACTGAAAAAAGCGGCTGTCGTAGCGCTCAAAGCAGGGCTTGTCTGCCAGAACGGTGCAGCCCTCCGGCGTTTGTGGCCATTCGTCATACATGTAGTCGTATGCTTCCTGAAGCATGCCAGCGGCGGGGATGCGGCAACAGGCATAAAGACCGCCCGGCAGGGTTACCGCGTCCATGCCAGCGGGCGGCGCGGCAAGTTCCGGGGCTTCCATCGCAGCCCAGTAATCAAAAGCCAGCCCTGCATGGTCAGTAAATAAAGAAAGCCCGTAAGAAGGCCCCTGATAGGTATTGCTGGGCTTGCCGCTCAGCTCTGGCATGCGGGGGGTAAAGACCTCATTCCACAGCCGGGGGCATTCCTGCGGGGCCTTGTGCAGGGTTGTGTGGATGCGCACACCGAAAAGGCGGACACTGTGGTGCTGCAACACCACAACGGCAAAAGGCATTGGCATGAGCGCTCCTCGGCAGGTCAGATCACAGGGCAACAGTTTCCGGCCGCAGGGGTGAAATGACGTCAGTCTCCCACATGCGCCGGGCAGCCGTTTTGCATGTACCAGTTATGTTTACATGTCAACCGGTATACCAATGTGATGAAATCGCCATAAGCATATATTATGCTGAATTATATTTAGAATTAGTGAATGATAATTTCTAATTAATAGTGATTTGCTTGCAAAAGAGAAACGTGCAGCGCATCCATGCCGCTGACCTGACCACAGGCCACTTCGCTGCTATGGTTCACGTGGACAGCGTCCCCTGCTCCCAGTAGCGTGAGTCATGCTGTAAACCCTTAGTCTGGCGCAAGCGCGCCGCAAGCAGGAGCCGCCATGCACCATGCACCTATATTTCCACGCTATACCCGGCGCGCATTTTGCTCCTTGGCGCTGGGAACCTGCGCCGCTCTGCTGCTGCCCTGTTCCTGCCTAGCCTCCATTGCTCAGGGTGTCGGCAAGCCGGTGAGCGATGAGGCCCTCAAGGCCGAATTTGCAGGTATGTGCGCCGGTGCGGAGCAGATGCTCGCCGGGCAGAGGCCAGCAGAGGATTTGCGCGCCATGTTTGCCCAGGCAAGGCAGGCCCATGCCCGGCTGTTGCCTCTGCCGGATATCGGCGGGCCGGAGAACCTGACCTATCCCAGCTTTCTTGTAGGGCCGCAGTATGCGGCGCTGTACACTGCCATGCGCGAGCACGGATTCAGCGCCAGGGATGTGGGCAAGCTTGTGTACGATCTGGCGGTCTACAGTTTTGAGGAACAGAAGGAAGCGTACCGCGCCAACGGGCAGCGTTTTTTTACGCCGGAGTATTTTACCCTGTTGCAGGGCTGGGCCATACGCAGCCAGCAGCGGCGCTACCCAATGGACTGGGTGCAGACGGTATTTCGGGGAGATGGGCGCGATTTCGATATTGGTGTAAACTACACGGAATGCGGGCTGATGAAGTATTTTGCCTCGCTGGGCATGCCAGAGCTGGCTCCTTATCCCTGCCGGGTGGACTTTCCAACCGCAAGGGCGGAGGGCACGGGCCTTGCGCGCACCTCAACACTGGCTGAGGGCGGCAAGGTATGCGACTTCCGCTACAAGCAGGGGCGGGAAACAACCCAGGGCTGGGGCATTGCGTGACGCGGCTGTTGCGCGGCGGCCTTGCAGCCATGCCGCGCACAGTCGTCAGCAGTTTTTGACCGCCAGCACGTCCTTTTCAACCAGCTTGCGCATGGTTTCCGCACAGCGAAAAATATCCCTGCCCACAATGTCTGCTTCTTCAAGCAGCGTGGTTTCGCCATCGGCATAGGCCAGCAGATCCATCATCAGATTGACCTGTTCCGTACAGGAAGTTTTTGTGCTCAGCGTGGGGTAGAGACCGCGCTTGCCCAACTGCGGTTCGCACAGCACACGCGGCTCGTAGGTGACGTTTTCTTCCAGCGCTTCAAGGATGCGCGTCATGATGTTCACGCTGCCTTCAAGCCCCTTTTGCGTAACAAGCGAACAGTCGTCCAGCGAGGTGTGGTACTCGGGGTAGACGTGGTATTTGCTGCGCATGACGCTGCACAGGGGCAGGTCGATGCCGGGCGCGCAGTACTGGCGCTCGTCGCTCTCGCGGTCAAGAAACGTGTAGCGGATAAAATCGGGCGCAAAGTGGCGCAGCACGTGCAGAGCGGCCTTGTCGGCCAGGGTGTTGCCCTTGCGGCTGGGCAGATAGGAATAAGCCCGTTCATCGCCCATGCAGGTGAGGTTGAAGCCCGCCACCACATTGCGGCGCAAGGCCTCGTGGTTGCGGCTCAGATAGGTGATGGAGCCGATGGTTTCGGGCACAAAGGCAAAACGGTAGGTGTAGCGGCGCGGGCGCTGCGCCACCCACTGCGCAAGGGCCGTGGCCACCACCGGGCCGGAAAGCTCGTTGTTGGCCATGGATGGATGGCAGATGTAGGTGGAAAGAAAAATTTCTTTTTCGCTCTGGCCGGGAATCACAAGGTCGCCGTATGTCAGATGCCCCGGAGCCAGGGTGGAATCTATGGAGGCATGGTACGTGCCGGGGGCCAGGTTTTGCCGCTCATCGTGCTTGATGCAGAAGCCCCAGCGCCGGGCATAGTATGATGTGATGTAAGGAATGGCATTGGGCATCTCGGGCAGGGAATGCAAATGATTTTGCAGATCCTCCAGCGAAATGTCGCAGTCAACGGGCTCGGAATACCCCATCACATGCAGATTGGTGTCGGCAAAGTCGGCAATCACTTCGCCCGATGGACCGGTCAGCCGCGCGCCCCTGATGTTCCATTCGTCCGGCACAGTCCAGTCAAAAACCTTGGATCCAGACGGCACCTCAAAGGTGCGTAATCCCGGTAATTCTTCCTGCAACATGCGCAACGTCTGCCGCACTCCGTTGCCCGTAATACTGCGGCATATAGGAAAAAGAGTGCGAAGAAAGTCGTGGAAGCTCGTCATTATCCTTCCTTATGTTGGCATCGCGTGAGGCAGTAATTCCCAAAAGGGGCACTAACCCTGAGCACCGAATTCCAAGGGGGGGAATTTTTCGGCGGCAATGCCTGTCGCGAGCTTGCTTATGGCGACTAAGGCGCGCAGTCAAGCAGCAATTTTCTGTAAAACGGAAAAAAGATGCCCGCTGCCCCCATACAGGGCTTTTGTTCCCGGTCATCGCGCAGGCCAGAACTGCCATTATGGCCGCGCGTGTGGAGCTTCAACGGCAGCACGGGCCAAGCGGGAGCCAGCGCGCCTTTTTAAGGTTAGCATTTAGTTTGCGCGTAGAAAAGCCCCAGGGTGGGCGCGCAAAACGTCCTTTTCCGCCATCAACAATACTGGTATGCAAAAAGTGCTCGCGCAATGCAAGCAACTATAAGTAAAATCAGCTAGATTTTGGAGACCCCATGCCTCATATCAGCCTTACCGAAGCACAAAAAATGGGCGAAGACATTTTGCAGGCCCACAAGGTCGGGCAGCGAAATGCCCAATTGACCATCGCCTCGCTCCTGCGGGCAGAAATGGAAGGCCTGCCCTCGCACGGATTTTCGCG
>NZ_DASQOG010000133.1:0-3350 GCF_035644575.1 Desulfovibrio sp. | reverse complement strand
TGACAAAACCTTTACGCCCGATCCGGACGCTCCCGGCGAGCCGTATTCCATTGTCATTCCGCCGCCCAACGTCACGGGCGCGCTGCACATAGGGCATGCGCTCAACCATACACTTATTGACGTGCTCTGCCGTCACGCCCGTCAGAAGGGCAAGAACGTGCTCTGGGTGCCCGGCACCGACCACGCGGGCATTGCCACGCAGAACGTAGTGGAACGCGCCCTGGCCAAGGAAGGCAAGAGCCGCAAGGATCTTGGCCGCGAAGCCTTTATCGACCGGGTGTGGGAATGGCGTGATGAATACGGCCACCGCATTCTTGATCAGGCGCGCGCCCTTGGCGATTCCGTAGACTGGACGCGTCTGCGTTTTACCATGGATGAAGGCCTCTCCGCCGCCGTGCGCAAGGTTTTTGTGCAGCTCTACAATGAAGGGCTGATCTACAAGGGCGACTACATCATCAATTGGTGCTCGCGCTGCCACACGGCTCTTGCCGATGACGAAGTGGAACACGAGCAGAGCAGGGGCAAGTTGTGGAAGGTGCGCTATCTGCTGGCCGACGGCAGCGGGCACATTACCATTGCCACCACCCGGCCCGAGACCATCCCCGGCGACACCGCCATCTGCGTGCATCCCGAAGATGAGCGCTACACCGCCCTCATAGGCAAAAAGGCCGTGGTTCCCGTGCTTGGGCGCGAGATCCCCATTATCGCCGATGCCTATGTTGACCGCGAATTCGGCACAGGCGCGCTCAAGGTGACGCCCTGCCACGACCATAACGACTGGATGCTGGGCAAGAAGCACGAACTCGTCTTTCTCAAGGCCATTGACGAAAACGGCGTCATGACTGCCGAGGCCGGGGCCTACGCGGGCCTTGCCAAGGAAGAGTGCCGTACCCGCATCGTGGCTGATATCGAAGCCGCCGGGCAGCTTGAGGGCATTGAGGAAATCGACCACGCCGTGGGCCATTGCTATCGCTGTCATACGGTGGTTGAACCGCACGTTTCCACGCAGTGGTTTGTGGCCGCCACCAAGATGGCCCCTGCCGCGCGCGACGCCGTGCCCGGCATGACCAAGATTTTTCCCGAAACATGGCTCAAGACCTACTATCACTGGCTTGATAACATCCGCGACTGGTGCATCAGCCGTCAGATCTGGTGGGGGCACCGCATTCCGGCGTGGAACTGCGAATCGTGCGGCGAGCTGGTGGTGGCAGAAGATGCCCCCGCAGTCTGCCCCAAGTGCGGCGGCGCGCTGAAGCAGGAAGAAGACGTGCTGGACACGTGGTTCTCCTCCGCGCTGTGGCCCTTCTCCACCATGGGCTGGCCTGAAGACACCAAGGATCTGCGCCGCTGGTATCCCACATCGGTGCTGGTGACGGGCTTTGACATCCTGTTCTTCTGGGTGGCCCGGATGATGATGATGGGCATCCACTTTATGGGCGAAGTGCCGTTCAAGGACGTGTACCTGCACGCACTGGTGCGCGATGCCTCGGGCCGCAAAATGTCCAAATCCACGGGCAACGTCATTGACCCGCTGGCAATGATCGACAAATACGGCTGCGATGCCCTGCGCTTTACCCTGACGGCCTTTGCCGCCATGGGGCGCGACATCCGTCTTTCCGAAGAGCGCATCGAGGGCTACCGCCATTTTGTGAACAAGCTCTGGAACGCGGCCCGCTTCGCCCTCATGAATCTGCCGGAAGAAGCCCCGGCTCCTGTGGCGCCCGAGACTGTTCCCGGTCTGCACCATCAGTGGCTGCTGCATCGCCTTGAAGTGGTCAAGCAGGATATGGACAAGGCTCTGGCCGACTACCGCTTCAACGATGCTGCCCAGCTGGGCTACAAGTTCCTGTGGAATGAGTTCTGCGACTGGTATCTTGAGCTTATCAAGCCCGACATGCAGTCTGAAGACCCCAAGCGCAAAGCGGAGGCCCAGTATGTGCTGTGGCTGGCCCTGCGCGAGCTGTTGGTGCTGCTGCACCCCATTGTGCCCTTTGTGACCGCCGAAATATGGGCCGCGCTGCCCGTGGAGGCGGGGGCAAAGCCCACAGACATCGCCCGCGAGCTGTATCCCGCAGCGCGCCCGGCCTGCCTGCGGCCTGCCGAAGGCGGGCGCATGGAGCTGATTCAGGGTATTATTGTGGCTGTGCGTACCATCAAGGCCGAGCTTGGCATCAGCCCCAGCCACAAGGTCAGCCTTATGCTGCACCCTGTGGACGCGGCCCAGGCCGAACTGCTCCAGGCCAACAGCCAGTGCATGACCACCCTGGCGCGGCTTGAAACCATCACCATTGGCGCGGACGTACATGCGCCCAAGGCCTCGGCATCTGCGGTAGTGGAAGGCTGCCAGGTTATCGTGCCCCTCAAGGGCGCAGTCGACCTGAACGGTGAGCTGGCGCGTCTGGACAAGGAAATCACCAAGCTTGAAAAAGACGTGGTGGGCGTGAACATGAAGCTGAGCAACGAAAGCTTTGTGAGCCGCGCCCCTGCGGAGGTAGTAGCCCGGGAGCGTGAACGCGCCGAAAAGCTGCTGGACGCCAAGGAAAAAATGCAGGCCCTGCGCGCCCGCTTTGCCGAGGCCCTGAACGAAGAGTAATCGTCTGTAACCCTCAAGGGTTGCTGTTTTTATACGCGGCGCGGACGGCGGGCAGTGGCCTGTCGTCCGCGCCGCAGTTCCTGTGGGTGGCGTTCTGCCCTGATATACAAAAGAGGTTGGTATGACTCCTGCCGCAATGGCATATGTTCAGCTCGGAGCGGCCATTCTGGTCGAGGTGGGTGCCACGGCCTGCCTCAAGCATTCAGAGGGCATGAGCCGTCTCTTGCCCACTCTTGCATCGCTGCTCGGCTACGGCATTTCATTCTTCTTGCTTTCCAAGGTGCTCAATGTGGTGCCCATGGGCATATCATACGGCATCTGGAGCGGCATTGGCATTGTGCTGGTTTCGCTTCTGGGACTGCTGGTTTTTGGGCAGAAGCTTGACCTTGCCGCCTGCCTCGGCCTTGGGCTGATTGTGCTTGGCGTGCTTGTCATACATTTTTTTTCAGGCTCCATGCCCCATTAAAATAAAGTTGTGTTGATCGCCAGTGCGCTAACAGCTTGATTTTTTGTCAGGCTCTGGTATAAAAATAATTTTTTTGTGCGCGCTTCCGCCGAGGGAGGCCTATTGACAGGCTTCGGCGGAAACGCTATGTCCTGTCGTTCAAAAAGCTCATTTTTGAGCGCAATATCCCATATGGAGGGAAATAATGCCCACGATTAACCAGCTTATCCGCATCGAGCGGAAGGCCGTGGTGAAGCGCAAGAAGACCCCCGCCCTGCAGGCTTGCCCGCAGCGCCGTGGCGTTTGCACCCG
>NZ_DASQOG010000132.1:0-5743 GCF_035644575.1 Desulfovibrio sp. | reverse complement strand
TTGAGTTTCCCACAGTTTGCGCTTATGATGCCTCCCTATCTTTTGGGAAATACCGCATCTCGGAGTAAGCATGCTTGAGTATATCCGTTCCAATTCGCAGTCTCTTGGCGTCAAACTGGCTTTTGGCCTCATTATCCTTGTCTTTGTTTTCTGGGGCGTGGGCAGTATGAAAGACCGGGGCGCGGGCAATGTGGTCGCCATGGTTAACGGCGAACCCATTACCGTGCGTGATTTTGAACTCGCCTATCGCAATGCGGAAGAATCCGTGATGCGCAACAACCCCGGCGCAACGCGCGAGCAGGTTCGTCAGGGCCTTGGCCGTCAGGTGCTGCGTGATCTGGTCAGCCAGTCTCTCGTGCGTCAGGAAGCCGCCAGCGCGGGCATTACCGTGACGCCGCTTGAGCTGCGCATTGCCGTGGGGCAGGTCCCGGCCTTCCAGAACGCCAAGGGGCAGTTTGATCCCGAAGCGTACAAGCGCGTTTTGCAGATGCAGCGCATCACGCCCGCGCAGTATGAGCACGACATGAGTGAAGACCTGCTGCGGCAGAAGCTCTTTGCCCTGGTCACTGCCGCAGCGTGGCATGATCCTGCCGAAGCCCAGAACCGTTACAACTTCCTGCGTGAACAGCGGGTACCTGATTACATTTTTATTCCTGCTGCCGATTTCATGGCAAATGCCAAGCCTTCGGATGCGGAAGTAGCCGCCTATTACGACAGCCACAAGGCTGAATTTGCCATTCCTCCCAAGGTGGATGTGGCCTACATCCGCATTTCGCCGGAAAATCTGGTTAAGCCCGAAGCCATCAGCGAGGCCGACGCCCGCAAGTGGTACGATGCCAATCTTTCCCGCTTCAACCAGCAGGAAGAAGTCAAGGCAGCCCACATTCTTGTGCCGCTGGCCGAAGACGCCGCCGAGGCGGACGTGAAAAAAGCGCAGGAAACCGCGGCTGGCATTGAAAAAGAACTTAAGAGCGGCAAAAGTTTTGCCGATGTGGCCAATGCCAACAACGGCCCCAATGCTGCCGGCCCTGGCGGCGAGCTTGGCTGGATCAAGCGCGGCACCACGGTCAAGCCTTTTGAAGACACGGCCTTTGCCCTTGAGCCCGGTAAGGTTTCCGCGCCTGTGCGCAGCCAGTTTGGTCTGCACATCATCAAGGTGGAGGAAAAGAAGGGCGGCGACACGCAGCCCTTTGCCAGCGTTGCCGCCGATGTGCGCAAGGCCATCGCCAAAGAACAGGGCGCGGACAAACTGCGCGATGTTCTTGATAACCTCATTGAAGACAACATCCTCGGCAAGCCGCTTGAAAAAAGCGCGCAGGCTCTGGGGCTTGAAGCCCAGCAAACGGGCATGGCTTCTGCGCAGGAGCTGCAACAGAAGATGGGCATCAGCGCCGAAGCCGCCGCAAGTCTTGAAAAGACCCCGGCCAATTCGCCTGTGGACAGGGCGCTTGAAGCTGGCGATGCCTATGTGGTGGCCCGTGTGCTCAAGGCTGAGCCCGCATCCACCGCGCCGCTTGAAGCTGTGAAAGATAAAATCTCCGCCCGTTTGCAGGGCGAAAAGGCCCTTGCCGAAGCCATGCGCGCGGCAACGGAACACCGCAAGAACCTTGCGGACGGCTCCATCAACCCCACCGTTAAGACAGGTATGGGCATCAAGACCGCCAATCCCATGGATCGCAGCGGAAGCCTGGCAGATTTTGGGGCAGACCCCGAACTTGCAGCAGCCCTGTTCCATGCCAAGGTCGGCCAGTGGCTGCCTGCGGCCTTTGCCGTCAACAGCCCCAAGGACGGCCAGGGCGCCGTGCTCGTGCACGTTGGCGCTGTGCAGCCTCCCGATCCCGCAGAGTGGGATATGATCAAGGACATCATGGTCAATGCCGTGGAGCGCGAACGCCTTCAGGGCATGTACGAAACCTTCATGCAGCGCCTGCTTTCGACCGCCAAGGTTGAAGTGCACAACATGGACATTGTGGACAGAAAGAACATGTAGCTCTGCCCTGCCGATGGCCCAAGTGCCCCCGGCGCGCAGGCGACAGACACATTGAACTCTCGACCGGAACCGCGTATTGCGGTTCCGGCCTTGTATATTTCCCCCCAACCCTCTCCGTTCTGGCGGCAGGGATATTTACAAAACGACATACCTACCTATTTCTCACAGGTCGACCGAGTGGTCTGTGAACGGGCCTTGCCCGGCGATAAAAGGAGGCACTCTATGTGCGGCATTATCGGTTATGCGGGTCACAGGCCTGCGGTACCCGTTGTGGTTGAGGGCTTGCGCCGTCTGGAATACCGTGGGTACGACTCTGCGGGCGTGGCTTTTGCCCGTCAGGGCGATCTGCATGTGGTGCGCGCCACCGGCAAGCTGGCCGCGCTGGAAGAAAAGCTCGCCCACGAAGAAGGCGTGACCACGCCCACCAGCGCCATGGGCCACACCCGTTGGGCCACCCACGGCGTGCCCGCCGAGCGCAACGCCCATCCCCACCGTTCCAACGATGGCGCACTTGCCATTGTGCACAACGGCATCATTGAAAATTATCAGGAAATCAAGGCTGACCTGACGGCCAAAGGCTATACGTTCAGCTCCGAGACAGACACCGAAGTGCTGGTGAACCTCGTAGCCGAACGCCGCAAGACCGAGCCTGACCTGCTGCACGCCTTTGCCGTCGCCCTGCGCGAAGCGCACGGCGCATACGCGGTCTGCCTTATGGACAAAAACGAGCCCGGCGTCATCTACGCCGCGCGCATGTCTGCTCCGCTTATCTTCGGCCAGGGTACGGGCGAAAATTTTGTGGCGTCCGACATCCCGGCCTTTCTGCCCTACACGCGCCAGGTGGTATTTCTGGAAGACGGCGAGCTGGTGCGCGCCACCGCTTCTGACTACGCCATCATGCGCCTCAAGGATCTGAGCCCGGTGCATCCCGAGCCTCAGACCATCCAGTGGGACATGCAGGCCGCGCAAAAAGGCGGCTACCGCCACTTTATGCTCAAGGAAATTTTTGAGCAGCCCCGCGTTATCACTGATGGCCTCACGGGCCGCATTGAAGGCGACCACAGCGATGTGCGCCTTGCGGAGCTGGACAGCCTGCCGGTGCCGCGCCGCCTGCACATCGTGGCCTGCGGCACGTCTTACCATTCCGGCCTGTGGGGGCGGCATTTGCTGGAGCATTGGGCGCATGTGCCCGTGCAGGTGGAAATAGCCTCCGAGTTCCGCTATCGGGACACCCTGCTGCTGGATAAGGACGACATGGTGCTCGTCATCAGCCAGAGTGGTGAAACCGCCGACACCCTGGCAGCCCTGCGCATTGCCAAGGAAAAGGGCGTGACCGTGCTTGGCTTGTGCAACGTGGTGGGTTCGTCCATCGCGCGCGACGCCTCAGCCGTGCTCTACACCCAGGCCGGGCCGGAAATCAGCGTGGCCTCCACCAAGGCCATGTGCAGCCAGATGCTCATGCTGGCCCTCATGGCCCTGTACTGGAGCAAGCGCAACGGCACCATGTCTGCGGATGAGCGCCGCAAGATCATCGACATGCTGGAAAACCTGCCTGCGCAGCTGGATGCCGCGTTGCCCGCCATGCACGAAAAGGCGCGGGAGCTTTCCCGCAAGTATGCCCAGGCCCGCAATTTCTTCTACCTTGGGCGCGGTCATTGCTACTCCCTGGCTCTGGAAGGCGCGCTGAAGCTCAAGGAACTTTCGTACATCCATGCAGAAGGCTACGCGGCAGGCGAAATGAAGCACGGCCCCATTGCCCTGATCGACCCCTCGTTCCCCACCTTTGCCCTGGCGCTGGACGATGTCCTGTTGCCCAAGGTGAAGTCCAATATGGTCGAGGTGCAGGCCCGGCAGGGCAAGGTTATCGCCCTGACCAACAAGGGTTTTGACCTTGGCGCGGAAGATACATGGGTTATCCCCTCCCTGCCCGCTCCTCTGGCAGGCTTTATGGCCCTGCCCGCGCTTCAGCTTTTCAGCTATGAAACCGCTGACTACCTCGGCAAGGATGTGGACCAGCCCCGCAACCTGGCCAAGAGCGTTACGGTGGAATAGACAGATCAGCCCCGGCGGGCGCTGCGCCGCCGAGAAAACAGTTGCCCCGCGTCTGTTGTGCCAATGTATGCGCACGGCAGGCGCGGGGCTTGCTGTGATGCATTGGTTGTCCCGGCCTGCATGGTATTATTTTCGGTCACATTGGCATGCAATTGCCACCTAATGGCCTGATTCTGTGCGGCTTGCCTAGTGCGGGCAAATTGGGCATAATCCGGCTCTGTAACCTTTCAGGCCTTTGCGGAGGCGCATATGCAGCCCGAGATTCTGCTTTTCGACATAGGCAATACTTCCATCAAGATTGGGCTGGGCAACGAGCGTCATGTGCTGACTTCGTACACCCTGCGCACCGACACCGCCCAGTCGGCGGACAATTTTGGTCTTACCCTTCTCACGCTTTTGCAGCATGCGGGCGTTGCCCCCGCGCAACTCAAAACCTGCGTTGCGTCATCTGTTGCGCCCGGCTTTGATCCCCTGCTGCGCGAGGCAGTGGCCCGCTATGTGGGCTGCCCCTTGCAGCGTGTGGGCAAGGAACTGCCGGTTCCGCTTGAAAACCGTTATGAACGCCCTGCGGAAGTGGGCGCGGACAGACTGGTGGGAGCTTACGCGGCGCGCCGCATGTATCCGGAAACGCCTTCTCTGCTTATTGTTGATTTTGGCACGGCGGTGACCATCGACTGCGTGAGCGGCGATGCCTACATGGGCGGCCTGATTTTTCCCGGCCCGCGCACGGCTCTGACCGCGCTTTCGCGCGAGGCCGCCAAGCTGCCCCGGGTCAACCTTGACGTGCGCGCCAACGAGCCAACACCTGGCCGCAATACCACAACCAGCATCCAGCACGGCCTTGTTTTTGGCTTTGCCTGTATGGTCGAGGGCCTCACGCAGCGCCTCAAACGGCAGATGTCCGGCCCGGTCAAGGTGCTTGGCACAGGGGGCTTTGCTTCCTCCATCGCCAGGGTCAGCAACGTGTTTGATCAGGTGCTGCCCATGCTCCTGCTCGAGGGCCTGCGCAGGCTGCACTATGAAGAACCCGGCACGGACGAATAGCGCCATGAATCCCGCCTGACAGTCAGGCGGCGCTTCTGGCCCTGAACAGACGTTTCACGGGCAAAAGTTCTGATCGACTTATCCGCAGACCATTGGCCTTTGCGCCGTGGTAAGCATTTTCGTAAACAAGCCCCCCCAGGGCAAAAGGAGTAGACAATGAGCGGCATTGCTTCAGTTTATGGCCGTGAGATTCTTGATTCGCGCGGCAACCCCACTGTTGAAGTGGAAGTGACGCTGGAATCCGGTCACAGCGCCCGGGCGGCGGTACCCTCCGGGGCCTCCACGGGCAGCCGTGAAGCCCTGGAAATGCGTGATGGCGACAAGAGCCGTTTTGGCGGCAAGGGCGTGACCAAGGCTGTTGACAACGTCAACGGTGAAATCGCCGAAGCCATTGTTGGCATGGACGTGCTGCGTCAGGTGCAGATCGACAACACCCTTATCGACCTTGACGGTACCGACAACAAATCCCGTCTTGGCGCCAACGCCATGCTGGGTGTTTCCATGGCCTGCGCGCGCGTGGCTTCCGAATTTCTTGGCCTGCCGCTCTACAAGTATCTTGGCGGCATCAACGCCAAGGTGCTGCCCGTGCCCATGATGAACATCATCAACGGCGGCGCGCATGCTCCCAACAATCTGGATATTCAGGAATTCATGATC
>NZ_DASQOG010000131.1:0-10342 GCF_035644575.1 Desulfovibrio sp. | reverse complement strand
CCTGCTCCACATGGCTGAGATCCACAGCAGCCACGCGCTGGCCCAGCATTTCTTCCAGCAGGTTTGAGAGCCGCAAGCCCCATGGCAGAAAGTGCGCCATATCCATACGGGCAAAACGCGCGGCAAGGCCCTCGTCATTCTGCGCGAGGCCCATAACGCACTCGTGCAGCAGGGCGACCCTGTCCAGCACGTTGGCCGTGTGGAGAGGGTCTGCGCTGGTTTGCGACCGCCAGGCCGAGATCACATCCGCCAGGGTCATGACCTTGGGCAGCAATCCCTGATAGCCTTCTTCCGCATAGAGCTTGGTGAGGTAACGCCAGGGCCGGTTGTGGGGCACGATCAGCAGGGTTGCGCCCGCCCGCCCCTTGCCGATGCTGGTCAGAAAGGCTTTGAGGTCGGGCAGAAAGGGCCGCTGCCAGGGAAAAACAAGAATCGGCGATGCGCTCATGCCTGAGCCTCCGTGGCGGGCAAAAGATCGCTGCAACGCTCGGCAAGAGCCGAAACGCCGTGCGCTTCCACAAGCTGAAACCGCCGCACATCAAGGTACACCAGCAGACCGCGCGCACTGCCGGGGGCGCAGTCGTTCCCGGCTTCCAGGCAGGCAAGGTAGGTCTGTAGCTGCGCCACATGATCGGCTTCGGGCTGACCGCTTTTATAATCAAGCACCAGCGGCCCCCATGGCTCATGCACCAGCAAATCCATGCGCAGCAAGCGGCCCTCGGCATCCATGAGCGAATGTTCGGGCCAGCCCGTTTGCAGCCAGCGCGCCGCCTGCGGTTGCGAGGCAAACCATTGCAACGCCGCAGCGGCATTTTCCCGCAACGCGGCCTCGTCCGGCACAGGCAGCGAAAAATGCCCAAGGCCGAAGTTCAGCGCAGCCTGCGCGTCCGCCTGCGGATTGCCCGTTATGTGCAGATGCTCAAGGCACAGGTGCAGAAAGCTGCCCCTGTCTTCTGCGCGAAAGCTGAACCCTGCCAGGGGATTACGAAAAATCTTGAGGCGCGGCAGCCACTGCATGGGCCGCCATGCGGGGTCTGCAAAGCCAGCGGAATCCGCAGCATCCGGGGTTTGGGCAATGCTCCGGGCGGCATCCGCTGAAGCAACGTTTTCCTCGCCTTCCAGGCTTTCCGCAATCTCCGGCTTGCTACCCCAGGGAGCCGCGGCAGAAGCCCTCGCGGCAGTTGCAGCCGGGGCGGCATCGTGCGCGGCTGGATCCTCGCCCACGGTGTAGGGGGCTGTGAACCCGGCCTCTTCCATAAGCATGTCCAGCACGTCACTGGTAGAGCCGCGCCCGCCCACGGTGCTTGTGCGCAGCACATAGAGCGCATCGCGTGCGCGTGTAAAGGCCACGTAAAGCAGGTGGACGTTTTCACGGCACTGGCGGGCAAGCTCCTGATGATAGGGCGCGCCTAGATGCTTTCTGTTGCCCACGGCAAGGCGCAGGCCTTCGCGCTCGACCATCACGGTTTCATTGCCCATGCGGGCGCGCAGGTCTGTCCACGGCACAATAACCACCGGGGCTTCCAAGCCCTTGGATTTGTGGATGGTCATAACGCGCACGGCATCCATGTTTTCGGGCATGGGCACCTTTTCTTCGCCGCTTTTGGCGCGCCAGTGCTCCAGAAAGGTGGGCAGGGTGGCAAGGCCCTTTTCTTCCGCGCTGTGCAGCACTTCCATAAAGCGGCGCAAAAAGGTCTCCGCCTCGGGATAGCGCCGCTCCACATCCAGCCGGGCAAACCATTCAAGCGTCATGTCATAGGGCGTCATGAGGCCGGACTGACTGTGGAACGGAGCAAGCAGCCTCTGCCAGATTTCTGGCCAGCGCCTTTTGAACCGCTGGAACAGCGGCCCGCCCCTGGATGCGGCGCACCAGCCCGCAATGTCCTCGTGCGCAAGAGCCGCAGCTTCGGGGTGCTCCCTGAATATGCTGCCGCTCACAAGGCTCATAAAGGCGATGTCGTCCTCAGGATTATCAAGAAAGGAGAGCAGGGCCACTGCCTGCACCACCAGCGGATGCGCGGCAAGCCGCAGGCTGTTTTCTGTAATCACGGGGATATTTTCGCGAATCAGCCTGTCGGCCACAAGGGTAGCCTTGCCGTTGCTGCGCACGAGAATGAGCACATCGGCCCAGGGATGATGCGGCTCGATATCTTCACGCAGCAGGGTGCAGAGGCGTTCAAGCACGTCTTCGCCCAGAGCCTCGGCATCCACGGAAAGGATGGTTTCCACGCGCACAAGGCCGCCCTCGCGGGCGTTCTCCGGGCATTGCTGCTCCGTGCCCGCAAAGGCCCGCACAAGCCCTTGAGCGGCCTGCCCGCAAATTTCCGGCGGGGTGCCCGTGGGCAAAAGTGCGGCCATGACCTTTGCGGCCATGTCCGGCTGCGCCAGAGGGCCGAAGATGCCGTTGTTGTGCTGCACGATTTCACGGCGACTGCGCCAGTTGTAGGGCAGATTGTCGCGCTGACCGTCAGGTGCGAGTGCTGTGAGGCCCGCATCGTCAAACACGCCGTCAAAAAGTTCCGGCTCACCCCCACGCCAGCCGTAAATGGACTGCTTGACGTCGCCCACCCATGTGAGGGAGCCGCCGCGCGAGAGCGCTTCTTCCACAAGGGGGCGCAGGGCGTACCACTGCTCATTGCTGGTGTCCTGAAATTCATCCACCAGAAAGTGCGTGAGGCGCGAGCCCATGCGGCACAGGGCCTCGGGCACGCCGTTGTCGCTTTCAAGCACCTGCCGCGCCATATGCGGAATCAGCAGGCCCGGCAGGCTGCCTTCCTGCCGCTGGTTTTGCACAAAGGCCTGCACAAGGGTACGCGCCAGCAGGAGCACGGGGGCAAGCCCCACAGCCTGACGCAATAAGGGAGCGGTATCCACCAGCACGCCGGCGGCGCGGGCAAAGGCCTCGTAGGCTTTTTGCACCTCGTCGCTGACCACGGGCTTTTTCAAAAACAGATCGGACGCGCTGGCCTTGCTCAGGTATGCCGAAGTCTTGCACTGTCCGGCGGCAATGGCCTCCACAGCCGCGAGGGCGTTTTTGCTGAAATTAAGGCCGCTCCTAGCCGCAGCGGCCAGAAAGATATTGGCATGGGTTACGGCCATGCTTTCCACTTCGCTCAGCCGCTTGTGCAGGGTTTCCGTGGGCGAAATGTCTTCAAAGCGCCCGAGCAGCACGTCATCCAGCAGGCCGCGCAACTGGTTGAGCAGCTTTTCGCCCGCCAGAAAGCCCGTGCTGTTCTCCCGCCAGGCCATGGCCCGATAGACCTCGCGCAGCAGGGAGCGCATGGTTTCATCGCCCTGCCATGCTCGTTCAAGCAATACATCAAGATAAGGAGTGAGCACTTCTTCCGTGGCAAAGACGGGCTGAAAATCCGGGTGCAGATCAAGTTCCAGCGCTGCCGCGCGCACAATGAGGTGCAGCAGGCTGTCGATGGTGCGGATGTTCAGCGCGCCCATATCGCGCATGATCACATCCACCCAGCGGGAGGCCTGCTCGGGCGATAGCGCAAGCCCGCCCATTGGCTGCCCGAGGGCCGCGCTCTTGAGCTGCCGGATAACGCGGTCGCGCATTTCGGTAGCAGCAGCGTTGGTAAAGGTGATGGCGAGGATGTCGCCCCAGCCGCAGCGCCCCCCAGGCAAAAGAACGCAGGCCGAGGAAGCGGATGCGCTCGCGGGCGGCCCGCTCTGCACCAGCCTTTGCAGAAAACAATGCGTCAATTCATAGGTCTTGCCGGAACCGGCAGAGGCCTTGACCTGTCTGAGATGCTTCATGCTGCCGGTTACGCTGGGGGCAGCATGCCCTTCAGCATGCCCTGACCAGTGGATTCAAGCACAGCCCGCCACAGGTCCGAATAGATGTTGAGCTTGCGGCGCTTGCGGGTCACAAGCTCCAGCGGCAGATGCACGTAACGGTCCTGAATCTTGCCCACCACCATGTCTGTGCGACCGGCCATGGCGGCATGCACTGCATACTGGCCCAAAAATCCGCAATAGACCTTGTCGTTGGCATTGGCCGGGATGGAGCGGATGATGTAGCTCGGGTCAATATACTTCAACGAATGCTCAATGCCGCGCGCGCCAAGATAGGAGCTGATGTTCTTGCGCAGCAGGTCAGACACATCGCCAAGCACGGGGTTGCCCGACACATCCTTGGCGGCGTGATTTTCCATGAGGTGCTGACCAGCGCCCTCGGCTGCCACAATCACGGCATGCCCGCGCGAGCGCAGGCGTTCTTCCAGCGCGGGCAACAGCCCGCCCTCGCCCTCAAGGGCAAAGGGAGCCTCGGGAATGAGTACGAAGTTCACTTCTTTCAGGGCCAGTGCCGCACGCGCGGCGATAAAGCCCGATTCACGCCCCATCAGCTTGACCAGGCCAATGCCGTTGGGCACGCCGCAGGCCTCGGTATGGGCGCATTCAATGGCCTCCGTGGCCTTGAAGGCGGCAGTTTCAAAACCGAACGACTGGGGAATGAAGTTGATGTCGTTATCAATGGTCTTGGGGATGCCGATGACGGATATCTTGAGCCCGCGCGCCTGCACCTCGCTGCTGATGGCAAGGGCGGCCTTCATGGTGCCGTCGCCGCCAATGACAAAGAGAGCGTTGACGTTGCTGCGTTCAAGGGTATCCACAATCTCTTCGGCAGACTGCGGCCCGCGTGAAGAGCCGAGCATGGTGCCGCCAAAACGGTGAATGTCCGCCACGCTTGAAGGCGTAAGCTCAAAGGGAGCATGCCCGTACTTCGGAATAAAACCCTCAAGCCCGTAGGCGATGCCCAGGATGGAGGGCACGTTGTAGGCGTGGAAGGCCTCCATCACAATGGCGCGGATGACATCGTTGATGCCGGGGCAGAGCCCGCCGCAGGTCACGATGGCGCACTTGGCGCGGGTGGTGTCGAAATAGAGCTTTTTGCGCGGGCCAGCGGCCTCAAGGCATACGCTGAAGGGCGCGTTCACTTCTTCCGACAGTTCTTCATCCACAACAATCTGCACGGTCTTGTTGTCTGCCCAGGTGCGGTAGGGTAGCACAGAATCAAGCTTGCAGGGGCCAAGCGTGCGGATTTCCGTTTCGAGCGAACATTCTTGCATGGTGCAGCCTCGGCTGTTTTGGAGCTATTTGCTTAAACCAAGTTCCGCCGCATTGGCGCGCATGGCTTCGATGGACAGAGCCAGAAAAGCATCAAGCTCAAGCCCGGCCTCGGCGCACTGGCGGATGTTGTCGCGGCACACGCTGGCCGCAAAGGCTTTATCCTTCATCTTTTTCTTTATGCTTTTAACTTCCATGCCTTCCATGCCCGTGGGGCGCATGAGCGCAGCGGCAGAGATAAGCCCGGTGACGGTTTCGCCGCAGCGCAGGGCGTAATCAAAGCGCGAGGCGGGGCCAGCCGCGCCGTTCATTTCCGCATTATGGGCGCGAATGGCCGTGAGGGCTTCGTCCGGCAACTTGCCAGCCAGCATTTCTGCTGTGTCCAGCCCGTGCCGCGCGGCGTTTTCCGCCGTGGCGGGGTAGTCGAGGTCGTGCAAAAGGCCCGTGAGGCCCCAGAGGTCTTCATTTTCGCCAAAATGTTGGGCAAGGGCGCGCATTATGGCCTCGGAGGCCAGGGCATGCTGCAACAGGGAAGGCGGTGTTTTTTGCTCGGCCAGCAGAGCGAGGGCCGATTGACGTTCTATCATGGCAAGTTCTCCCTTATATTTAAAAATGTAAATCAGGCAACCCGGCTTTGCAAGCCGCGTAAGGTGAACGGCCGATGCGCAGCTGTGGCCCAAGCCGCAGCCCAGTTGACAGCACGGCATTAATGACGGAAAAGAACCTTTTCGGAATACATATTCCACTACCTTTGCCGAAGCGACAATTTATGCCCATATACGGTCTCCGTTTCAGAACGCTTGGACAAACAAGCTACTATACCGGCCCCTCCGGCTTCAAACGGGGGGATCATGTACTTATTGAGGCAGAGCAGGGCCAGACCCTTGCCGAAATAGTCTCCGGCCCCGCAGAGCATCTGCCCGGTCAGATGGAGCAGGAACTGCCCTCCATTCTGCGCCATGCCGGTTCAGAAGACATCCTCCGTGGCGAAGCCAACGAGCAGATGGCGCGCGAAGCGCAGCAATTCTGCCGCCAGTGCATCCGCGACCGCAACCTTGATATGAAGCTTGTGGATGTGGAAGTCTTTTTTGACCGCAGCAAGCTCATCTTTTACTTCACCGCGCCTTCGCGCATTGATTTTCGCGATCTGGTCAAAGACCTTGTGCGTGAATACCGCGCGCGCATCGAGCTGCGCCAGATTGGCGTGCGCCACGAAACGCAGATGGTGGGCGCTGTGGGCAACTGCGGCATGGTCTGCTGCTGCCGCAGGTATCTGCGCAAATTCGCGCCCGTGACCATCCGCATGGCAAAAGAGCAGAATCTGTTTCTGAATCCTGCCAAAATTTCGGGCATTTGCGGTCGCCTGCTCTGCTGCCTTTCTTATGAGCAGGACAACTACGACCATTTCCACCGCATGTGCCCGCGCCTCGGCAAGAAATACCAGACGGACAAAGGCCCCATGAAGGTTCTGCGGGCCAATATGTTCCGCAATTCCCTTTCTGTGCTGACGGAAAACAACGAGGAAGTCGAACTGAGTCTGGACGACTGGCAGGCCCTTTCGCCCCACAGGCCGGAGGCTCCCCAGGGCGTACAGCCAAAGCAGCCGCCCAAAGGCCCCATGAACGACAACAGCCTGCTTGTGGTTTCCGCCACGCCGGATACTCTTGACTCTCTTGATTTTATGGATGAATTCCGTCAGGACGAGCGCGATACCCAGGCCGAGGAATCTGCCCCCGCCGAATCCGGCGAGCGCGCCCCCGGTGGGGAGGCTCAGGCCGAACCGGGCAAGAATCGCCGCAAACGCCGCCGCAACAAGTCGCAGCGGCCCGACCACGACTAGCAATTAAGCTTACGGAGCCTTGAGTGAACAGCTTTTTCATCACAACGCCCATCTATTACGTCAATGCCAAGCCCCATCTGGGGCATGCCTATACCACTGTGGTTGCCGACGCCATGGCCCGCTACCACAAGCTGATTGGCGAGGACACCATGTTCCTCACCGGTACGGACGAACACGGCGACAAGATTGTTCAGGCGGCTGAAAAGCAAGGCCAGACTCCCAAGGAGTTTGTGGACGACATCAGCGGCCGATTCCGCGCGCTGTGGCCCAAGCTTGACGTTGCCAACGACCGCTTTGTGCGCACCACCGATCCCGAGCACATCAGCGCAGTGCAGGCCTTTTTGCAAAAGGTCTATGAAGCGGGCGACATCTATTTTGGCGAGTTTGGCGGGCATTACTGCTACGGCTGCGAGCGGTTCTATACCGAAAAAGAGCTGGAAAACGGCCTCTGCCCCCAGCACCTGACCAAGCCGGAATTTATCAGCGAGAAGAACTACTTCTTCCGCATGTCCAAGTATCTGCCATGGCTGAAGGAGCACATCGAGGCCAATCCTTCGTTTATCCGGCCCGAGCGCTACCGCAGCGAAGTACTGGCCATGCTCGAATCCGGCGCGCTGGAAGACCTGTGCATCTCGCGCCCCAAATCGCGCCTGACCTGGGGCATTGAGCTGCCTTTTGACAAGGATTACGTCTGCTACGTGTGGTTTGACGCGCTGCTCAACTACATCAGCGCGCTGAACTGGCCCGAAGGCGAAGATTTTAAAAAGTTCTGGCCCGGCGAACATCTGGTTGCCAAGGATATTCTCAAGCCCCACGCCGTATTCTGGCCCACCATGCTCAAATCTGCTGGCCTGCCGCAGTATGAGCATCTGAATGTTCACGGCTACTGGCTTGTGCGCGACACCAAGATGTCAAAATCGCTTGGCAATGTTGTGGAACCGAGCGATATGGCCCAGCGCTTCGGGCCGGATGCCTTCCGCTATTTTCTGCTGCGCGAAATGCACTTTGGTTCTGACGCCAGCTTTAGCGAAGATGCCCTTGTAGGCCGCATCAACGCCGACCTTGCCAATGACCTTGGCAACCTGTTCAGCCGCGTGCTTTCCATGACGGCCAAGTATTTCGGCAGTCACGTTCCCATGCCCAAGGCGCTTCAGGAGGACGACAAGGCCATTGCCGACCTGTGCGCCAACTCCATGCGCAACTTTGTGCAGCTTTTTGGCAACGTGCAGTTTGCCCAGGGGCTTGAATCCCTATGGGAACTCGTGCGCGCCCTGAACAAATATGTGGACACCCAGGCCCCCTGGACGCTCTACAAGCAGGGCAACATGGAGCGCCTCGCAACCGTCATGTACGTCATGCTGGCGGCCATGCGCAAAACCGCGCTCTGCCTCTGGCCCGTCATGCCCGTAGCCTCTGGCAAAATGCTGGCCCAGCTTGGGCAGCAGGTGCAGGACGGTCAGCCCCCGGTTGCCAATGTGGAAGACGAAATTGCCCATTTTGAAGGTCTTGAACCCGGCATTCAGGTGGCGGAAGGCTCCAACCTGTTCCCGCGCATTGAAGTGAAAAAGGAAGGCGCGGACAGCAAGGAACCCAAGGCTCAAAAGAAAGACAAGCAGGCGGAAAAACCGCAGGAAAAAGCCGCGCCCAAGCAGACTGCACCCAATCAGGCTGCAGCAGAGCAGGGCGGGACAGACGCGCCCGCTGCCAAGCCCAATGTGGAATTTGACCAGTTCAAGGCTCTGGATATGCGCGTGGGCACGGTCAAGGTGGCGGAAAAGCACCCCAATGCCGACCGCATTCTGCGGCTTGAAATTGACTTTGGCGAAGGTCAGCTGCGTCAGATTCTCTCTGGCCTGGCAGAACACTATGCGCCGGAAGATGTGGTGGGCAAGCGCGTGTGCGCAGTGCTGAACCTTGCCCCGCGCAAGATACGCGGGCTGGTTTCGCACGGCATGGTGCTTACGGCAGGCACAGACGACGCGCTCGGGCTGCTTGCTGTGGACCGCGATGTGCCTGACGGCAGCGAAATAGCATAATTCAGGTGTGGTAAGCGGCGTCGCACCCGTGGTTCAAATGGGCGCGACGTCTGCAACCACTATCAAAACTGCAATACAGTACGATGGGCGGAAATGCTCTAGTGGGCCTTGGCCTCTTCTTCACGGAACAGGCGCTCAAGGGCGGCGGCATCAAGCGGCGTAAGGTTGAAACGCATACCCGCTTCATCCAGAAGGGCAGACAGGCTCTTGCCAGAATGCAGGGCACGCTGTTCCGCCAGATAGGCCGCAGCCTTACGAACAAGTTCACCTTGCGGCATAATGGTTGTCATGGAGATATCCTTTTTTATTCACCCATAGCCGTTGTGCCGCCTTTTGGCAATGCTCTGCCCGCAGGACGACACATCCCACACTAGGCGACAGGATTTCGCGCCAGAGGGTTTTTATGGATAATCTGTTTACTGCGGTAATTTTGAGCATTGTCGAAGGGCTGACGGAATTTCTGCCTGTTTCCTCATCCGGCCACCTTATTCTGGTGGGCGATCTGCTCAACTTCATGGGCGAAAAGGCCGCCACCTTTGAGGTGGTTATTCAGCTTGGCGCCATCATGGCCGTGGTGGTGCTGTACTGGAAGCGCTTCTGGGGCCTTGTGCGTCCCCAGCCCTATGTGCGCTTTGCGGGCATGCGCGGCATCATGCTGCTTATCCTTACATCGCTGCCCGCCAGTGTGCTCGGGCTTTTGCTGCACTCGACCATCAAGACCTATCTGTTCCGCCCCTTGACCGTGCTCATTGCGCTGGTTGTGGGCGCTGTGATGATGATAGTGGTTGAGCGCCGCAAGTTCAAACCCTCATATATTACGCTGGACGACATGACGCCCAAACTGGCCCTTGGCATTGGCTGCTTTCAGTGCCTTGCCCTGTGGCCCGGTTTTTCGCGCTCGGCCTCAACCATCATGGGGGGCATGCTGCTTGGCGGCAAGCGCTCGCTGGCGGCGGAGTATTCGTTCATTGCCGCAGTGCCCATCATGGTTGCCGCCACCGGCTACGACATGCTGAAAAGCTGGCATCTGTTCAGCGCTGCGGATATTCCCTTTTTTGCCGTGGGCATGATTGGCTCGTTCCTCTCGGCATTGCTGGCAGTCAAGGTGTTCATCGCCCTTATGGGCCGCGTTACCTTGGTGCCTTTTGCCGTGTACCGCCTGCTTATTGCCCCGTTTATTTATTATTTCATGGTGAACTAAAAAAAATGCTTGCCAAGGGGCGGCAATTTTTATAAATAGATCGTCGCGCTAACGAGGCGCTGACACGGCAAGGTAGCTCAGTTGGTCAGAGCATGCGGTTCATACCCGCAGTGTCGGGGGTTCAAATCCCTCCCTTGCTACCAGAATTTCATACCCGGAAGTCTTACGAGACTTCCGGGTTTTTTG
>NZ_DASQOG010000130.1:0-16084 GCF_035644575.1 Desulfovibrio sp. | reverse complement strand
TGTGGCGGAGAGGGAGAGATTTGAACTCTCGATACAGGTTTAAGCCCGTATACTCGCTTAGCAGGCGAGCTCCTTCGGCCGGCTCGGACACCTCTCCGCATGCATCAGGCCAGCAATTAAGCGAACCAGAATGCAGAAAAGCAAGCTAGCCTAGACGGCGGCACCTGTCAAGAATGTTCTGCCATCTATGAATAAAAGGGCATCTCAAGCTGGCAGTGCGGCTGATACAGCCACGCATTGACCGGGGGCGCAGCTTGGCGTAATTTTATGGACTTCTCATTAAATGGAACTATTGGAGCGCATTATGGCCCCCGAAAATGATACGACACCCGCCACTGTTGCTGAAGGCACCGCCGCTGGCGATACTGCAAAAGTCGGCCTGGATTTCATCCGCACCCGTATAACCGAAGACAACGCTTCGGGCCGATTCGGCAATCGCGTGCACACGCGTTTTCCTCCCGAGCCGAACGGGTATCTGCATCTGGGGCATGCCAAGTCCATCTGCCTTAACTTTGGCGTTGCCAGGGAATTTGGCGGGCAGTGCAACCTGCGCTTTGACGACACCAACCCCACCAAGGAAGAAACGGAATACGTTGATTCCATCCGTGAGGATGTGCGCTGGCTTGGCGGCGTGTGGGATGATCGCGAATTTTACGCTTCCGACTACTTCGAGAAGCTCTATGACTATGCCGAACAGCTTATCAAGATGGGCAAGGCCTATGTGGACGACCTCTCGGCGGAAGAAATCCGCGAATATCGCGGCACGCTGACCGAGCCTGGGCGCGAAAGCCCCTGGCGCAACCGGAGCGTGGACGAAAATCTTGATCTGTTCCGCCGCATGCGTGCGGGCGAATTTGGCGATGGTCAAAAGGTGTTGCGCGCCAAGATCGATATGACCTCGCCCAACGTGGTCATGCGCGATCCCACGCTGTACCGCATCCGCCATGCGGAACACCATCGCACGGGCAACAAGTGGTGCATCTACCCCATGTATGACTACACTCACTGCCTGTCCGACTCCATCGAGGGCATCACCCACTCGCTCTGCACGTTGGAATTCATCAATAACCGCGAGCTGTACGACTGGGTGCTCGAAACCCTCGGCGCATACCGCCCGCAGCAGATCGAATTTGCGCGGCTTAATGTAACCTATACGGTGCTCTCCAAACGCAAGCTCATTCAGCTGGTGAAGGAAGGCCACGTCACAGGCTGGGATGATCCCCGCATGCCCACCTTGAGCGGCATGCGCCGCCGGGGCATTCCGCCCGAGGCCCTGCGCGAATTCTGCTCCCGTATCGGTCTGGCCCGCGCTGATTCCACCGTGGAATACTCCATGCTCGAATTCTGCGTGCGCGAATATCTCAACGAGCATACTCCGCGCGTTATGGCTGTCCTCGACCCGGTGAAGGTGGTTATTGAGAACTATCCCGTAGGCCAGGTGGAAGAATTTGACATGCCCTACCACCCGGAAGATGCCTCCTATGGCAGCCGCAAGGTGCCGTTCTCTCGCGAGCTGTATATTGAGCGGGACGACTTCCGCCTTGAGCCGCCCAAGAAGTTCCATCGGCTGGCCCCGGGGGCGGAAGTACGCCTGCGCTACGCCTACTTTATCACCTGCCGCGAGGCCGTGCTGGACGATGCGGGCAACGTGGTTGAGCTGCGCTGCGTGTACGACCCTGAAAGCAAGGGCGGGCAAAGCCCCGATGGCCGCAAGGTGAAGGGAACCATCCATTGGGTGTCGGCGGCTCACGCCATCCCCGCAGAAGTGCGCCTGTACGATCAGCTTTTTGCGGTGGAAAATCCCAATGCCGCGCCCGAGGGCAAGACGTTTCTGGATAACCTTAATCCCGAATCGCTCACAAAGGTGGAGGCCCTGCTGGAACCTGCCCTGGCTACGTTCAAGGCTGGGGACAAGATGCAGTTCGAGCGCCTTGGCTACTACTGCAAGGACAAGGACAGCACCGACGCCAAGCCCGTGTTCAACCGCACAACCACGCTGCGCGACACCTGGGCCAAGCTGGAAAAGAAGGGCGCATAGCGGCTTTTTGAGTAAATATGGGTTTGATCGGCATTTTGTCGCAAGACGCGCTTGACAGTTGCTAAGGCTGTCGCTATATTCCGCGTCTCTACGGGTCGTTAACTCAGTAGGTAGAGTATCTGCCTTTTAAGCAGAGAGTCGCAGGTTCGATCCCCGCACGACCCACCATATATTTTAAGGGCTTATGGCTAACCGCCGTAAGCCCTTTTTCTTTGGGACATACAAAAGGACATACACGCGTCTGAGATTGAGGCGTCACTCCGTGATTGGCGAGGAGTCGCCCGTGCTAGCTTGCGTGCTCTTACTGGCAGATGCGTGGGCTGTTCTCACTCCTCAGGCGATCTGACGGTGAGGCTCGTAGGTGAAATAAAAACGGCCCGTTGACTCCAAGAGTCAACGGGCCGTTTTGCTAGCAACAAAGATTAATCCCTGTCGTCTTCAGCGCCACGCGGTTTTCTGCCCCATTTGTCGGGGTCGTAAACCGCTTACCGCCACCACCACCGTTACCGCCGCCATCGCGTTGATTGCGGGCAGGGTATCCGGGCCGTTATCAACCTCAATACGCTGCGGCAACCGGCCTTGAAGACGTAGCCTTTCAAGAACGCGCACTGCCCGCACTCCAGGCAACGACATATCCACTTCGAGCGCCGGGCTGAATGATCCCACAGATCAGCAATTGTCAAAATCCGGATGCGTCGCCCCCCCATAAGGGAGTTGCTTGCAAAATCCATCGCCCATTGTTCATCCCGGCCAGCTGGGCCAGTCTGGACAATGCGGGCATGGCTTGGGCGATTCACGCGCTTGCGGGTGTGCAGAGAAAGGCTTTCTTTCTGGCAAATCTTTTCTATCAGTTTGTGATTCTGCACCAGATCTTCCCGGCGCAATAATTCATGCCGGTGCGGAGAACCGAAACGCCAGCGGTCATTTGCCAGTTTCAGCATCCGAGTCCGCGAAAAAAGATCACGGTCTTCATCAAGCGCTTGTTCGCCTACAAATCTTTTCAGCTGGCAATTTGTCTTCCTCCATATATATCGTTTCAGGGAAGGCGAATTGTTCATGAAGAAGCTGTAGTTATTTGTTTAGCAGCCCTTTAAGCCTGCCCACAAACATGGCCCATCTGTAAGACCATGCTGGTTTTCCTTCTTGAATCGCCTTTGCAAGCGGAAAGGCTACATTCACCAGCTTAAACCACAGGGGAAATTTGTGCTTTTGCAGCAGCCGCATCCTGCCACACGCGTAAGCTGCAGTTTTTTTTAGAAGAGCCGGGTCTTTAAGGTTAGGGCGTGGGTGGTAAACAAGTACCTCATTTGTGCGGGCCACAATTACGTTGCTTGCCAAAGCCTGCAGCAAAAAGTCGGTATCTTCACCGCAGCCATATGGCAAGCCCGTGCCCGGCCCAAGTTCTGGGTCAAAGGTAATGTCTTTGACTACTTCTTTGCGGTAAAACTGTACAAAGGTTTCGCCGCGTGAAAAAGCATTGATTCTGTCTGTCAGGGTAAGTTGCTGTTCAGTGATGTGCTGCGGCATATCTGCCCATGCTACTAATAATCCACCGATCTGCTCGTTGCCGCACAGTATGCTGTTGACCTTTGTAAGTGTGTCTGGGGCATACCAGCAATCGTCATCAGGAAAGGCCACAACGTCTCCTGTTGCCAGCGCAAGCCCAACATTGCGGGCATAAGACACCCCCCTTGGATCAATGCGCACTACCTTAATATTAATATCCTTAACTTCTTCAAGTAATTGGTTCAAAAAACCTGCCGGATTTTGATCAACTATGATGGTCTCAAATTGTCTATAGGATTGGCAGCGCAAACTTTGCAGTAGTTTTTTTAATCGTTTCACGTGGTTGTATGTTGCAACAATCAGGGAAAATTTAAGGTGCTTATTCTGTGATGTTTGGGGGTAGGCAAGTACCTCCGTACGAGCGATACTTTTCGCACGATCTGACATGCCCATGTTGCCGCATAGTGCATCTATGATGGCTGGAAAAATGATTTTTAGTCTGCTTATCTGGCCTCTCCTTATTCTGTTAAAGGCTACACAAACATAACCAAGTATTGCAGATGGAACAGACTTTAGAAAATGTTTTTTTACAAAATATAGACGATTGCGAAGGATTAAAAAGTCTACCCATGCCGGGGCTACACCGCGTTGCTTACGAGTACTACTGCCATCATGGTGATAAACAATGCTGTCGCGTGCCCACACAAGATGGAAACCGGCCTTTTTTACACTTACTCCGTAATCCACATCTTCATAATATAAAAAATACTCTTCAGGGATTAACCCCACCTGTTCAAAAACTTCACTGCGAATAAGCATGGACGCCCCGGCATTAAAATCGATCTGGGAGTTTAGCTTCTGGGGTGCGCACTGAAGTATGTCGTGTAATTTGCAGGCTTCTTTTAAGGAGCGTGTACTGCCGAGCCAGCGATTTATCGAGGCTCCACCAGCGCATTGCACAATATCTGTGCCTGTGTACACCTGAGTTGATCCCGCAATGCCAGCTTCAGCATCGTCGTTCAGGCTGTCGCACAAATGTTCCAGTGCTTTCTGGTCAAGTTCTGTGTCATTATTCAAAATCCACAGTGCATTGCAGTCAGTATCTCGCATGGCCAAACAAATGCCCCGGTTGTTGCCAGCCGCGTAGCCACAGTTTTGAGCAAGGGTCAAAAGAATGTATTCAGCTTTAGGTAAGCAATTTGGGTCAATCAGCTCTTGCCCTGTAATTACTGTGGGAGGCTGCCTCTTAGGCCAGTGTTGCAGCATCATTTGAACAGAATTATTGGGGGAGCCATTGTCGACTACGATAATTCGGCGAGGCTTGCTTTGTAGCATTTCTATGCTATGGAGACAGGCTAGTGTGTCTTCATAGCCATTATAGTTTAAAATTATGGCGGTGCATGTTGCGGGTGTTATCGTACGCATCAACTGCCTCATTTTAAAATCAGATGCCACGCTTTATCGATGTCTTGTGGTAAATAAAAACTTTTTTGTATTAATCTGATATCATTAATTAAAATATCATCATTGATCTTGCCGAGATGATCATTACTTGGAACAGGCTTTGATTAGGCTAAGCCGTTGCGTCTTGGGCGTGAATCATGCTCCAAGGCTATGCGCATCGGGACGTTCAATGCTTGTGATACGTTGGGGACACATGGTAATGGTGAAATACTATATCTGTAATTGAAGTGGAACATGCAGTCCAGTAGTGCGTCATTTTGTGGGTTGCTATTGACACTGTGAGCATTGATTTGATCGTTCTCGGCTTGAGTAAAGCTATGCTATTGTTCTGTGTGTTGTAATTTTATAGATGTAGTAATGCAAAAAAAATATCAAAAAATGCTAATACGTGTAAAAGCGCTGAGTGGTGGTGTGAATCGATGAGTTTATCTATGACCTATCTGCGAAAAACTGCCAGCTTTGTACGAGGCATGCAACCTTCAACACAAAATACAGCCAGAACAGTTTGCGGTCAAATCGTGGGTTGGTGCCATCCAAAGCCGAGAGAAAAAGTAGCGGCCAGCAACTCTGGCCCGAAACTTTAAACGACTTAGTTGCTTGTGTATACAGAGCTAGCGCGTTGCCAGCTATAAAAGGTGCGATTGTTGCCGGGCATGACTGTTGAGAGCTAATTAATGCAACAGCCCGGCTTAAAATCAAAAGAAATTCCTTGTTCAAGAGCAAGCAACTAGTAAAAGTTGAACATGCTTGCCATGCTCGAACTGTAATCGAGTTCTTTGCAATTTATGATGAGTGCATAGTCCAATTAACGTACAAAAAAATATTATTATGAGGGGAAAATAATTAGATGTGAAAGTACTGCGCATGCACCACACCGTGGCAGTCAGCAGGGGGAATGCCAAAATTTTGTAACTGTGCATGCTCTTGACCATTCTCCGCAAAAGTATGTCATTGAAAAGGTAGTGCTCCTGATATAGGAGCACAAGAATGAAGCGTAGCAGGTTCACTGAAGAGCAAATTATGGGATATTGCAGCCAGCAGAGGCGAAGTGCATCACACAGTGTTAGCACGTTGGGCGCGGGTGCGCAATTCAGGGCTATGTCTTTAATCAAATATTTACCACACCTTCCACATTGCCCACTGGGGCGGGACAAGCAGCTCTGATATCGTCATGCATGTGCGCTGGACCTATAATGCGCTATACTCCAGAGGATGGGATCAAATTGAAAAAAGCGTCATGTGTCTCATTCTATGGATCTCCTGTTGGGTTCAACCTCGGCAGCACCCGGGAGATATACAACAATCTTGAAGCAATGCTCAAGCTTGGATACATCGCGAACGGTATAGACCGCAACCGCCGGCGCAAGAATGGCAACGGCGACTTGTAACGGGTTGATGCTTACATGGTTGGCGTCATTGTTAAATCTTCCTTATAATTCTTGGTATTCTTTTTTTACAAATGTGCTTCTTCGGGGCGGCAGACGTTTTCTGCCGTCCCATTTTTTGTTCCGTAAGAGCTAACAATCATTTTGTTGGAATATCCGCATTGTTACCAGCGAGTCTGGTCGTAGTGGCACATTCAGATTAATGATTCCACCAGGATATTGCAGGATATGCAGGCCGTTTTGCATCGCTGTCGGGTGCAGAGCTTGTCTGCTGGACGGAGCAGAACCTGCTGGGGAACTTGTCTTGAAGGGGAGGTCTCTTTTCCCGCTTGTTGAGAGTGGTCAAAAATGAAATAAAAACGGCCCGTTGACTCCAAGAGCCAACGGGCCGTTGTGCTAGCAACAAAGCTTAATCCCTTTCGTCTTCTGCGCCGCGCGGTTTTCTGCCCCATTTGTCGGGGTGTGTAAAACGCTTGCCGCCACCGCCACCGCCACCGTTAGCGCCGCCATCACGCGGATTGCGGGCAGGGTATCCGGGCCGGGGGCCCCGCGGTGCGCGGGGGCCGGGGCCAAAGCTCTTGCGCTGGAACGAGCCGCCGCCAGCGTCCAGCTTGGCGGTCACGCGCGTACCGGCAATGAACACGCCCCGGTTCAGAACGGCCAGCACGTCATCAGCAAACTCGCTCTGCACTTCAACAAGGCTGAAATGCTTCTGAATGCTGATGGCGCCGATGCTGCGGCCGGCAATGCCGCATTCTCCGGTGATGGCGCCCACCATTTCGCCGGGCGAAACCTTGTGGGCATGGCCCACGCTGATGTGCAGGCGGGTCATGGGCGCATCGTTACGGCGCGGGCGGCCACCATCGCGGTCGCCCTGACGGAACCCGTCACGGCCATCGCGGCCATCACGACCATCGCGGCCAAAGCGGCGGGGCGCTTCGGACAGCGGATCTTCTTCGGGCACGTTGGTGGCATCGCCAAAATCGCGCTGCATCAGCAGCTTGAGCAGGGCTGCGGCCACATCGCGGCTGGTGATGACATCATCGGCAAACTGTTCGGACAAAAAGTCTTCCACCATCTGCATGCAGCTTTCAAGCGCCCCGGCGGTCAGCGTGGCGCGCACTTCATCCAGCAGCCGCGAGGTGCGGATGTTGGCAACGTCGCGCAACGAGGGCAGGCGTTCCTGCTGGATGCGGGCCTTGGTATGCCGGATAATGTCGCGCAGCTTGTGCTGCTCGCGCAGGGTGACAAAGGTAAAGGCCTTGCCCACGCGGCCAGCTCGCCCGGTGCGGCCAATGCGGTGCACGTAGCGCTCGGCGTCATGGGGGATGTCGTAGTTGACCACGGCATCCACATCGTCCACGTCAATGCCGCGCGCGGCAACGTCCGTGGCGATCAGAATGTCCAGCCCCTCACCGCGAAAACGCTGCATGACCCTGTCGCGCTGCGACTGGGCAAGGTCGCCGTGCAGGCCGTCGCTCTGATAGCCACGCTGCTGCAGGTGGGCCGTCACTTCGTCCACGCTGCGCTTGGTGGAGCAGAACACCAGGGCCTTGCGGAATCCCTGTGCGTCCAGCACCCGGCACAGCGCGTCCATCTTCTGATGGGGGCGCACTTCGTAGTAGACCTGCTCAATGGCGGGCACGGTCAGGGTTTTCTGGGCAATGGCCAGCATTTCCGGGTCGCGCAGAAAGCGTTTGCTCAACTGCAAAATAGCCGGGGGCATGGTGGCCGAAAAAAGTACACGCTGGCATTCAGCGGGCACCCGCTCCAGAATGGCTTCTATATCTTCGCGAAAGCCCATATCGAGCATTTCGTCGGCTTCATCAAGCACAACCGTGGTTGCGCCGCCCAGGCGGAGGGTGCCGCGCTGGAGGTGATCCATAACGCGGCCAGGGGTGCCTACCACCACCTGCACGCCGCGTTCAAGGGCGCGGAGCTGGCGTTCAATAGCCTGACCGCCGTATATGGGCAAAATGGCAACGCCACGCTTGCGGGCGGCCAGTTTGCTGAGTTCTTCGGCAACCTGAATGGCAAGCTCGCGCGTGGGGCAAAGCACCAGCGACTGCACTCCCCTGGTGGGGGTGAGTTTTTCCAGAATGGGCATGCCAAAGGCGGCTGTTTTGCCGGTGCCGGTCTGGGCCTGACCTACCGCATCGCGGCCAGTCAGCAGAAAAGGTACGGCAAGCACCTGAATAGGAGAGGGTTCTTCAAAACCCATATCCTTGACGGCCTGCAACAATTCCGGGGACAAATGAAAATCTTCGAACGATGGGGACATGCTGTTCCTGTACATAAAAAATTACTTGGTAGCGTACCATAGCCTCATACACGCCAATGCACAATGCCCCATCAGCCCCAGATTGCGGCAGACGGCGGCCTGACTGAAAAAAACCGCCCAGAAGCCGCCCCGCGCAAGGGATGATGATTCTGGCGCAGATGTAAAAAAAATCTGCTGCGCGGCGTAAACCGTTTACAGACTGTTGACCTTGCCGCGCTCCTCTGTAGGATGGCCTACGCCGGAATAGTCCTGCACCACGTCAGCCATCAGGAGAAACCATGTCCTGTATACAGACACGCGGTCTTGCCTACGGCCAGATATCCTACAAGGATCTGGACATAGAAGAGGGCAAGGCCACATTTATCAGCGGCCCCAGCGGCTGCGGCAAAAGTACCCTGCTGCGGCTGTTCAACAAAACGCTGGCCCCTACGGCAGGCTCTGTGCTGTACCAGGGGCAGGTCATGGCCGACATCGACAGTATTGCCCTGCGGCGCGAGGTTTTGCTGGCTGGGCAGTCCGTGTTTCTTTTTGATGGCTCCGTGGGCGAAAATTTTGACGCCTTTTGCGAAGCCAGAGAATCCGCCAACCTCGCGGCGGAAGACAAACAGAAATTCCTGCGTCTGTGCTGCGCCAATTTTCCGCTGGATGCGCCCTGCGTGCATCTTTCCGGCGGTGAACGCCAGCGCGTGTTTCTGGCCATCTGCCTTTCATTCCTGCCCAAGGTGCTGATGCTGGATGAACCCACCTCGGCCCTGGATCAGGAAACGGCAGGGCGCTTTATGGCCCAGGTGCTGGCCTTTTGCCGCGAGCGCGCCATGACCGTGATAGCCGTGAGCCATGATCCCGCCCTGACAGAGCGGCATGCGGAAAACATCATCAGCCTGCGGGCAGAGGCGGAATAACCATGAACGGCGTTGCCCAGATTCAGTTAGGCTCGTTTTTGCTCGTCTATGTGCTCTTGCTGGTGGTGCTGGCTGTTATGAAAAAATGCCGCATCAACCAGACCAAACTGCTGGTGCTGGCAAGCGCGCGCATGACCTTGCAGCTCATTGCCGCAGGTTACGCGCTGACCTTTCTTTTCGAGCATCCGCACCCGCTGCTCACCATGGGCTATCTGCTCATACTGGTGTTTTTTACCATATATCTGGTGCTTTCCCGCAACAAAAGGCTCAACCCGCACTTTCGGGTAATAGTGTCTGTTTCCATTGCCAGTTGCGGGCTGGGCATCATCATATTTTTCGTGACCTGTATTGTGGGGCAGAGCCTGTTTGATCCGCAATACCTCATCCCCATCAGCGGCATGCTCATGGGCAATGCGCTCACGGGCGTTTCGCTGGGGCTCAAGTCGTTCTGGAACGGCCTTGAGGGGCAACGGGCGCGGGTGGAGGCGCTGCTGAACATAGGGGCCACGCCGGAGAAGGTACTCTTTCCCTTTGTGTGCCAGGCGCTGGAAACCGCACTCGTGCCCACGCTCAACTCCATGCTGGGCATGGGCATAGTGGTGCTGCCCGGCATGATGACAGGCCAGATTCTTTCCGGCACCGCGCCCACCACTGCCATCCTGTACCAGATAACCATCATGGTGGCTATTTGCGCCTGCGTGTGTCTGTGCTGTTTCTGCTCGCTCTATTTCGGTTACAGAACACTCTGGAACGCGCAAAAACAGGTGGCTTTCTAACCGCAGGTTGGCACTGGAAAGCTTGAGGTTCAGCACGTCAACACGTTGTTCAGCCGCACTTCCCGTTGATACAAAATATTGTCTTGCTCCGGATTTTAAAAATCTGGAGCAATTGCCTAAGTATTTGCTCGGAGAGTATTCATAAAAATTAGCTACTGGTTAGTCTTGTTCTGAAATTTTTTTACATTTTGTTGGGCGTCTGATAACTGGGCGTTCAGCGCACTTACGTCATTTCCTTGGGCTTTTTCTTCCACAATCTTTGCTGTAAGCTGTTTTTGTTTATTTTTCGCGTCCTGTAGCTGCTGCGATATTTTCATATTGCTTACAGTAAGCCCTGAATCGCTATTGGTAGATGGCTCATTTTCATCGCTTTTATCAACACTTTTTGACAGTTTTTTCCCTTCTTCTGAGATTGTGACAGTGTCTCCCTGCTGTAGTTCAGAAGAATCGTTCTTTTTTGACACATTCTTTTCATTTGTTGTTGCTGTTGCTGATACGTTAGAAGGTTGCACGGAATTATAGTTTGCGCTTGTTATAGAATCCATAAAAAATCCTTTGGTAGAGGTTGAATTGTTCGTTCAGCAATTGGTTATGGATGGCCTGAACTATTTGTAACGACTATCCGTCTAGTCAGAGTGCCCAACCGGTTTACCATCCCAGCCTTGGAGCAGGAGCCCTTTTGCTAGAGAAACACACTCCGCAGGGCTGATTCCAGATCCGGCTGGCGAAAGGCATAGCCCGCAGCCTGCAAACGCGCCGGAACAGGGTTCTGCCCTGCGAGCAGCAGTTCATCGGCCATCTGCCCCAGCATCAGGCGCAGTACCGGTGCTGGCACGGGCAGCCATGAGGGCCTGCCGCAGGCCTTGCCAAGGGTGTGGGCAAATTCGCTCATGCTGGGGGTGCGCGGCGCGCAGATGTTGAACGTGCCCGCAAGGTCGGGTCTTTGCAGCAGCAGGGCGGCGGCTCCGGCCACGTCTTCAAGGTGCGTCCAGCAGAAGGGCTGTTTGCCTGAGCCCAGCGGCCCACCCACAAACATGCGGAAGGGCGGCAGCATGCGCTCCAGAAATCCGCCGGGGGTTCCATCCGCCTTTTTGCCCAGCACCGGGGCAAAGCGCAGTACGCAACGGCGGATGCCCAACGCTTCAACGGGCACGGTGCTCTGCTCCCACTGGCGGCACGTTTCGGCCAGAAATCCTTTGCCGGAGGACGCACCTTCATCGCAGGGCGGCGCGTTGTTTTGCCACAGGCCGTAATAGCCGCTGGCCGAGGCCTGCAAGAGGGTCGCGGGCGCTTGCTGGGATTGTTCCCTGCGCAGGCGCAGGGCAACGCACAAGGCTTGCCCGGTTTCTACCCGGCTGTTCACAATGGCCTGCTTGCGCTCCGGCGTCCAGCGGCCTCCCCCGATATTTTCGCCCTGAAGGTTGATGATGGCGTCGATGCCGTCCAGCAATCCGGCCAGAGCAGCTCCATCCCAGCCGTTCCAGACCACGCGCCGAGGCCCGTTGCCGTCTTTGCCCGCCCTGCGTGAAACCACGCTTACGGTGAGGCCCTGGCGCATGAGCGCCGTTGCCATGTATCGCCCCACAAAGCCAGTGCCGCCCAGAATGAGAACATGCATGGTGAACCCCCTCTGTTGTGCGAAGCCGTGCGTTTGATGCAGTCTATACCTTTTGCCGGGGAACAGGCAATTTTATCGTGTTGCCTGCCTTGCGACTGACTGCGCAGGATGCGGAAAAACCTCCTGCGCCATGCGGATAAACTCCCGCGCAGCGGGCGACATGCGGCGCGCGTCCGGCACGGCCAGGGCCACCTGCCGCCGGGCCGCAGGGCGGAGGGGCTTTTTGATGTAGCCCGGTGCTTTTTCAGGCGGCAGGGCGGATTCCGCCACAATACTCACGGCCTCGCCCCGCGCCACAGCGGCAATGGTACTTACAAGCTGCAACGAGCGCCAACGAATATTGGGTTGCAGGCGCAACGCGCGGAACAGCCCCCCGATAATGTCTTCAGACCCGGCTCTCGTCATGGCAAAGGGGCTGGCGCAAAGTTCCTCAAGGGTGACGGCTTTTTTCTTCGCCAGCGGGTGCGCCAGAGGCAGCAGGGCCACCAGCTGGTCTTCCATGAGGGGAAATGTGTCAAACCGGTCATCCGGCAAGGTCACAAAACCAATGTCCACGCGGTGGTCCGCGAGCCATTGGGCCACCTCGCCGTCCGGGCCTTCATCCACATGGATTTCAATGCCGGGGTAAACCGCGCTGTATTTTTCAAGCACCGGGGGCAGCAGGCGCAGCGAGGCTGTGGGTCCAAAGGAACCGATGCGCAATGTGCCGCGCTTCATGCCGCGCGCGTCCGAAGCCTCCTGCCGCATGGATTCCGCCAGCCCCAGCATGGCCTGAGCCTGACGCAGCAGGCGAGCGCCCACATCTGTAAGCTCCAGATTTTTTCCGCGCCGCAGCAGGGCCACGCCAAATTCCTGCTCAAGCGCTTCAATGGCGTGGGACACGCCAGATTGCGAAATGCCCAGTTGCAGGGCGGCGGCAGTGAAGCCACGGCGCGCGGCCACGGTGGAAAATATTTCAAGCTGGGTCAGTGTCACTACGATTTACCATGAGTTATTGCTCATTTCTCTATGAGTTCGCATGCTCGTAAGTGTATGCATGTTGGCTCGCGGGTGCAACGGGTGCAATCTGTGAATAGCCTTTGACCGCAGAATTTCAGCAAAGTCAGGTATTGAAATGAATGTTGCAAAAGAACGCGCGGGGGACGCCGCCGTATACGTGCGGCTGGCCCTGGTGGCTGTGGCCTGGGGGGGAACCTTTATTGCGGGCAGGAGCCTGGCTGGCGTTGCGCCCATGTTTTCGGCCAGCCTGCGGTTTTTGCTGGCCTCAGCGGCGCTGAGTCTGTTCCTTGTGGTTTCCGGCAAGGGTTTTCGCCGTGTAACGGCGGGGCAGGCCTTGGTGGTGACCCTGCTGGGGTTTTGCGGTATATTTTCGTACAGTTTTTTCTTCTTCAGCGGCTTGCAGCACATCAGCGCTTCGCGCGCGGCGCTGATTGTGGCATTGAACCCGGCGGTCATGGCCCTTATCGCCTATCTTTTTTACCATGAGCGCGTGAGCGCGCTGAAAATGCTTGGCATTGCCCTGTGTTTCGGCGGCGTGGCTCTGGTGGTCGGCGGCGGCGATCCCCAGCGGGCAGGGGCTGGCGGCAGCGGCTGGCTGGGCGAGGCGCTTATAGGCGGTTGCGTGCTGAGCTGGAGCGCCTACAGCGTGTTTTGCAAATCAGTGGTGCGGCAGCTTGGGCCGCTGCACACGGTAACGTACTCCATCTATGCCGGAACTCTCATGCTGGCGGCCTATACCGCCTGCACAGGCGCGCTGGATTTTGCCGCCGTGGCGCAGTTCAGCAGCGGCGAAATGCTCAGCCTGCTCTATCTGGGCATAGTTGGCTCCGCCGTGGCCTATATCTGGTACTATGACGGCATCCAGAAGATTGGCGTGGCTCGCGCTGGCGTCTTTATTGCGCTCAATCCACTGGCGGCGGTGCTGTTTGGCGCGGCCCTGCTGGGCGAGCAGATGACTCTGGCGACCCTGCTTGGCGGCGCGCTTATAATCACCGGCATTGTAGTGGAAAACTTCCGTAGCGGGACCGGGTGCGCTCAGGCTGCTGAACCGCGCTTGGAAGTATCCGCCGAACCGTCCAGAGAACTGTCCACCAAACTATCCGGGCAGGCGCGGGGCTGACAGCCGCAATCTTCTGCTTCCAGTTTTTCCGTATCTTTTGCAAAATCCAGATGCTCCCGGCCCCAGGCGTACAGCGCCTCCAGCGCCGGGAGTAGTGTTTTGCCGCGCTCTGTGAGGGAGTATTCGACTCTGGGCGGAATTTCGTTGTATTGCATGCGATGCACAAGACCAAAATCTTCCAGCTCGCGCAGGCACTTGGTCAACATCATGTTGGTGACGCCCCGCACAGTGCGTTTCAGTTCATTGTACCGAAGGGTCTCTTTTTCGGCCAAATGCCACAGAACGGGCAGTTTCCACTTGCCGCCGATGCATTTGAAAACGTGCAGGATGGGGCATTCTGCCTTGTCATCGTACAGGCAGTTGGCGGCGCGTGAAGAAGATTTTGTCATGGTATGCTCGCAAAAAGTAGGGAAGAAAAAAATGCGTACTTGTGATAATGATATTAAAGCAGGTATACATGGTGGTCAAGAAGTCCCTTGTCATCAACCTATTCCCACAGGAGGATATAATGAAAATTTACGCCATAAACGGTGGCCCGCGAAAGAAGTTCAATACGGTCAAGCTGCTTCAGGCTGCTCTGGACGGAGCGGCAGCCGCACCCTGTGGTGAAACCGTGGAAACCGAGATGATCCATCTCTACGATCTCAGCTACAAGGGTTGCGTGAGCTGTTTTTCGTGCAAAAAAGAGGGCGGCAAGAGCTACGGGCACTGCGCTGTCAAGGATGATCTGGCCCCGGTGCTGGAAAAGCTTTCGCAGGCGGACGGGCTTATCTTTGGCAGCCCCATTTATTTTGGCAATGTCACTGGTGTGATGCGCAGTTTTATGGAACGCCTCATGTTTCCTTTCTTTGTGTATGACAAGGAGTACAGCTCACTTGCCCCCAAGCGCATGCCCACGGCCTTTATTTATGCCATGAACGTGAGCAGCGAAGAAATGGAGCAGTACGGCTACCTTCAGAATCTCAAGGGCATGGAAACCTTTGTGGGCCGCCTTTTTGGCGAGCCGCAGGTGCAGCATGTCTGCAACACCTATCAGTTTGACGACTACAGCAAGTACAAGTGCGAACGGTTTTCCGAGCCGGAAAAAGCCGCTTACCGCGATGCGCATTTTCCGCAAGACCTGGAGCAGGCCCGCCGCATAGGCGCAGCAATGGTTGCATCGGCCCGATAGCACCCGTGCTGCCTGCAAACGCACAAAGCCCCCGTTGAAAAACGGGGGCTTTGTTGTTTACTGATAGTTGCGCGAGATGAGCTTATGCGCCCAGATAGGCTGCCTTGATTTCCGGCGTGTCGGCCAGATGGGCGGCGGAACCTTCCGCCACAATGCTGCCAGTGTCGAGCACGTAGCCGCGATCCGCCACCTGGAGCGCCAGGCGGGCGTTCTGCTCCACAACCACAACGGTCAGACCTTCGCTGTTGAGTTGTTTGAAGGTGCGGAACATGTCGTACATCAACAGGGGCGAAAGACCCATGGAGGGTTCGTCCAGCAGCAGCACCGAGCAGTTGGTCATAAGCGCGCGGCCCACGGCCAGCATTTGCTGTTCGCCGCCAGAGAGCGTGTCGCTGCGCTGGTGCATGCGTTCTTTAAGACGCGGAAAAAGCTCAAAAACCTTATCCACATCCCGCTGGATGTTGTTGTCCTTGCGCGTCCAGGTAGCCAGCTTGAGATTTTCGTTCACCGTGAGGTTGCCGAAAATATGGCGGCCTTCGGGCACAAGATCCATCTTGAGGCGGGCAACCACATGGTGCGGCTCTGTTTTCAGGATGGATTCGCCGTTAAAGCGGATGTCGCCGCTGATAACAGTGGGCGATTCCGGCGGCGTGAGTCGCATGACGGCCTTGAGCGTGGTGGACTTGCCAGCGCCGTTGGCCCCGATGAGGGTGACTATTTCGCCCTTGTTCACGTGAAATGAAATGCCGTGAAGGGCTTCAATCTTGCCATAGCCGGCGTAGAGATTTTCAACTTCCAGTAGCATCACACGTTCTCGTCGCCCA
>NZ_DASQOG010000129.1:0-14026 GCF_035644575.1 Desulfovibrio sp. | reverse complement strand
TTGGCGGCGGGGGTCGGTTCCGCCGCAAATACGGCGGGAGAGGCCAGGGCACAGCACAGGGTCAATAAAAGGGCGGTTATCAGCAATTTGGGTGCGTGCATGGAATCCTCAGATTACAGTCGGTTGTCCCTGAAGGTGGATGCCCTTGCATACGTCAAGAACGGCCCTTTGAAAAGGCCATGGTCTTTACAAGGGGCCGGACGGGCGGCATAGTCCGGGCATGGAAAACGGTATAAATACCCCGCCTGCCGGGCTGGAAAACAGCCATGTCGCCGCCCCGGCTTCACTGCCCGTGGCCTTGTTGCAGCAAGAGGATTACCACGATCCCGGCTTGGGCAGGGCTGTGGGCGACGTCATGGACGCTGCCCGCCTGACGGAACATTGCCCCCTGCGCCCCGGTGCGCGCGTGCTGGTAAAGCCCAATCTTTTACTGGCAAAACCCCTGGCCTGCGCTTCGCCGCAGGTTGTGGCCGCCGTATGCGCCTGGCTTATGGATCACGGGGCGCGGGTGCGCGTGGCGGATTCGCCGGGTTTTGGACGCGCGGCCTCCGTGGCGCGGGCTGTGGGGCTTGAGGCGGCTTTGCGCCCTCTGGGCCTTGAAGTTGAAGAGATCGGCCCAGCGGAGCCGGTGCCCCTGCCCCTTGAGGGCGAAGCGGCGCAAAAGGCTGGTTTGCAGGCGGGCGGATCGCGCTTTCATGTGGCGCGTCTGGCGCTTGAGAGCGATTTTATTGTGTCGGTTCCCCGGGTAAAAGCCCATGCGCAGATGCTTGTGACGCTCTCCGTCAAAAACTGTTTTGGTTGCGTGCGCGGCCTGCACAAGGCTTTTGCCCACGCCCGCGAGGGGCGCGACCCCCTGTTTTTTGCCGACTGCCTTGCCGCGTTGTGGGCGGCCTTGCCCCCTGTTGCCGCAGTGGCGGACGGCGTCACGGCCATGCATGTTACAGGGCCGAGCAACGGCAGCCCCTTTGCCCTGGGCGTGGTGGGGGCCAGCGCCTCAGCCGTGGCCCTGGACGAAGCGCTGTATACAGTATTGGGCCTTGCGCCTCAGGATGTGCCCCTGGGTGCGGCCCTGCGCCGCCGTCAGGCCTGGGGCTGCGCCACGGCAGAAGGGCAGGGCGGCATTCGGGCGGTCTTTCCCCTGCGAAGCCCACCGGATTTTTCATCTGTCGGATTTCAGTTGCCAGCGGAGCTTTCGCACACGTCCTTTCATCCTGCCCGCTTTGTGCACAGTTGTTTTCGCCGTATTGTTGCGGCGTTCAGAAAATAGTCGCCAAGGAGCCTCGTATGCCCAGAATCCTGCCTGGAGAAACGGATATTTATGCCATCACCGATGCCGGTCTTTCACTGGGAAGGCCGCTTGAAGAAGTTGTCTCCGCCCTTATGGGGGCGGGCGTGCGCATTTTGCAATATCGCGAAAAAAAGCTGAAATCCGGTGCTATGCTGGAGGAATGCCGCCTGTTGCGGCGGCTGACCAGGGAGGCCGGGGCCTGCTTTATCGTCAACGACCACGTGGATATCGCCATGCTGGTGCAGGCCGACGGCGTGCATGTGGGGCAGGAGGATCTGCCTGTTCCCGATGTGCGCAGCCTCGTGGGGCCGGAAATGATCATCGGCCTTTCCACCCATCTGCCGGAGCAGGCCCGCGAAGCCCGCAGCCTTGGCGCGGACTACATCGGCGTGGGGCCGATTTTTGCCACCAACACCAAGGAAGACGTGGTTGATCCCGTAGGGTACGAGTATCTGGATTGGATTGCCCGCAACGGAGATTTGCCCTTTGTGGCCATTGGCGGCATCAAACGGCATAACATTGCGGAAGTCGCGCGGCACGGCGCGCGCTGCTGCTCGCTTGTGAGCGAACTGGTCGGCGCGCCCGACATCCGCACCAGAGTGGAAGATGTGCGTAAGGCCATGCGTGAAGGCATGGTGGGGTAGGGCCTGTTTCTAAATAATTCTTTTGGCTGATCACTGCGTCATCCAGCATTTTTTACTCCAGTCATGGACAAAAAGCGCTGCTGTCTTTATCCGTAGCTTCCTGCGTCGCAACGGCTAAAGCGAGTCCACTCCTGTCGTAAAAAACACTGTTTTCCTTGTCCTCGGCGCAAAATCTTTTATTTAGAAACAGCCCCTAGATGTAATGTTCCAATAGGTTGTTCACCCTCCCTAAATCGGTAAAGCTGGAGTTACCAGACAACAACAAACCGAGTGAAGGGAAGGGTGAACAACGTGTTGACACTCTACACCTGGAGCAGGCCAGCCTCCAAAAAAAGTGGCGGCACACGCTGTTGCGTATGCCGCCACCTATGATTCTGAACGCATGGAGCGCTATTGCAGCGCCTGGCCCACTGCCCGGTGGTAGCCGCGCATGCGGCGGCTTTCGAGGCGTGAGCGTTGCAACTGCGACCTGATTTCGCTGTGCGCCCTGGTGGCAAGTTCCGTCAGTTGATCCTGCACACGGGCCAGTTCAATCAGGTGAGTTCTGTACTGGTCGGCCTGGCTGTCTTCCAGCATGTGCCAGGCCATGCTGGTCACCTCGCCCCGCCTTTCGGCAAGCTCGACCGCCCTGTCGTATGCGCCGTCCTCCAGTGCCGCCATTTCCAGACGGGCAAGGTTCAGCGCTTCATCAAGAAGGCATACTCCCTGATTCATGCAAGCTCCTGAGGCCTACTGGGCCATGTGTTCGGCAACCTGCTTGTGCAGAATCTCGCTGGTGGCGCGCCAATCGTCGCACAGCGGGATGAATTCATATTCAAGCAGGTCAGCCAGAAGAATCCAGTCTTCGTTCTCCAGCACGTCGCCCATTTCAGAAAGCAGGCTGGAAAATTTTTCGGTTTTTTCGGCAAAATCGGGCAGAGCGCCATCTGTATAGTTGGCGCGCAGTTCGCCCAGCATGCCCATGAAGTCGCGGGTCACGTCCAGCAGATCCTGAAAAAGTTCCAGGGCGTCCGTGTCGGAGGCGGCGCGGAACAACCGGGCCACTTCGCGCGAGCCGTGGGCCATCATCTGGGCGACCTTGCCCATTTCGGCGGACATATCCACAGCCATTTCAGCCATGGGCACGGAGCGCACCTCAATGGAAGAAATTTCGGAGCAGGCGATGTCTTCGGCCTGATGCGGATAGATCTCGGAAAACGCTTCGTTGTTTACCAGAACGTCCGTTACCACGCGATTGGTCATCTGGTCTTCCTGCATGACATCCTTGAGCAGTTCTTCAAGGTTGGCAAAGGCAGAAATACTTTTTTCGCTTTGTGAGCCGTCTATGATTATCATTCCAGTTCCCTCCTCTCCCCACAGGGAAGATTTTACCGTAATGTGTTCTGAGTATATTTAAGCAAATGACGTGCCATCGGTAAATTTATGGCGCCAAATAACGAAATGCGCGCCAAGCTGGGCAGTAAGCTCCAGCAGGTCGTCCAGCCGGTCGCCGCGTTCCTGGCGCAACTCACGCCAGAAGGCTCCCAATGAGCGCAGCTCTGGGCAGGCGTCAAAAACCGTTTGCAGGCGTTCGCAATTACGCAAAAACAGTTGTCCTGCCTTGGGGCTCCTGCCCAGCAGTTGCCCTTGTTGCGTAAGCATTTCAAAAAGTTGTGCGGCCTGCTCCAGCGATGTTGCCATGCATTGCGCAAATTCGGCAGAAAACGCACCAGCCGATTCGTCCGTATGCGTTGTGCCGTGTGCAGATGCTGAAGGGGCCTTTGCTTCAGGCAGACTGGTATCCGTGGTCTTTTGCTCCGCCGTTGCGGGCCGTGCGGCGCCGTCCAGTTCGTCAAGTATCTGACGCCAGAAAATCCGCTGCTGCGCAAGCCATAGGCTGCGATCTTCGGCGGCGTGCTCCGTAAGGCAACGCACGGTCATAAAGCCCTTGTCGTCCTGTTCCGTCAGCCACACGCGGGCCTCGCGCCCCACAAGGTCAAGCGGGGCGGCATCCCAGCGTCCAGTGTCAAGCCATGACAGGGCGAGGGATTCGACGCTCCTGGGGCTGATGTGCGTCACACACGCCAGATTATTGGGGCAGGGGCGGCCAAAGGGGCAGGGATGGCAGGGCAGGGCAGGTTCCAGACAACAGCATCCGGGCAGATAGGGGCCAGTGTCGCAAGGCTGGGCCGTGGCAAGGAATATGGCCAGGCAGGGCACCCCAAGGCCAGCAGCTAGATGCATGGTGCCGGTATCGTTGGTAAACAACAATTTTGACCGGCGCAGCAACGCCGCTAGTTGGGTGAGATTGGTTTTGCCCACGGCATCCACCCAATGGCCTTGGGCTGCCTGAGCGTAGGCCTCGGCCAGCGGGCGTTCGGCAGGTGAGCCAAGCAACACCGGGCAGAGCTTGCGCTCGCGCCACAGACGGTCGCCCACCTCGGCAAAAAAATGTGCGGGCCACTGCCGCCGTGCTTCACTTGCGCCCAGCTGTATGGCCACAAAACCGCATGTCTCCGGCGGAGCCGCGGCAAGCAGGGCATCCGCTGCATCCAGTGCATCCTGCGGCGGATCGGCCAGCCCTTGGCGCGGCTGCACGGCTGCGGCTGATTGCGTGTGCGGCGCGCCCACCATGCGGAACATATCTGCAATATTAAAGGGTGCGCTCAGTCGGTTTGTAGCGCCGCTGTTCAGAAATGTGGACCAGATGCCCCTGTTTTGTCCAAAACCATGCGCGTCGAGGCAGAATCCGCGAATTTCGGCCTGTCCGTCCGCTTGCCCTCCAGCCAGCAGGCCAGTGAGCAGCCGCGCAGGCAGGGTGGTGGTCAGATTGACAACGCAGTCGGGCCTGGCCTCGCTCCTGACGGTGCGGGCAAATTCCAGCAGAAGGGCCGTTGCGATGCGCCAATCCTTGTCCATGTCGGCCATGAGCCGCGCGCCGGGCAAGGGCCAGATGCGCTCCACATGGCGCAGCAGGGGCTGGGCGCTGGAAAAATTGTCCAGACACACCAGGTGCACGGTCTGGCCCTGACAATGCAGATCCTCAATGAGGGGCTGGCATTGCAGCAGGTCGCCAAATCGCGTCAGGTTGATGACCAGTGTGGTGCCTGAGCGGTCAGCCGCAGAGCAGGTGGTCTCCATTGCTTGGCCGCCTTATGCCAGCGCCGAGGTTTTGCCGCCGTTCAGGAGGTTCAGGGCCAGGGCCTTTTCCTGCTTGAAGCGGTTGGCCACGGCTGCCTGAATATTGCTGTCGGAAGATCCAAACTGCCCCACGCGTATGTTGTACACGTTGTTAATGAGGTTGCGCTCATAGGCCGCATCGGTCGGCTTGCCGCTCATGGCGTGCGCCCGCTCGAATATGCGTGCAGCGCCCGCAGGGCCGTGCTGCACCGATGTGCTCCAGATAACCTCCCGCATGGCAGTGGAAACCTTGTCGGGGTTCAGGCCGATGCGCTGGGATATGGATTCCAGCGCGGGTTTGTAATGGCTCTGGCGCACAAAAGCCTCCTGAAGATCTTCAAAACGCTGCGGCTGTTCGCTGGCAATGGCGCGCCATGTGTCGGGCATGGCGCCCTTGCGGCTGCCGGTGTTGCCGGGGCCGGAGGAACGCAGGCGCTTGGAAAGATCCGGCGCTTCTGTATCCAGAAAATCCAGAAAATCCTTCAGGCTGCCCGCGCGTGACGATACCTGATACTTGCCGTAGGAGGTGCCGCCGTTGCGGTCATAGCCCACGGCGGCAATGCCGTCGCTGCCAGACTCAAAGCGGGCTGAAAGCTGACCGAGCTCCATGTCCTCTATCTTGTGCGAGGCCTTGGTGCGGGCCTGAGACTGGGGCTGGGTGCGAGAATGGACAAAATCGCCCATGCTGAGCCCCTTGACGCGGTTGTCCATGGCGCTTGTCATGGAGCGCAGATGCCGGGCAGTACCCATGCTGCGGGCAAGATCAAGGGTAGAGTTGCCGCCGGACACTGTCTGCATGAGGCTGTCAATGGCCTTGGTCTGCCGCATGTCGGTTTCTGCCTTGCTGAATACCTGCGTGCGGGCAAGATCGCTGGGCGAGCGCCCTGCCAGTACCATGCCCTGCTGCCCCATGTTCCCGGCCAGAGCCGTGCCTGCGCGCTGCATTTCGGCAGTGCTGGCGTTTTCCGCATTGGTGGTCTGGCCGCTCATGATGTTGGCAAAGGACGCGGGGTTTCCGGCCTGCGCAGGCGCAGCGCGGCGTGGAGCTCCCGCCTGGGCCTTTTGTGCATCAGATGGGGGGCGGATCAGAAAATTGGAAAGTGCCATGTGTTCCTCCTGCGGGGCTGAGGCTCCGCGTTGAGGAAAAAGCAAGTACAGTGCCAACTCTGGATATGCGCGGGTAAAACGACAGGTTATATTTTGCGGATCGGGCCTGCGCCGGAATGCTGACGCTGGCGCAGGAACCCGTCAGGGCCGCCGTCAATGACAAGGGCAACCGACAGAATCGGTTGCCCTTGGGAAAGACAATGGGGTAGGGGGGCAGGCCGAGCCTTTTGCGTGGAAGCGGCTACTGCTTGGCGGGTTGGGCTTGTGCTTCTTCGGTGTTGGCGCTGTGAACGGAAGTCGCCAGCTCCTTGGCAAGGGTTTCGGCAAAGACAGGGGGCATGCCCGCGCCGGTCTTGAATTCCTGATGGGCGAGCAGGGCAATGCGCATCTGGCTGCTGCCAACGGCATTGCGCTTGCCAATGTTTTTGAGATTCTTACTGCGGGAACCCTGAGTGCTGGGAACATGGCGCTGCACCAGCAGCACATCCGCCACCATGGCGGTGCCGCCCTTGCCGCTCAGTTGCGAGGGGGCGTCATACCCGGCTTTCACCACCTGGCGGGCGGTTTCCGGTGCGGTTGTGCCGGCTGAAAGCACAACGATCTGGAGGATATAGCCAGCCTCGCTGGGGTTTGGCACTACCGTGTAGCCCTGGCGTTGCAGCCATGTTTCCACCTGGGTGCGCAGGCCGAATACCTTGTTGGTATTGTCGCGCACGTTAACATAAACCGCCGGATGGATGTTCACATCGGCTTCCGGCTCCTCAATCTGGCCCTGGCGCAGCACTTCCACACGTGCCGCGTCCGCCGGTTGGCGCACGCACCCGCACAGGGAGGCAAAGGCCAGGCAAAGTATCAGAATATAGCGGATAAAGGACATACGGCTCCTTTGAGATGCCGCCGCCAAAAAAGGCGCGGATCTGAGTTGTATTCGGGGGGAGATAATATTTGCGACCAGCCTCGCCGGGCGAGGGCCGGAATGCGGATAGCGTTGGCGCGAAATCAGGAGCGCAGCGACTCGAGAATTTTTCGGCTTAAGGTGTCCTCTAGGGCGGGCAGGATTTCCTCCTTGCCCATGTTGGCTCCTTCAGCACGCACCGAGGTGCGGTGCATGTCCGCATCTGACGGTTCCCGTCCGTTGCGGCCCACGCCCACGAGAGCTTTCATTCCCCATATTTTGCTTTTGCCGGAACTGTCCAGCAGGGCCGCGCCCAGGCCAAGAGCCGCTCCGGCGCCTGCTCCCCAGGCTGCCCCGCTTCTGCCGCCGGTTGCGCCGCCAAGCAGCACGCCCAGCACGGCCCCTGTGGCGGTTGAACCCAGGGCATGCCCTGCGCTCACCGGCGCGTTGCGCGAACCCAGAGGGTAGATGTCCTCCACCTTCACGCGTATGAGCAGGTCTGCCTTTTGCGCAGAATCGGCGGGGGTCAGATCTTTTTCGCTCTGCAAATAACTCGTGAGCATGGATTCAAAGTCGGCGTTGAACGTGGCATCGCCGCCGCTCACGGTCACGTGCACGGTCTGCCCTTTGCGCACCTGCACACTTTGCAGCGGCGCATCAGAAACGTCTGCACCGCTGCCTGGCTGCGCTCCGGAATCTGCGGCAGGGGGAGCGCCCGGCTGATCCTGATGCGTTGCGCAACCCGCGCCAAAAGCAAACATGATCAGCAGGCACAGAGCAGCGGCAAAGTTACGAGGCAGAAAACAGATTGGCATATGCTTCCTTGCAATTTTGAACGACACTATCATAAATAGCGCAGATCGGCCTTGCTGTCCAGTTTGGCACGGTTGCCCCCTGGGTATGCGGTGTTGGCGTATGGAACTGAGACAGGTCAGGACTTGACAAATGCTTCGTACTTGACGCTATTGGTTGTGTCGCGCATGGCCGCCAACGGGGCGTTATGTCGCTGCAATGGATTTTGGCAACGGAAAATAATCGTTGCGCGGGCGTGTTGCGTTGCGATTGCACGCAGGAAAAATTGCGTGAAAACGCCGCGCTGGCAACCATATAAGTGACGGTGCAGGGTGCGCGCGGCAGCCACGCGATGGCGTGAGCGTTAACAGGGCCGCACGTCTTTTGCCGACAAGCACGAGATAACCGAGGGGCAGCATGGGCAAACAGCTTATCATTGTGGAATCACCAGCCAAGGTGAAGACCATCAAGAAGTTTCTGGGGCCGCAGTACATGGTGCAGGCCAGTGTTGGCCATGTGCGCGACCTGCCGTCCAGCTCTCTTGGTGTGGACGAAGCCAACGACTTTGCGCCGCACTACGAGGTTATAGACAATAAAAAGAATGTGGTCAGCGAACTCCGCGCTGCCGCTTCCAAGGCCGATACCGTATATCTCGCGCCCGACCCCGACCGCGAGGGAGAGGCCATTGCCTGGCATGTGGCGGAGCTTATCCGCGACAAAGCCAAGGATATCAAACGTATCCAGTTCAACGAAATCACAGCCAAGGCTGTGAAAGAAGCCCTGGCGCATCCGCGCGAACTGAACGGGCATCTTTTTGACGCCCAGCAGGCCCGCCGTGTGCTGGATCGTCTGGTGGGCTACAAAATTTCGCCCCTGCTGTGGAAATCCATCAAGCGCGGCATTTCTGCCGGGCGCGTGCAGTCGGTGGCCCTGCGCCTCATTGTTGAGCGCGAGGAGGCCCGCGAAGTCTTCAAGCCTGAAGAATACTGGCTGTTCAAGGTTCTGCTGGCAGCGGACGTGCCGCCGCCGTTCAAGGCCGAGCTTGCCAAGGTGGGCGGCAAAAAGGCCGTGGTAAGCAATGCGGCACAGGCCAAGGATATTGAAGACGCCATGGCGGGCAAGCCCTTTGTGGTGGAAAGCGTGGAAGAAAAAGAGCGCGAACGCGCCCCGCAGCCGCCTTTCATTACCTCAACCTTGCAGCAGGCTGCCAACCAGCGCCTTTCGTACACTGCCAAGCGCACCATGAATATTGCCCAGCGTCTGTACGAAGGCGTTGAACTGGGCGACAGGGGGCTTACGGCACTCATCACCTACATGCGTACCGACTCCACACGCATTGCCGATGAAGCCCGCGATGCGGCCAAGGCCTTTATTGAGGGCAACTTTGGCAAGGAATATCTGCCCAAGCGGGCCAGGGTCTACAAGGCCAAGGGCGGCGCGCAGGACGCGCATGAAGCCATCCGCCCTGTTGACGTGACCATCACGCCCGACGAGGTGAAAACTCACCTGCCGCCGGAGCAGTACAATCTTTATCGGCTCATCTGGTCGCGTTTTGTGGCCTCGCAGATGGCCGGGGCGCGCTTTCACGACACCACGGTCAGTATTGCCTGCGCGCACACGCAGTGGAAGGCCAAGGGCGAGCGCCTGCTGTTCCCAGGTTTTCTGGCGGCCATGCCGCGCGGCAAAGATGAGGCGGACGCCGAACTGCCGCCTCTGACAGCAGGGCAGACGCTCACGCTCGAAAAGCTCGACAAGGAGCAGAAGTTCACCCAGCCCCCGGCCCGCTTCAGCGAAGCAAGCCTTGTGCGCGAGCTGGAAGAACTGGGCATCGGGCGTCCTTCCACCTATGCGGCCATTATTTCCACCCTTCAGGACAGGGAATACGTGAGCCTGAAGGAACGCCATTTTGTGCCCACCGACCTTGGGCGCGTGGTGTGCACCCAGCTTGTGGAGCATTTTGGCAAGCTCATGGATGTGGGTTTCACCGCCCAGATGGAAGAAAACCTGGACAAGGTAGCCGAAGGTCAGGAACAGTGGGTCGAACTGCTGCGGCGTTTCTCGGAAGATTTCAATCCCACGCTGGCGGCTGCGTCCAAAAATATGAAGAGCCTCAAGGGGGGCATGCCCGCAAACCTGCCCTGCCCGGAGTGCGGCAAGGATCTGCTCATCAAGTTTGGCAAGGCCGGGGCTTTTCTGGCCTGTTCCGGCTATCCGGAATGCCGCTACACCAGCAATTTTGAGCGCACGGAAGACGGCACCGTGGAAGCCGTGGCCCAGGAAAAACCCCAGTATGAAAAGGTGGGGGACTGCCCGCAGTGCGGCAAAGACCTGGTGATCAAGAAGTCCCGCACGGGCAGCAGTTTCATTGCCTGCACGGGCTATCCCGATTGCAGGTACGCGGCTCCGCTTTCCACCGGGGTGCCTTGCCCGCGTTGCGGCAAGGGCTCGCTGGTTGAAAAAAGCACCAAGCGCGGCAAGATATTCTATTCATGCGACCAGTACCCCCAGTGTGATTTTGCCCTGTGGGACAAGCCCGTGCCCGGCCCCTGCCCACGGTGCAATTCGCCCTATCTGATTGAAAAGAAAAGCCGCGATGGCGCAAAGGTCATCTGCCCTGTCAAAGGGTGCGGCTATGTGAAGGAGGATGGAGATGGGTAAGAAAAACGAGGCCTCTCTGTTGCCTTCAGACGGCGAAGGCCCCAAGGGCACGCCGGAATCTCTGGTGACAACCCCGTGGGAAGATACGCTTGAAGCCCGTGCTGCGGCTCTGCTGGCGGGGGGCGAACCTCTGGTGCTTGTGACCGTGGTGAGCCGCACAGGATCTGCCCCGCGCGAAGCCGGAACCCGTGCCCTTCAGACGCGCAACGGATTTGAAGGAACAGTGGGCGGCGGCCTGCTTGAAGCCCGCGCCATGGAAGCGGCCCGCAACAGCCTTGCAAGCGGCCTTTCTGCGCGTGTTTCGTGCGACATGAGCGGCTTTACGCCCAACAGCGACATGATCTGCGGCGGCGGCATGGAAGTGCTGTGCGAGGTGCTTGCACCACGTCAGGCTGAAATGTTCGCCCTCGCGGCAGAAGTGTTGCGGCTGGGGGGTCGGGGTGCATGGCTGGTTGAACTGCGCCAGGACGGCGTTTCGCTGCATGGCGAGGCGGAAACCCCGCAGAGGCGGCTGTTTGTGGACGCCTTGCCGGAGCATGCCGTTCAGCCCGACGGCGTGACCGTGGGGCTGGACGCGGTAAGCCCCCTGCTGGAAACGCGCAAGGCCCGCCCCGGTCTGGTAGACGTGGACGGACGCATCTTTTACGTGGAGCCTCTGGATGCGCCGCCTGTGCTCTTGCTGTGCGGCGGCGGGCATGTGTCGCTGGAAGTTGCGCGGCTGGCCCATTCCTGCGGTTTTGTGGTGGATGTGGTGGACGACCGCGAGGAGTTTTCCAATGCGGGGCGCTTCCCCATGGCCCGCCATTGCCGGGTTTTGCCGGGTTACGAAAATCTTGTGCAGACCTGCGACATCGGGCGCAGACATTTTGTGGCCATTATCACGCGCGGGCACAGTTTTGACCGAGAGGCCCTGGCTCAGGCCCTGACAAGTCATGCCCAGTATGTGGGCATGATCGGCAGCAGAACCAAACGCGAACAGGTGTATGCCGCTTTGCGCAAACAGGGGGTGCCGGATGCGGAGCTGGCTGCCGTATGCTGCCCCATTGGCCTATCCATTGAGGCGGAAACCCCGCAGCAGATTGCAGTTTCCATTGTGGCCGAGCTGCTGGCCGCTCGTGCGGGAACCCTGATGCGCCTGCGGTTTGACGACTAGAACGTTGACAATGAAATAAGTTAACTGCCCGGCAAGAATTTTCAAAAATTTTGCCGGGCAATGCGGGCAGGCAGGTTTTGTCTGCCGTAGAAGAGCTTTTCAGGTGTTGCCATGCCCTGAAAGGCGAGTGTGCGCCGCTCAGCCGCGCAGATGCCTGCTGCCGGATTGCCGGGTGCGCAGATACGTTATCCCTTACCCTCCAAGGCGCTTTGCATGACCCTCACAATTGTCGCCCTGCTGTTTCTCCTGCTTGTAGGCATTTACGTGAATGCCAGGATGCGTACTGCGCGCCATCTGCGCTGCATCGCAGAAGAGAAGGGCGATATTGCCAGGGCCTCCGGCATGACGGCAAGCATAGGCGTTTTTTATCCTGATGTAAGCGCCACCGTTGTTATGGGCGTTTCTGAGGAAATCGGAGCGTGTTATTACCGTGTGCTGCGCGATGGCAAGGTCATCAACCGCAGCCGCATCAATCTGGCCAACATCAAGCGTGTGGAGCTGCTGATCAACGGCGATGTGCGCAAGGTGGGCATTTCATCCGCCCAGGCCACCAGTTTCCTCAAGGCCACCGATGTGGCGGGCAGAATACTTACCCAGTATTCCCCGGCAGATCTGCGCGTCATGCTGCGTGCTGGCCTGAGGATTGTCTTTATGGGCGAAAACGGCGCAGAGAAGCAGCTGGAGATAACAGTGCTGCGCATGACTGACGAGCGACACAAGTTCAAGCGCATGGAGCTGTTCAAGGATACCGTATGGTGGGTGATCTTTCTGGACAGCGCAAGTGCCAATGCCAGACACATCAGGGAGTACTTTGAAAAGAGTGAAACCCCTGATTCTGATGGAGAATTTTCTTAAAAAAATAGTTAATAATTTCAGTATGTTATAAAAAAATACCACGATATCGTAACTATCTGAAATTACACAGAATAATCGTTTCCAACCTTTGGCTGCGAAACCGCCCGATACATTGCTTTTTGGCCTGAACTGTGCTTTTTAAAGGGGTGGTTTACTGCAATTGTCGGTGAGTTTATCAGGCTGGGGCCGTATGACGCCCCCAACGCGTCATGAGGCGCTTGTTCGCGCCAAATCTTTCATGCTGATCCCCCCCAGGAACGACGTTTAGCGATGACCCGTCTCGGTGGAAAATTAAGCCGCCGCCGTTACGCCGTGCGTGTTTTGAGCGCCGCGCGCCACGCCATATGGAGTTATTCATGAGTATCAGACCTATTGCAAAAATTTCAGTTGTATTGGGGCTTTGCCTTGCCCTGGTCGCCTGCGAGAGCGACAAAAAAGGACAGCCCGACATGCGCTTGCCGGTGTCGGCTGTTGAAGTAACCGTTGGCGATGCCTCCTGGCCCAGCCAGTTCCAGGCGCAGGCCTCAGGTTCACGCGCTGTTGAAGTGCGTGCCCGCGTTCAGGGTATTATTGAAAAGCGTCTGTATAACGAAGGTGATTTCGTTAAGGCAGGGCAGCAGATGTTCCAGCTTGAACGCGATCAGTACGAAGCCCAGGTGCAGCAGGCCCAGGCCCAGTACGTGAACGCGGAACGTGAATGGAAGCGTATTCGCCCCCTGTACGAAAAGAACGCCGTTTCGCAGAAAGACCGCGATTCTGCCCTGGCCGCTTACGACAGCGCCAAGGCATCCCTGCGTCAGGCCAAGATCAATCTGGATTACTGCCAGGTGGTGGCGCCTGTTTCCGGCTACAGCAGCAAGGAAAACTACACCCCCGGCAACCTGGTGAGCAACAATTCGCTGCTTACCTATGTGAACCAGACAGACCCCATGTACATTGACTTTTCCATTGCCGCGCCTGACCGCATGCTGCGCCAGCAGCTTGCAGCCTCGGGCATTTTGGCGTTCCCCAAGGACAACCGCTACAAGGCCAAGTTGCGCCTGCTGGACGGCACCATGTACGGCACGGAAGGCGAAGTGACCTTTATCGACAGCCAGGTGCAGCCCACAACGGGCGTTATCAAGGCCCGCGCGGTGTTTCCCAATGCCGACGGGCAGATCATGCCCGGGCAGTATGTGCGCCTGTTTGTGGAAGGCGACATTCTCAAGAACGCCATTCTTATTCCGCAAAAGTGCGTTGTCGTGACCCAGAAGGGTACCGTGGTCATGGGGCTGGACAAGGACGACAAGGTCTACCCCATTCCCATCACTGTGACTGTGGCTGTGGGAGATCAATATCTGGTGGGTTCCGGCCTCAAGGGTGGGGAACGCATCATCAGTGAAGGTATCATCAAAGCCCGCCCCGGGACTCAAGTGCGCGTGCAGCAAGCCGGTGGGCAGCAGCCCCAGGATGCCGCGCCGAAGAAGTAGGTAGCA
>NZ_DASQOG010000128.1:0-34636 GCF_035644575.1 Desulfovibrio sp. | reverse complement strand
CATCGACATCGCCCGCGAAATGCTGGATGCCAACCCCGCCCTCGTGGAACTGCCCGACGCCGAAGGCCAGGACGTGTGCTACGACAAGGCCATGAACGACATCCTGAACGGCATCAAGGACGACCTCAACGAATTCCGCGTAGAGCACCAGCGCTGGTTCTCTGAAAAAACCCTTGTGGAAGGCGGAGCCGTTGCTGCGGCTTTTGACGCGCTTGATTCCGCCGGGTATACGTATGAGAAAGACAATGCCTACTGGTTTGCCACAGAGAATCTGGGCGACGACAAAAACCGCGTGCTGCGCAAGTCGGACGGCAGCCTGACCTACTTTGCCTCCGACATCGCCTACCATCACGACAAGTTCCAGCGCGGCTACGACTGGCTCATTGATATCTGGGGCGCGGATCACCACGGCTACATCCCCCGCATGCGCGCGGCCATAACGGCCATGGGCAAAACGCAGGACAGCTTTGACGTGGTGCTCATCCAGCTGGTGAACCTGCTGCGCGAGGGGCAGCCCGTGAGCATGTCCACCCGTGCGGGCACCTTTGAAACCCTGGCTGATGTCATCAAGGAAGTGGGCGTTGACGCGGCGCGCTTCATGTTTCTTTCGCGCAAGAGCGACAGCCCGCTGGACTTTGACCTTGAGCTTGCCAAGCAGCGCAGCCTCGACAACCCGGTGTACTACGTGCAATACGCCCACGCGCGCATCTGCGCCGTGCTGCGCCGGGCTGAAGAACGCGGCTTCGTGCTGCCCGCCAAGGCCGATGCGGACCTGCTGCACGGGCTGGATACGGCCGAAGACATGGCCCTGCTGCGCAAGGCCGCCACGTTTGAAGACATGTTGGCCTCCGCCGCCAAATCGCTGGGCGTCCACCACGTGAGCACCTACCTTACGGAACTGGCCGGGCAGCTGCACAGCTACTACGCCAAGCATCAGGTGCTGCTGGCCGATGACGCGCCCCGCACCCTGGCCCGCCTTGCCCTCCTGCGTTCCATCGGTCAGGTGCTGCGCAACGGACTGGACGTGCTTGGCGTGAGCGCACCGGAAAGCATGTAACATTTGTATAAACTGGATTTTGAGTGGGATCACTCCTGCGGGTTCACTCCCGCAGAAGCATCCCCGCTGTTTGCATAAACGTCGAATATTCGGCGTGCGAAAAATCTGCTCTGTGCCTGTTGCCGTTAAGGCGCGTTTTGGACGAGGCCTTGCGTGTGCTCCGCCTGCTCCGGACAAGACGCGCCTTAACGGTCAAACCAGGCCCCCGCAGCTTAGCGCACGACGGAGGATAATGAATGGCCGCCCCCTTACGTAAACCCCGCAAATCCGTCGTTTCCCAGCCTTCGGGCGAGAAGCGCCGCTTTGTTATCCGCCTTTCGGGGCCAATGCTTGCCCTGCTGGGCGTAATCCTTACGGTTGCTGTGGGCTGGTCATTTTTTATGGGATTCATGGTCGGGCGCGGACAAAACCCTGAAACGCGCGTGGAGCAGATGACCAGCATGATCTCCAAGGACGCGCCCAAGGCCAAACCAGCTCCGGAGACCCCCGCGCCTGACGCGGCAGCTCCGGCGGCACAGGCCGAAACCGCCGATGCCCAGAATCCGACCCCTGGCGCTGAGGAAAATCAGGCTGCGCCCGCAGCCGCGCCCCAACCCGGCAAGCCGGGGCAGGATCAAAAGGGGCAGAAGGCCGCAGCCCAGGCTCCGCAGGGCAAACAGGGCCAGCAATCCCCGCAGGGAGCCTATCCCTTTGCGCAGCCTTCGGGCAACAGTCTGGCGGCCTGGGGCATCAAGCCCGGCGCCAACCAGAGTGCGCAGGGCCAGGGCGCTCAAGCTGGCGGACAAGCCAACGGGCAGGCCAGCGCGCAAACGGGCGCACAGGCCGCAAAGCCAGCCCCTGCCAAGACAGGCCCGCAGTTTGATTATGTATATCAGGTGGCTGCATTCAAATCTGACGAAGACGCGGACAAGCTGCGCACACGCCTGGAAGGCAAGGGCCTGCGCACACGCACCCAGAAAAACGGCAAGCTTGTGCTGGTTATGGTCAGTATTCGCGGCACGGAAGACGATGCCTTCAACCTGCGTGAAGACCTGCGCCACATGAGGCTGGGCGTCCCCATTCAGATTTCGCAAAAACCTGTTTCAAGCAAACCGCAAAAATCAGGGCGGTGAGGCAAAACATGACCGCAACTGAAACTTTCGGCGATTTTCTGCGCAAGATAGGCCGCCCCTGCCTGAACGGCATAGACGCTCTAGGCAACACAGCCCTGTTCATGCTTGAAGGGCTGGCCCAGATATTTGCCAGCGCCAAGATTTTTCCGCGTACCATGCAGCAGCTCTTTGTCATCGGCTCCAAGTCGCTCTTTCTTATCATGCTGATCGGCGTGTTCTGCGGCATGGTGCTGGGGCTTCAGGGCTACTACACCCTGGTGAAGTTCGGCTCGGTGGGCATGCTTGGCTCTGCCGTGTCGCTGACGCTCATCCGCGAGCTTGGGCCGGTGCTTACGGCCATCATGCTCACAGGCCGCGCCGGGTCTTCCATGACGGCGGAAATCGGCGTCATGCGCATCACCGACCAGATCGACGCTCTGGATGTCATGGACATCAATTCCATGGGCTATCTGGTCAGCCCGCGCCTGCTGGCCTCGCTCATTGCCTTCCCTCTGCTGACGGCGGTGTTCGACGTTATCGGCATCATCGGCGGCTACCTTACGGGCGTGCTCATGCTGGGCATCAACGAGGGCGCGTATTTTTACCGCATCACCAGCTCGGTGACGGCAACGGACGTGAACGGCGGCTTTATCAAGTCTGTGCTCTTTGGCCTGCTTGTGACCACCATCTGCTGCCGCCAGGGCTATTACACCAACAAGAGACGCGACAGCGTTGGCCCGGAGGCCGTGGGCAACGCCACCACCTCTGCCGTGGTTATTTCCTGCGTGCTGATTCTCGCGGCTGACTACATTGTTACCTCTTTTTTGCTGTAACAGACCATGCAGTCTGTAACAGTCATCGGCATCGACCCCGGCTCCCAGCGCACGGGCTGGGGCGTGGTGCGCGAAGTTTCGGGAGTGTTGCAGCTGGTGGACTGCGGCGTTGTGCGCACGGCCTCGGCGGGAAAGGAATTTTCTGACCGTCTCGCCCGCATTTACCATGAGCTTTCAGGCGTTCTGGCCCGCCTCAAGCCGGAAGAAGCCGCCATTGAGCAGGTTTTTACCGCCAAGAACGCGGCTTCGGCCCTCAAGCTTGGGCAGGCGCGGGGCGTGGCCGTGGCCGCCTGCGCGGCGCACGGCCTCACCATCAGCGATTATGAGCCGACCCTTGTCAAAAAATCCCTTGTGGGCACGGGCCGGGCAGAGAAGGAGCAGGTAGCCTTTATGGTGCAGCGCCTGCTCAACGTCAAAAACGCCAACTGGGCGCTGGATACTTCCGACGCGCTGGCTGTGGCAGTATGCCACCTGACCGTGCGCCGTTTTGCCGCCCTGGCGGGCAAATAGCATCTGCCAAAGCAGTATCTCAACATCTTTCCCTACCCGCCTGATTTTCTGTTGCCCCACGCCGGGGCCTGCCACTTACGCGGCGGGGTATTCTGCCATATGCGGAACCACGGCCTTGCCCAGCCAGTCAATGGCCCGGCCCAGATGCCGCATGTTTTCCAAAGCAAAGGCGTCCTTTGCCGCTTCCCCCTCCGCATGGCCGAAGCCCACGTTCCAGTAGGTCGAACCTGGGACCAGCATCTTGGACATCAAAAACATGTGGTTAATGCTGTCATAGGCGTGGGTTGCTCCGGCACGCCCCGCAGCCACAACTGCCGCGCCAATCTTGCCCTGAAAAAGTCCGCCGTTCACATAGGCCACAAATCCGGCCCTATCAATCAGCGCTTTCAGTTCCGCAGACATATCCGTGAAATAGCAGGGAGTGCCCAGGATCATGGCGTCCGCTGCCAGCATTTTTTGCAGCAGTTCGTTGAGAATATCGTTGTCAAAAACACAGCGTCCGTTTTTCAGTTCCGCGCATTTGCCGCAGCCCCGGCAGCCCTGAATCTTCTTGCCGCCCAATTGCACAGTTTCCACTCCCCAACCCGCCTCGCGCAGAGGCGTAAGCGCCTCATGCAGCAAAAGGGCCGTATTGCCGTTTTTTCTGGGACTTCCGTTTATGGCGAGTACTTTCATGATGTTTCTCCTGAATGCCAGATTTGACCCCATACTATGCCTAATCTGCAAAAGTTGAAGTACTGACAAAAAATTCATATAATGACGTAAATAACAGGTACTGACAAATAGTATAGCTTAAAACAGGAAACTGCATGGATACTCCCGACAATTGCCCGCCCGTGCAGGGCAATTACCGCTGCCACTTTGAGCTGACCTTGCAGCTCATTGGCGGCAAGTGGAAACTTCTGGTTATCTATTTTCTTTCATTGCAGGAGGTTATCCGTTTCAGCCAGTTGCGGCGATCCCTGCCGGAAATCAGCGAGCGCATGCTGGTGCGCCAGTTGCGCGAACTGGAAGAAGACGGCCTTGTGCACCGCAAGGTCTACGGTACTGTGCCGCCGCGTGTGGATTATTCGCTCACGCCGCTTGGCGTGTCGCTTGTGCCCATCATGGAGTCGCTGAAGACCTGGGGCTACATGTATGAAAAAAGCCGCGGCCCGGCTGAACCTGACCACGGCGATGCCAAGAGCGCTGGCACTGAAGTGTAAAAAAACGGAGGGCTCAACAAACCCTCCGTCTGCACACGGGCGACAGCGCCGCCGTATGATCATTCTTTTGCGGTTTATTCCACGATCACGGCTTTCTTGATGATCACGCTTTCCATGGGCACGTCGTCGTAGTAGCCCTTTTTGCCGGTCTGCACGGCGGCGATTTTGTCCACCACTTCCTGGCCCTTGATGACCTTGCCAAACACGGCATAGCCCCAGCCCTGCGGCGTCTGGCTCTTGAAGTCGAGGAAGTCGTTATCCTTGGTGTTGATAAAGAACTGCGCAGATGCCGAATGCGGCTCGCTGGTGCGGGCCATGGCGATGGTGTACTTTTTGTTCTTGAGGCCGTTGTCCGCTTCGTTGCGGATGGAGGCGCGGGCAGATTTCTGCTTCAGGTCGGGGGTAAAGCCGCCGCCCTGGATCATAAAGTTCTTGATAACGCGGTGAAACACCGTGCCGTCATAAAAACCGGATTTGACGTACTGCACAAAGTTGGCCGTGCTGATGGGCGCTTTGCGGGCGTCAAGGCGCACCACAATGTCGCCAAGGCTGGTTTCAAGTTTCACAGCCGGATCAGGATCAGCAGCCTGCGCCTGCCCTGCCAGAGCAAGCATGCCACCGAGGCAAAGAGTCAGCGTAACTGCACGAAAAAAAACACGAATTGATTTCATGGATTACTCCTCGCAATATGATGTGCCGGGTCTGCCCCGGCAGGCCGCAAGGTAGCATGCTGCCGTACACGCAGCAAGGGCGGCTGACCAGGCAACATCAGACCGGAATACATAAGGCCGGAATGCGCCGTCAGACGACATCAGGGCAAACTACATCGGCCCTGACCACACCGGGCATGCGGCAACCGCCCCTTGCCAGCACCATATGGCGCAGCCGCCCAGCGCCGAACTTTCCCCTTCCGGCCCTTGCTAATTGCCGCTGCCGTTATTATAGTTACTGCCAGAAGACAATCTTCAAGCCCGCCCGACGGCACTGCGGCACGGAGCCGTAGCCGCCGAACGGGCTGAGCGCCTTCAACTGCTTTTCGGAGGATATAATGTCATACAGCCGCAGTGTTGCTCAAAGCGCCGCTACCAGCGTTGCTTCCCTTTACATGCGTCAGGTCTATCAGTGGATGACGGCCGGTCTGGCAGTAACCACTGTCGTGGCCTACGCCGTTGCCACTTCGCCTGCCGTGCAGGCGGCCATTTTTGGCAACACCATTGTGCTTGTTCTCATGCTGGTGGCCCAGTTCGGTCTTGTCATCGCCCTTTCGGCGGCGGTTCACAAAATGTCCGGCGGCACGGCCACGGGTCTGTTTTTGCTGTATTCCGCCGTTACGGGCGCAACGCTTTCGTCCATCTTTGTGGTGTACCCCATTGCGTCCATTGCCAACGCGTTTCTGGTAACCACCGGCACCTTTCTTGCCATGTCGGTCTACGGCACTGTCACCAAGCGCGACCTCACGTCCATGGGCAGCTTTTTGTTCATGGGCCTCATCGGTATTGTCATTGCCTCGCTGGTGAATATCTTCCTCAAGAGCAGCATGATGGACTTCATCATCAGCTGCCTTGGCGTGCTTATCTTCACCGGCCTGACCGCCTATGACACGCAGAAGCTGCGCCGGTTCGGCGAAAACGCCCCCATGGAAGACGGTACAGCCGTGCGCCGTGGCGCCATCCTTGGCGCGCTGACGCTCTACCTCGACTTCATCAACCTTTTCCTCATGATGCTGCGCCTGTTCGGCGGCAACCGCGAGTGATGCGGTACTGCGCCATCGCAGCCTGAAATTTGAGCGATCGGGGGCGAAAGGCCAGGCCTTTTGCCCCCTTCTTTCGCTCTACGGAACCCTATGAAAAAGAAAAATTTCCAACGCGGAGCGCCCGGCGCTTCCGCCCATACCCCCGGTTTTCCCTCAAAAGAGGAATTGCTGGAGGCCTTTTCCGCCCAATCGCGCCCCATGCGCGTGGACGGTCTTTTGCGTGTGCTGGGCCTTGCCCGCCGCGCCAAGGGCGACCTTGAAGCCGCGCTGACAACGCTGGCCGAGCAGGGCCGCCTGTTGCGGTTGCGCGGCGGCCTCTGGGCGCGCCCCGAAGCCCTCAAGCACATTACTGGCCGCTTCAGTTCGCTGCGCGACGGCGGGGGCTTTGTTACGCCCATGCGCCCGGTTGCCGAGGACGAAAACAACCGCGACAGCCAGCTGGAATTTACCGGCGCGCGCGATGTGTATATCCCCGCTGCGCTGACCGGCGAAGCCTGGCATCAGGATATTGTGCGCGTAGCGCTCTCCCCCGGTGCATCGCGCGGCCCATCCCCCGAAGGGCGCATCACTGAGGTTGTGGAACGCGGCCTCAAGGAAATCCCCGCCCATGCCGCCCACCGCACAGGGCATACACTTTTTTGCCGTCCGGCGGACGCGCGCCTCTCCGTCAATTTCAGCGTGGAGCTGGCTGATGGAGAAACCCCTCCCGAGCCGGGAACCCTGGTGCTGCTGGCCCCGGTGCAGCGCCTGGCCTCCGACCTGTGGACGGCCCGCATTGTGGGCGACTATGGCCGCGAGGACGATGTGGCTGTTCAGGAAGAACTGGTCAAGCTCAACCACGAGGTCCCGCGCGATTTTCCTGCCGGGGTGCTGGCTGAAGTCCAGCACCTGCCCAGCGGCCCCACGTCTGAAGACATGCACGACCGCGAAGATGTGCGCGGCCTGACCCTTGTGACCATTGACGGCGCGGACGCCCGCGACTTTGACGATGCCGTGGAGGTCGAAGACCGCCCCGGCGGCGGCTGGCTGTTGCGCGTGGCCATTGCCGATGTGAGTCACTATGTGCGCCCGCGCGGCAACGGCAGCACTGGGGCGCTGGATGCGGAAGCTCTCTCGCGCGGCAACTCCTGGTATTTCCCCAAGTCCGTGGAACCCATGCTGCCAGAGGCCCTTTCCAACGGCCTGTGCAGCCTGCGCCCGGACGAAGACCGCCTCGCCATGCTGGCGGAAATTCCTTTTTCCGCACAGGGCAAGCCCGGCACACCGCGCTTTGCGCAGGTTGTCATGCGTTCTGCGGCACGGCTGACCTACGATCAGGTCAAGGCCTGCATGCTCGACAACGATGCCGCGGCCCTTGCCGCCCTGCGCGAGAACCCGCGCGGCGAAGAAGTCATCACCATGCTGCAAAGGGCCTTTGCCCTGTATGCGGCCCTGCGCGATGCCCGCCGCCAGCGGGGCAGCCTTGATTTTGACCTGCCCGAGGCAGACAGCCGCCTGGACGAAGCCGGGCGCGTGGTCTGGATCGGGCACCGCCAGCGGCACGACGCCCACCGGCTCATCGAAGAATTCATGATAGCGGCCAACGAGGCCGTGGCGCGGCACCTGCGCGATGTGGGCATGCCCTTTCTCTACCGTGTGCATCCCCTGCCCGACCCGGAACGGCTGGAAAGCCTTTTTGACACTCTTGCTGGCGTGGGTATGGAAGACCTGCCGCCCCGGCCGGACGCCTCAGCCATGCAGGGCATTCTTGCCCGCGTGCAGGGCACGGATCAGGAATTTCTGGTCAACCGCCTCTGCCTGCGGGCCATGCCGCAGGCGCGCTATCAGCCTTTCAACGAGGGGCATTTTGGCCTTGCTTCGCAGGCCTATTGCCACTTTACCTCGCCCATCCGCCGCTATGCAGACCTGCTGACCCACCGCGCGCTCAAAACCGCCATGGGCATCGGCGTGGGCGCGTTGGCCGCAGGGCAGAAGCTGCTGCGTATCAGCGACCAGATCAACAGACGCGAACGCGCGGCCATGGCCTGCGAACGTGAGATGGATCGCCGCTTGGGCTGCCTTGCCCTGATGCCCCGTGTGGGCGAACACTTCAAGGGCATGGTGGCAGGTGTCACGGACTTTGGCATTTTTGTGGAACTGGCCGACATGCCTGTGGAGGGTCTGATCCGCATTGATGACCTCGGCGGCGACTGGTACGACTTTGACCCGCGCACCATGAGCCTTGTGGGCCAGCGCTCCGGCGTCATGTGGCGCATGGGCCAGAGCCTTGAGGTCGCACTGGCGGAAGTGAATTTGGGACGGCTTGAAATCCGGCTCATGCCGCTGGAACTGCCCAAGGCGGCGCAGGGCAACTGGCGCGGCAGAGGCAAAACATCCCGCAAGCCCGCTCACAAAGGCGGCGCAAAACCGGGGAGTACAAGCCGCCCCGGCGGTTCGCGCTCCGGCTGGAAGATCACCTCGCCCGGCGACGACTCCGGCAGGGGCGGGGGCAAGGGTGGAGCAAAGAGCAAGGCCCGCCGTAACGAGGGTGGGCCAAAGCGTGGCAGCAAGGCTGGAGGCAAGGGCGGCAACGGCGGCCCGGGCGGGCGCGGGCGTAGCGCGGGCAACGGCAGCAAAAAGCGGGGCCGCTGATGGCCTTGCTTTCCGCACAGCAGCGTATGGGCGCAGCTGCGCTCATACTGGCGGCCAGCACGGTTCTTTCGCGCCTCATGGGTCTTGCGCGCGACAAGATCATTTCGTGGCAGTTCGGCGCAGGCGGCGAATCCGATATGTATTTCGCCGCCTTTGTGGTGCCGGACATCATCAATTATCTGCTGGCGGGCGGCTTTATGTCCATCACCATCATCCCCCTGCTGACCCGCAGGTTTCAGGAGGATGAGGCGGATGCATGGCGCTTTTTTTCCTGCGTTTTTTGCTGGATGGCGGCTGCCTCCACCCTGCTGACCCTTGGCGGCATGGCCCTTGCGCCCTGGCTGGCGCAGGCGGTGGCCCCCGGCTTTACGCCGGAGCAGTGGGCGCGGCTGACCTTTTTTATGCGCATCATTCTGCCCGCCCAGATATTCTTTCTGTGCGGGGCATGCATCACGGCCCTGCTGTTCATGCGGCGTCAGTTCCGCGTGCCGGCGCTGGCCCCGCTGATCTACAACGGGGCCATCATTGCCGTGGGCCTGCTGCTGCCCTGGCTGGCAACCACGCAGACTGCGCAGGCCGCTCTGCCAGCAGGCCTGCTGGCCCACATGGACGGCATGACCGGCTACTGCGTGGGCGTGACCCTTGGCGCGGCCCTTGGCACCTTTGTACTGCCCCTGCGGGTAGCGGGCCAACAGGGCCTGCGGCTGCACATGGAATGGCGGCACCCGCTCATGGGCAGATTTCTGCTCACGGCCCTGCCCCTCATGCTGGGGCAGACCATCATGATGCTGGACGAGCAGTTTTTGCGGGTCTTTGGCAGTCTGGCGGGCGATGGCACGGTGAGCCTGCTCAACTACGCGCGGCGCATCACCCAGGTTCCTGTGGGGCTGGTAGGTCAGGCCGCCGCTGTGGCGTCCTATCCCTTTTTGGTGGCGCTGCTGGCGCAGGGCGACACCGAACGCTTCAACTCCACCCTGCGCACGGCCCTGCGGGCCAGCGTTGCCCTCATCATTCCCTGCGCGTTCTGCATGGCGGCCACAAGCTGGCCCATCCTTGGCGTTATTTTTCAGGGCGGGCGCTTCAGCCTCGCAGACACGCTGGCTACCCTGCCGCTCACGCGCATCATGCTGGCCGCCACGCCCTTCTGGATTATCTACATGGTGCTGGTGCGGGCCTACTACGCCCACGGCGACACCATCACCCCGGCTGTGACTGGCAGCATCATGACGGCGCTGTGCATACCCATGTACTACTGGTGGGCTGTTCCCAACGGGGCGTGGGCCATCGCGGCCCTTTCGGGCCTGAGCGTGAGCCTCTACGTGCTCTGGCTGGTGGGCATATGGATTCGCCGCCACGGCAGCGGGGCCTTTACTGGCCTGACCGGGCTTGCGGCGCGGGTGATTTTTTGCAGTCTGCCCGCTACGGCTGCGGGCTGGTGGGTCTCTGAGGTCTGTATGCGCTCGTTTACGCTGTCCCCCATCCTCAAGGCCTGCGTAGTGCTGATGTTGGGCAGTTGCGCCTTTATGGCCCTGTTTCTGCCCCTTGCATGGCAGACCGCGCCCGAGGCTCTGGAGCCAGTACTGCAAAGGCTGCGGCGCAGACGCGGCACAGCCTGATTCTGCTGAAAAAACTAACCTTGAGATGTTCGGGGGGGCTATCTCCCCCTAAATATTTACCGGCTGCGCAAGCATTCTCGCGCAACTGACCGGGGCCAGAGTACGGCATCCTCAGCCGCAGTAAAAGTTTCTTCCATTATCAGACTGCCATCCGGGCTATGATTCTGCCTCTCTTCCAGCGGCATGCCTTTGCTGCAACCTTTGCTCCAGCAGGGAAACCAACGCGCTCGCCAGCAGGGCCGCGCCTGATGCAAGCCCGTAGCACAGCCACAGGGAAAGATGCTCAACCCCTGTCATCACCACCACCGCAAAGGCAATACAGCCAAACCAGCCCGCCATGATGCCCCGAAAAATGCTTATCACGGCCCCAGCCCCCAGCGTGGCATGGGCAAAGGGCACAATGGAGCAGACCATGACGGGAAAAAACATGAGTACGCCGCTCCAGCCGGGGCCAAGCCAGTGGGCGGCCTCCGTCACGGCAAAGACCAGCCCGGCTCCGCAGGCCATCTGTATGGGAACGCGCGCATAGGCCGTCATGGCATGACCGGGTCTGCACACCGCCGCGACCCTTGGCAGACAGACAAGTACCAGCACCGGAGAAAGTGAGGACAGCGCCACGGCCCATACGTGCGTGAAGGGCAGGTGCAGCACGACCCACCCCCCGGCAAAAAAACCGCACAGGGCCGCAGGCAGGGCCGCAAACCATGGCAGGCCCCAGGCGGCAAGCCAGGGATATATGAGCGCTGTTACCGTGCAGGCCAGCACCCCAAGCAGAGTGTTGAATGAGGCTGCGGCAGAAAAAGCCGCGCCCTGCTCCAGCGTGAGGAATAAGGAAACCGGGCCGGAAATGAGCGGCAAGCCTGCAATGACGCCGCCCACAAACGAGCCCCAGCGGCGGGCCACCAGCAGGCACATGAGGATAAGCAGTGGCGTGAGAAAAATTTTGACCAGCATCTATGCCGCCCTGTGAGTGCAAAGAGTCCGCGCCGGGTGTACCCGCCGGATCAGAACCAGCTTCCGTGGCCCAGCTTGCGGGTCAGGCGCAGCAGGTCTTCGTGAAAGAACAGCCACGTTGCCCCTGCCACGCAGGCCAGAAAACAGTATTCACCAAGGCTGCCTGTGGAGCACAGCCTGAGCGACAGCTTGTTCTGGCGCGAAAAAGGCGTCAGCGGCACCCCTGAGGGGGTCAGCATATCCAGCAGCACATGGCTCAGCCCGCCAAAACCCAGGCCAAGAAGGGCATCACGCCCCAGCGAACCAAGGCTGGCAGGCGACAAGGCAAAAGCCGCCACGCAAACCGCCATCCACCAGCCGAACCAGTGCGTTGTGCCCCGGTGGATGGCGTTGAAAACTTTTTGGCGGCCTCTGCGGGTGGGGGCTAGGCCCGCAATGCGCTGATCCAGCACATCGGGCAGCACCGCGCCCGCGCAAGCCGCCGCCACGCCCTCCCAGGGAAGATGCAGCGCCAGCGCCGCCGCCACAGCCGTGGCCTGATGCGTAATCCATTTCATGATGTAAACCGCTTATGAAATAACAGTGCGGGGAAGCGCCTCTTGTACAAAAGAGCGCCCTCCCCCGCAAGGATATTACTGATCTGTTTGCTGCTTGCCCTGGGCCGCCGGAACAGTCGGCGCGGATTTTTATGAAACCGCTCTGCCCCGCATTGGCCAGGAGACCCCGCAAAATATCTTACAGTCAGTTCCAGCCATTACCCGCAACGCGAAAAACCGCAGCCGGGGCAGATGAGGCAGCCTTCCTGAAAGACCAGCGCTTCACCGCATTCTGGGCAGTTCTGGGCTTGCAGATCGTTGACGTCGCCGATGTGTTCATCCTTGAGATAGCGCTTTTCCAGCACCCAGGCGATGGCATCGGGGATGGAAAGCAGCAGCCCCTTGCCGCGAAACACGGGATGCTCGCCGCCAATACCCTTGATCTGGGCCACAACGTCGCGCACGTGTACGCCGGAGCGCAAGGCCAGCGACACCAGACGGCCAATGGCCTCGGCCTTGGCCGTGATGGAGCGGCCAGACTTGCCAATGGTGGCAAAAACCTCAAAAGGCTGGCCGTCCACCTCGTTGACGGTGAGGTACATCACGCCAAGCCCGGTGGGCACCTTCTGCGTGAAGCCCCACACGATGTCGGGCCGCTTGCGCACGCCAGCCCCGACCTGAGCGGCAGACGGGCCAGACTGCGCAGGCTCGGCGCTGCTTTCGCCGTCCATTTTCTTTTGCCCTTCGCCCGTGGCCAGCACCTGAATGCTCTTGCAGCCGTCACGGTAGACCGTCACGCCCTTGCAGCCTTCCTGATAGGCCAGCCAGTAAATATCAAAAATATCCTGTTCCGTTGCGCTGTTGGTCAGGTTCACGGTTTTGGACACGGCATTGTCGGTATGGCGCTGAAAGGCCGCCTGCATACGCAAGTGCCACACAGGGGCTATATCCATAGCCGTAACAAAGACCTTGCGCAGCTTGGCGGGCAGGTAATCCATTTCCTGAATGGACCCCTTGGCGACCACCGCATCCATGAGCTCGTGGCTGAACAGTCCGGCATCGGCAAGAGCAGCTTCAAAGTGGGGGTTCACCTCCACGAGGCGCTCGCCGTCAAGGATGTTGCGGGTAAAACACAGGGCAAACAGCGGCTCCACGCCTGAGGAGCAGCCCGCAATGATGGAAAGCGTCCCCGTGGGCGCAATGGTGGTTACCGTGGCGTTGCGGTAGGGGCCAAGCTTCTTTTTGGCGTACACGGAGGTGGCGTAGGCAGGGAAAGCGCCGCGTTCCACGGCCAGCTGAGCCGAGGCCTTGTGCCCCTCCTCCTGAATAAAGGCCATGATGCGCTCGCCAAGCTCAAGGCCCTGCTGCGAATCATAGGCCATTTCAAGCTGATAGAGCAGATCGGCAAAACCCATGACGCCAAGGCCGATCTTGCGGTTCCTGCGCACGGTTTCGGTGATGCTGTCCAGCGGGAAACGCGAGGCATCAATGACGTTGTCGAGAAAACGCACAGACAGATGCACCACGCGCTTGAGTTCGGCCCAGTCAATGCAATCGCGGGCCGGATCAGCCGCATCGTTGTGGCCGGGAATATAGAAGCACGAAAGGTTGATGGAACCCAGATTGCACGCCTCGTAGGGCAGCAGGGGCTGCTCGCCGCAGGGGTTGGTGGATTCAATCTCGCCCTGGTCAGGCGTGGGATTGTCGCGGTTGATGCGGTCAAGAAACACAATGCCCGGATCGCCGGACTGCCAGGCCTTTTTGACCAGCAGCTCAAAAATCTCACGCGCACGCAAGCGGTTGATCACTTCGCCGGAATTGGGGGCCACAAGGTCGTAATGCTCGCCATTTTCCACGGCGCGCATGAAAACTTCTGTCAGTCCCACGGAAAGATTGAAGTTATTGAACTCCCCTTCCTTTTCCTTGGCGCGGATAAATTCAAGAATATCGGGGTGATCCACGCGCAGAATGCCCATATTGGCCCCGCGCCGCGTACCTCCCTGCTTCACCTGCTCTGTAGCGGTGTTGAAGATGCGCAGAAAGGATACCGGGCCGGAGGCAACGCCCCCGGTGGAGCCTACGCGGCTATCCTTGGGGCGCAGGCGCGAAAAAGAAAATCCCGTGCCGCCGCCAGACTTGTGGATCATGGCCGCGTATTTGACCGCATCAAAAATTTCTTCAATGGAGTCACCCACAGGCAGCACAAAGCAGGCCGAAAGCTGCCCCAGATCCGTACCCGCGTTCATGAGCGTGGGCGAATTGGGCAAAAACTTCCAGCTGGTCATAAGATCATAGAAATCGCGCGCCAGCACGTCGCCCTTGCAGGTGGACTCGCTGTACTTGGCTTCTTCGGCGGCAATGGAGGATGCTACTCGCCAGAAAAGATCACGCGGCGTTTCCACCTGCTTGCCTGTCAGATCCTTGCGCAGATAGCGCTTTTGCAGAACAACTTCCGTGTTGGGCTTCAACTGTGGCTGCGGCAAATTCTTGGGCATTGTGAACATGAAAAAACAGCCTTTTATTTAAGGTATGCAGCCGCCAAGGCGGCTCCGGAGTTTCCAGATAACTAACCGCAAAACAGAAGCCGCAGCATGGCGGCTCAGGTACGGCATTTGATGATTAAGGAGTGAGTATACACGGAACGGATGCAAATAAAAGTCCCCGAAAACCCGCATACCACCATTAACACACTTAATTATTTATATAAATTAATAATAAAAATAATCAATAGCGACAAAAAACTTTAGACGCCTCCAGCTCCGCACCCATTTTCTAGCCAGTGGCGCGGATATGCGGGGCAAGTTTTTTTGAGCAAGATATTGCGCGGCAACCCGGTTGGAGGTGGTGGAAAATGCCTCGAGACCTTAAGGGGTGCCTATGAGCATTCCGGGTCGAAAATTCTGCGAAGGACGCAGCGGTTGCGCGTCATACACAGAAAAGGGGAGGCAAAAGCCCCCCCTGAAGTTTGCAGCTAAACAAGGAGATACGGAACAGATTAAACCATCGGTGCCGATGCCCCGTATACCCTAAGGCTTGTTGCGACGTGGGCCAGAAGGCTTGCCAGCACGATTGCCGCCAGGGCGCTTGCCGCCCGAACGGTTGTCAGAAGAACCTCCACGGCCCTTTCTGTCTTGCCCGCCCGGTCTGTCCTGACGGTTGTTGCGGTCTTGGCGGTCTTGACGATTGGGCCGATCAGGCCTGTCCGAGCGTTCAGAGCGATCTGAACGGTTTGGACGGTCTGGCTGACCCTGCCGATCCTGACGGCCTTTCCAGTCCGGACGGTCGTCACGCCCCCGGCGATCATCCCTGCCTGAACGGTCATCGCGGCGCGGCCTGTCTTCACGACCTGAACGGTCGTCACGCTGAGGGCGGTCACCCTGCGGAGCACGGGATGGACGGTCTGGGTAGCCCTTTCCTGCGGGCCTGCTGCCATCGCGGGTGCCCTCGCGGCTTCCATCTCTGCCGTCTTCCCTATTGTCCCGGCGGTATGGCGCGGGTCTGCGACCGTGTTCATCACCACCGGGGCGATGATCAGGCCGGGGGGCTCCCCCCTGCTGCGCCGGAGGGCTCACCTGCAAGGCACCGCTTTTGCGGTCGCGTGGCCCGCCAGCGGCAATGGAAACAGTCAGTTCATCGCCGGAGGCCAGAGATTCGGCATTTTCCAGCAGCAGTATGCCCTTGCCAGAGCAGGCGTAGCGTGCCCTGCCCGCCAGACCCGGCACCATAAAGGGGGCAGAAAGCACCCTGGCGGCCAGAGAACCGGACGTTTGCGCTTCTGCCTCGGGCATGGCGGCAAGCAACAGGGGCGAGAGGCTCAGGCCGCTTTTGCCAAGGCCAGAAGCCTGCGACAGGTCTTCAAGCCACAGCGGCGCGCCTTCGCTGCCAAAGGTAAAGTGGCACCATGTGCGCCCGCCCTGACCGCGCAACAGCGGGCAATCGGCCTGGTGCGTACAGGGCGCAAGGGCCGTCAGCCCGCCGTCAACGGCAAGCTGGCGCAAGCGCATGATGGTGGAGCCGCCAAGGCGCGTACCGGGTTCCACAAACAGCAGGGAAGGCCCAACAGGGGCAGGGCTGCCCGCAGTGGCCGCGCCACGCCGATCCGCATGGTCAAAGAGCGGCGACAGGGATTCAAGGAAGCTGTCGAGCCGATCCTCGCGGCAGCCTTCGGGCTTTTCGCCATCGGCCTCGCCCGCAGCGGGATTGCCGTCAATATCCATGCCCTCGGCATCCAGCGAATCAAATTCGTCCTCGTCTTCTATGGCGCTTGCGCCGCGCGAACGCTTTTTGCCAAAGCGCAGTTCGTTGAGCACGTTGGCCGCGCTGACCAGCCACGGGCGGGCGCGCCCGCCAGAAAGCAGAGGGGCAGCCTGCCGCACGACCTGCTCAAGAGGTGCGCGGGCCACGCGCACAGGCCAGACGGGCTGGCCCGTCAGCTCGCCCAGAACTTCCATAAGGGTTTTGCCCAGTTCAAGCGGCTGCGACGAGGTATCCAGGGCCAGCACCCGCACTGGGGCACTGCGCCATTCAGGCCGTGCCAGCCAGAGGGCCAGAGGCAGGGTCAGCGGGCCTGAGCCCACGTCCACCAGCAGGGCCTCGCCACCCTGCGGAGCCACCGTGCGGGGGTCGGTCAGGGGCAGGTTTGCCAGCAGGCGCGTAAGGCGCACGAGATTCCAGGGCAGAAAATAATACAGATAGGCGCTGATGGAGGCCGGGGAACTCCAGTACGGACGCGCCAGCCCGGCACGTTCTGTGGTCAGAAGGCGCGAAAGTTGGGCCACGTCATCGGGCAACGAGCGCTTGTGCCCCGCATTGAGCGGCCATACCTTGGTCAGGGCTTCGGGCAGCAAGTCCAGAATGCGTTGTGTTTCAGCCGAAAGCGGCGGGAACAGCGCTCTGGCGGCAGGCCAGGCCCCCGATTCAAACGAACGCGCTGCGGGGCGCTGATTCTGGCGCTCGAAGTTGCGCTGCCCGGAAGGAGCAACGTCCCTGTCGCCCTCGCGCTTTTCAGGCCGGAATGCAGGCCTGCCGTAGCGGTCCCTGGGTGCGTTGGGCGAACGTCCGTCCTGACGGCGGTCATCACGCCGATCAGCGGGGCGGTCTGTGGGGCGTCGGTCGTCACGGCGATTTTCGCGGTGGTCTTCTCTCCGCCCATCACGCCGGGCATCACGGCGTTCGTCCTGCCCCCTTGAGGGACGGCTGCCGGGCCGACTATTGGGACGGCTGCCGGGCCTGTCGTCACGGCGGTCAGAAGCACGCCCGTCCCGGCGGTTATCCCGGCGGTCGTCCTGACGTCCAGAGTTACGGTCATCGCGTCCAGCAAATCTGCCCTCCGCGCCATCCCGCCGCACGGGCCTGTCGTCAGATTTGCGCGGGGACTGACGGCGAGGCTGGCTGTTACCCTCGCCGGAACGGCGGCTGCGCCGATCGGAATCGTTGAAAGAATTGTCATTCACGGACATTTATACTCCAAAGCGCATACGGCGCAGATAATCGGTGTGAAAATTCGGTTCGTCTACAAGGGGAAGCACCACGGCCTCGCGGCACATGCGGGCCAAAGGTGGAATTTTATTGCTGTGCAGCGCAAGCAGCGCGGCTCCGTCCAGCGCAGTATTGCCCACACCGCGAATGCGCGGGGCAAGAACAGCGGGAACAAAGCCCAGGGTTTCAAGGTCGTCCGGCCTGACATATTCGCCCAGCGTACCAGCCAGACACACTGCCGCAACATTGCCAGCAGGAATATCTGCCGCGCGCAGCAAAGCATCCAGCGCCAGAGCAAAGGCAGCCTTGACCTGCAACAGGGCCTCCACATCAGCGGCGGCAAGCCACAGGCCATGCGGCAGGCGCAGCCTCGCGCCTGAGCGGGGCAGGCCGGGTGCGGGGGGGGCTGATGCCGGATGGGGCTGCTCAAGTCCGGCAGCCAGCTTGCGCGCCAGCGGCATGACCGGATTTGCCACAAACTGCCCGTCGGTGCGCAGAACACCCGCGCGCAGCAACAAGGCCAGCAGGGACAAGTATCCTGTGGCGCTTATGCCGCGCGCAACAGTTCCTCCAGCTCCAAGGCCTGTCGTTGAACCAGCTGGGTTCTGCCCCGCATTTGCGCTCTGGCATGCAGGGCAGGGGCAAGCAGATCCCTGCGCCCTATGATGACGCGCCACATCCGCTGTATCTTCTGCATCCGGGGACGCGCTTTCATAAAACTGCGCAGCAAGCCCCAGGGGCGTGAGCGTAAAACCCGTCACCACACCGGGGCCGGCCAACTGGCCGCACTCTGGCCCAATACCTTCCAGAGCCGGGCCAAGGGGTACGCTGGTCAGCCACAACTGTCCAGTCTCGGTTACCAGTGCAAGTTCGCCGTTGGTGCCAAGGTCGGCCAGCACAAAGGGCCGTGGAACCTCCGCCTCCAGCAGGGCGGCCAGCCCCGCGCTCACATCGCCGCCCACAAAGGGCGCGGGCAGCGGCGGCACATAGAGAGGTGGAAAATCCGGCAGGGCAAGTGTTTCATCGCCGCTGTGCGTCAGCCTGTACGGAGCGGCGCACAGGCCCTGCACATCGCGGTCTAGGAAAATATCCGTCATGGCAGTGTTGGCAGCCAGACACAACCGCGTCACCCGCCCCGCGCCCGCCTGCGCCAGCGAATCCATGATGTCCAGCAGTTGCCGCCGGGCAAGCCCGGCCAGAACGGCCCGCCCTTCTGGCGCGCGCGCCACGGCAAGGCGCGACATGACATCCGCCCCGGCACCGGCCTGAGGATTGAGCGTACGCCCCTCAACCACTGCCCGGCCCTGCATATCAAGAGCCCTCCAGCACAGGGAGGTAGTGCCAAGATCAACAGCCAGCGCCAAATCCTTTTGCGTCTTGTCGCGGCCTGACAAATGCCCTGCTGCTTGCGCTCCAGCAGGCAGAACAAGATTCTCCGGCGGCAACTCAAGATCAAGCACGGCAGCGCCCTCCGCCGCAGTGGTGCCAGGGTCGGGCACCTGGCGGCGGCAGGCCAGACGCCAGCCAGCCTCCAGTTGCGAGGAGGAAAAAACGTCCTCCTCCGCAGGCAGGCATGGCGGCGCATGGCGCACAAAACGCACACGGCAGCGCCCGCAACGCCCAAGTCCGCCGCACAGGGGCAAAGGGCGCACCAACCCCGAAAGCCAGATGGCCTGTGAAAGGCTTTGCCCCGGCCTTGCGGCAATAGCTACAACTGGCGCGGCTGGAGCAACGCCGCCCGGGCCTGCAAAGGCATGGTCACTGGCCGAAAAAAGACGTACAAGCATGGGTCAAGAGTGCCTGACAGGCCCGGTAAAGGCAAGCGTGGCGCACTCCCCTGCCGTGCGGCGGCTGATCTGGCAAAAGGCGCTGTACTGCTTGTCAAACTGGCCTTTATCTTGCATATTCCAACTGCGTGGTCGTGTGCGGAAAAACACGCCGCAACACACATTTTCACGACTGTTCCGAGGCTGGTATGAATAAAGTTCTGGCGCAAGACGAAGTTGATGCCCTGCTGCGCGGGCTTTCCGGCGGGGAAATCGAAAACGAAACGGAAACGCAGGAAGACGATTCCGGTATTGTGTCCTTTGACCTTGCCAATCAGGATCGCATCATCCGCGGGCGCATGCCCGTGCTTGAAATCGTTAACGACCGCTTTTCACGGCTTTGCACCAACGCCCTTTCAAACGCTGTGCGCAAACGCGTGGAACTGAACCCCATATCCATTGATATGACCAAGTTCGGCGAGTTCATGCGCTCGCTGCCGGTGCCCACCTCCATCAATATTTTCAAAATGGATCCCCTGCGCGGCAATGCCATCATGGTTGTTGATTCGCGTCTGGTATTTGCTCTGGTGGAAAACGTGTTTGGCGGCGCTGGCTCCCAGCCCAAGGTTGAGGGCCGCGAATTCACGCGCATTGAACAGGCCGTGGTGGACAAGATTGTCAAAATCGCGCTGGAGAACATGGAAGAATCGTGGCGGCCGGTGCATGACGTAAAGCTTGAGCTGGTGCGCAGCGAAATCAATCCGCAGTTCGCCGCCATCGTACCCCCCAGCGACGTTGTGGTGGTCATCACCTTTGAGGTCGAGCTGGATACGGCGCTCGGCTCCATGATCATCTGCCTGCCCTACGCCACCATTGAACCCATTCGCTCCAAGCTGCATGCGAGCTTTCAGACCGAACGCCTCGAAGTTGACCACGCATGGGTGGCGCGCCTTAAAGAGCGCCTGCTCGAAACTCCGGTGGAGATGAAGGTGCATTTTGGCCGCACCACCATCACGGGCAACCAGTTGCTGCGCATGCAGGTGGGCGACATTATCGTGCTGGATACCGACCACGAAGACATGCTTAACTGCACGGTTGCCGGAGTGACCAAGTATCAGGGCCTGCCCGGCACCATCAAGGCCATGAAGGCCTTTCAGATCATCAAGGAAAACGAGCCGCAATACACCTGATGCGACCTGCCGCACGGTAAATGCGGGCACACGGCTGCCTGCAACACTGACGCCGCTCCCCCCACGTATTAAAATTTCGCGCAAAGGCCCTTGCCTGAAAGAACTGCACCCAACGCAGATTCTGTCAGACTGGGGCCTTGTGCATCTACAGGCACGACAGGGCTAAAATGCCAAGCCTGCCTGTACATAAAAATTATGCCTTGTCAGGCCCGCCCTCGCATCCAGAACCGCCGCTGCTGCCGAAGAGCCCGGAGCCATCGGAACCGTGACTTCCTCCACAATGCGCGCCACAGCCGCCAGGCAGACGGGAGAGCCTGTGCGCCCGCATCTCAGGCGCAAGAATATGCACTCCGGCGGCGGGCAGATGCGGCACCACCTTTACACCTTCCGGCACGGGTACGTTATCTTCGTACGCGCCCACCGGGGGCCGCAATAGCACGCAACTGCACCCGGCGGCCAGCCCGGCCTGCATATCGCGCACGCGGTCGCCAATCATCCAGGAGCGCGCGAGATCAATATTCAGATCGGCGGCGGCTTGCAGGATAAGCCCCGGCTCTGGCTTGCGGCAATTGCAGGGGCCGGTAACCTCCGGCAGGTGGGGGCAATAGTACCAGGCATCGATAACGGCGTTATGCGCCGCCAGGTCTTCATTAACCCATGCTTCCAGAGCGCGCAGATCGTCCTCGCTGAACATGCCGCGCGCCAGCCCCGACTGATTGCTCACCACCACAAGCAGATACCCCACGGCATGAAAACGCCTGAGGGTTTCAACCACGCCCGGCAGCCACTGCCAGTCTTCCTTGCGGTGAATATAGCCCGTGTCGTGATTCAGGGTGCCGTCGCGATCCAGAAAAATGGCGCGGCGCGGCGCTTCTGCTGTGCTCATGAAAGCCCTTTCCCTTTTCCGGTGTTACCCGGCAGTTTGGTGTGATGCAATCCTTGGCAATTGTGCGCCAAACCCCCAAAAAATGCAAAAACTGCCGACAAAACCCCAACCGGCGCGCCATAAATCAAAACCACCCGCATAGCGGTTGGTTTGCTCTGGCCCTGTAAGGGCCTGTTACCGGCTGCGCCTAAAGACGCTAGCTTTCACTGCGTTCAAGCCCAGTGCCGTTGTCGCTTTGGCTACCCCTTGAAGGGGTCTTGATATTCGCGCGTACTCAGCTTGTCTTGCATAATGTCATGCTTCTCTTGCTGCTGGATATATTTTTTGATCGTTGCCTCATTCAGCCCAACTGTACTGACATAGTAGCCCTCGGCCCAAAACTTTCTGTTGCCGAATTTATATTTAAGGTTTGCGTGGTTATCGAAGATCATCAATGAACTTTTTCCTTTTAGATACCCCATAAAACTCGACACACTAATTTTTGGCGGGATACTCACCAGCATGTGGATATGATCTGGCATCAAGTGACCTTCCAGAATCTCTACTCCTTTGTACTTACAAAGACTCTGCAAAATCTCCTTTATACTATCGCGCAACTGAGCAAATATTATTTTTCGACGATACTTAGGCGTGAACACGATATGATACTTGCACAGCCACTTTGTGTGAGCTAAACTTTGGGCCTTGGTTCCCATAATAAAAACACCCTTCTTTAAATGTTACGATGGGCTTGAACAACTTCATCGTACAAGAAGGGTGTTTTTTGTGTATAACACATTATTTCCACCCGCATAGCGGGTGGTTCTCTGTTTCGCGCACTGGTGCGCTCAACTGGCTAAAGCCATAATAAAAACGGCCCATGTTGGAGAACATGGGCCGATGTTGGCATGAGAAGCTAGTAGACCTGTCAAAGGACTTAGCTAGACTTGAAGGTGGAGCTGTCAACGCCCAGGTGGAAAAACGCCGAGATCCGCGCCGCTGAAGCCAAGGCCCACCGGACAAAGGAGGCTGTCCGTCAAAAATTCGTGCAAGGAAAAACCGATGCCGCCACAGGCACACTTATCCATAAACTCTACATCCGCAATCCACCCTCACCTTGAGTCCTCCGCCAGCTGCAACAGGCCCTGGAGCTTGCGTCCTACCAAGTGCAAGACTGGACGCGTTTTCTGCCCGATCCCGAGCCAGATTTTGACCAGCGCAAAAATAAGGATCCGCACGGCGCAGCCTTTGTCTACTGCAGCCGCACCCTAGGCGGCGCAGATTTGGTTGTGTACCCCGGCCCATAAGGCTGCGAGCCTCCGCAGAGCCGGGCATGGCCTGGGCCGCAGGTGTGCCCGTGTGGGCGTAGTCGGCCCGGATGAACAACCCGGCGGATAAAGGGCTGCGTGGCAAGGCGCTTTAACGCCCTGAACGCGCGGATTGACTAGCTCACCCGCTGACGCGAGTGGTAAAAAAAGCAGAACGGCCCAATATAGCCGTGAATGCTTGGCGCAACATGTGCCCCCACAAATCGTGCAAAGCAAGTAATGCACGTTTTGGCAGTTTTATTTTTGACACATGGCAGACCAGATAACATTCACTCGGACAACGGTCCAGAATTCGTAGCATTAGCTTTAAAAAAAATGGTTGGAAAAGCTGTCTATGCAGACGCAGTACATTGAACTGGGCAGCCGTCGGAAAAATGGTTACTGCGAAAGTTTTAACTGCAAGCTTCTAGACAAGCTGCAGAATTGCTGGTGTTTATGACTTACAGGAAGCCGAAGTGGTTATCGAAAACTAGCACCAGCACTACAACCTCCATAGACAGCATCGCTCCCTTAACGGCAGACCTCTTGCCCCATTGAGAGTTTTCACCCCTCCCCAGAGAGGAGAAATGGGACCAATTTCGCCTCCGACAGAACTATCGGCCATGCAGGCGGCAGAAGCAGCGCCCAAAAAACTAGCACTAGCATTTAATCTGATACAAAAAAACGGGGCTGGTCAATATCCCTTTCAATATATTAACTTGCATGATATCAAATAGAACGTTGCGTAGTATTCGTCTGAGCTAAGCATTTGTGATGGATTTTCAGTGCCTTTCTCATAGATTCAGTATGGGCAAGGCAAATTTTAGCAAGTTTGCTAAAAGTAACACATGCTATTTTCCTCCCTTGAATAACCCCAATTGGTCCTTATCCAGAGGATAATATTATTATGAGTCTAGAATTAACGTTTAAATCAGTCTGTGCCACGATTAAAAAGCAAGAAAAAAATGATCCCGAACTAATTAAAGCTGTTGATAATCTACTTGGGCTTGCCTTGGTTTGTTCACCGGTTGTTTTAGGGCCTCAAGCAGCAGCTATCCTTCCGTTGATTGCCGCTAAAAATGAAGTCATCAAAATTGGTAAGTATGTATTCGAAAGATTCACAAAGAAAAAAGATGAGGATTACGTACTACGTTACGAGACGATGCGTACAGCTTACGGACTACTTGTCTTTACATCTTTCTTTGATGCTCTGGACGCGATAATTCCAGACGTACTTCGCAAAGAGATTTCGATACTTGACGCCGAAAAAGCGTTTTTAGTTAAAAGCACGGTAGAAAAAATTGCTTTAAAAAAATGTGAGGTTGAGATTGAGGATGTAGATGATGCTCCAGTATCTCTCTATCCCTTTTCATTTCCTCATCCAACAGAGTCATTGAATGACCAGTGCAAGCGGCAAGAGAAACTATGGAAACAAATGGGGTCAGGTTTTCTTGACTTTGTCCAAAAGCTAGCATTCTGGGACAAGGCAGATGAAGAGAAGAAAGTTATTCTTTTGTCCGGGATAGAGAAAATTGAGAAAAAGACAGCAACGCGTTTTGAGGCACAGTACTTCGAGTTAGCTAGAAAATATGAAGATTTTGCAGTATGGGCGAATCTGCAGGCTCATAGAGGAACAAAGGCGCTGATTGGGGAATTGTCTGAGTATGTCAAGCTCCACGTCAAACTCAGCACTGTATCAGAGACTACAATTGATATTGGATTTAATAAACTGCGGGAAGCAGTTTTGAGCATACCTCATATATTCGACATGCAACAGGCTACAGACATCTCAGAGAGTTTAAACAAACACTATCAGGCGCGAATCAATGAACCAATAATTGAAGATAGGGAAAGTGATCTCCAGGATTTGCCACGACTGACATTTCCTCGCGTCTGTGATGCCTTTGTTCCTCAATCTTTTCGTGTACTTCGCCAAGCAGGGAAGTCCAGACGCCTTGAAGATGAATCAACCTGGAGGGGACTACCGCGACGTAATGACCTTGGTGCCTTTTTATTGAGCTATCTGAGTTCGCCATATAGTACTGAAGCGCCGTTGCTCATATTAGGTCACCCTGGGAGTGGGAAATCGCTGCTTACTAAGATATTGTCAGCTCAACTGATGTCGAAACAATTTTCGGCAATCCGTGTCCCCCTACGCGAAGTCAATGCAGATGCTGATATCGTAACTCAAGTTGAGGACACTATAAGACGGATTACACGGGTTGGTTTTGATTCATGGATCAAGCTAAGTGCACTTTTTAAGAACTGCCCCCCTCTCGTAATCCTAGACGGATATGATGAATTACTCCAAGCGAGTGGGCAGGTTTTCGCCAGTTATATTAAAGACGCACAACGGTTTCAGGAGCGCGAAGCTGAGCAAGGCAGGCCGTTGAGAATCATTATCACTAGCCGCGTGACTCTTATTGATAAAGCTGCTGTACCTGTTGGATCAACGATTATTCGACTTCTTGAGTTTGACCGATCTCAGCGAGAATGTTGGTCGAAGATTTGGAATACGGCCAATTCGAACTATTTTCGCGATGCCAATATTGAAAAATTTACTTTGCCGAGTGAAAAGGAAGTTGGGGCAGAGAAAATTCTAAATTTAGCTGGGCAACCTCTTCTTTTATTGATGCTTGCCTTGTATGACTCACACGGAAATCAACTGCGAGCTATTAAAGGCCTTGACCGAACGAAGCTTTACGACAGCTTGCTCAGGCGTTTTGTTGAACGTGAGCGTGGGAAAGAAAAAAATTTTACTGACGCAAATCCTAAAGAACGCGAAAAATCTCTGTTGAAAGAAATGCAACGTCTGGGTGTTGCAGCTCTTGGTATGTATAATAGGAGGAAAGTTCACATCTTATCAACGGAGCTTGACGAAGATTTGGCTTTTTTTAAACTTGAGCGAACAGTTTCGCGGAGTGCAGGAAAATATTTAAGCCAGGCTGATCTGTTATTAGGAAGTTTTTTCTTTGTTCATAAGTCAAAGGCTATGCACTTAAGTGGTGCAGAGGATACACATGAGGAAACTGCAGCGTTTGAATTTCTGCACAATACTTTTGGTGAATTCTTAACTGCTGACTTCATTATTCGACGTGCAGTAGCTCAAGTGCAGACGCTTAGAGCTGCAGATGACAATGAAGCTTTTAGGCCAATGATAGATAAGATGATGGGAACCGCAGATGGATTTGAACGGGATTGGTTTGCCAGCTTAGTATATACCCCACTTTTTACCAGACCTGTTATCATGGAAATGATTCGGGAATGGATTCCGCATGTACTGAAAGATTACGGGCTAACTGAGGATGATTTTGTTGAAACCCTTGAAAAAATTCTTCTGAATCAAATCATGAGGATGTTGAATAAGCGTGAAATGCCACAAATCATGCGAAAAGAGACAGCTCAGGAGGGGTATAGAGTTCCGTTTGACGGCCATCCTTTGATCGGCCATATAGCTATTTATAGCATAAACCTTATTTTGCTAAGACTCGTGTCGGGTAAGTATCCGTTTATCTTTGACGAATGTGATGTTACAAGCCATGAGGATGGGACTCGACCATGGGATCGTCTTATTCACATCTGGCGTTCCTGGTTTTCACTGGGAAATCTAAACGGATTGACGGCAGTAATGCTTGCTGAAAGGGCAAATTCAAAGATTACAATAAAAGCCAGAAAAAAATTTCAAGCTGAAGAGTCCAAAAGTAGAGTCCAAGAGCTTTTTAATGTGGCACTGTCATTGGGAGACAACGCTACTTCCGGCATAACAGGATTATGCGTGTTTGACGCCTCTTCCGGTTCAAAGCAGAGTTTGAGCAGAATAGGTAATGTGTTGAGTTCAGAAGAGTTAGATCTTGGCTTGTTTTACGCAATTCCGAAATTAGTAGTTTTGGCAAATGATTCGAATTTCGATGCGCGTGATTTTTTTGAACACGCGGAGGATACTCTTCGCATAGCCTTGAATTCTGGTCGCAAAGATCAGTTAGAGTATATTTGCATTTTAATTTTTAGGTCAATAAGAAAAAATCCTTACGTTAGGCTTAGGTATCGAGGGTCCTTTGGTATGCATCCACTTTGGTTGAATCCAAGGCTTGTAGGTGAAATTGCGCACCATGATCCAAGGTCGGCACGAATTCTTTTCACTCTCGCAAGAGAGTTACAAGACTACGATTGGATTCATGACTTTCTTCGTTTTTTGATCGAATCGGACTTTCTTAAAATTTTCAGGTATGAAAAGGATTATCCGAAACATACTGAGCTGGGTGAATGGCTTCGGTTATTGAAAGATGTTAGTGAGTCAGAGGGAGTCGGCCGTCTTTTTGGTCGAAGCGATGCTTATACTTCGTTGTTCGAAAAAAAATTTGTTCCTCAACTAATGCTTGATCTTATCAAAGATAACCCAGAAATGGCACTTTCTTATCTGAGAATATTGCGTGAATTTAAAGAAATAAAAAATTTTAAAATGCTTTTCCAACGCAACTGGGGACGAGAGGTCTGCGAGCTATTAGGCCGCTCGGATACTTTTGTCGAGAATCCCAGATATAATTCCAAGAGAACGTTTACATATTTGCTAATTCTGCATGAGCTGAACTGCTTGCAGTACCTCCACAGCGTACCGGATATAGACGTATTCAACCAATTATTAACCCCACGCGACCTGACGGAATTAAATAAAAGTAATCCTGAAGGGGTATTGACGTATCTGCACATTTTGAACGAGTTATGTGACGAACCGAATATTATGAATTCCCTTGAGCGTAAAATAAATCCTGAACTTTTTGGACGAATAGATGATCGGCATTTTCTACTCAACCTATTCGATCGTAATCCTGACGCCGCGCTGGCATACCTACAGATGTTAAAAAAATTGAAAGGGAATCGAAATTTTCTGCAACATGTGGGTCCCGGTATTGAAAATGAATTTTATGAAAGGATAGTGCGGCTCAGTGGACTTCAAACATCCACGATGCGAGTCTGGCTGGCTATGGCTCGGGTCTTTCAATCTAAGCGTTTCAGTAAGTCGTTAATGCTGACGTTATCTGACATTTTGTTTGATAAACAAAATGCCAAGCAGTTACTATGTAATTTACCAATCGCGTCCTTAGCAGACTTAAGCTGGTTATGCATGCAAACCGAATCGCCAAAGCTTCTACATATCGTTGCTGAGATCACTGGGGTGAATTTTACCCTCTCACAATATAATGTCACCAATTAAATACATACAGATTGCAAGAAGTATTGACTAGTCTGGCATTTCACTCTGGAGTAATTTTATTAATTAGAGATTACCGTGCCATCAGGTGGTCCGCACAATTCGTGCTAATCAAGTAAAGCACGTTTTGGCAGATTTTTTGATGCATGGCAGACCAGATAACATACGCTCGGCCAGCGGTCCAGAATTCGTAGAGTTAGTTTTAAAAGAATGGTTGGAAAATCTGTCTGTGTAGACGCAGCACATTGAACCGGGCAGCCCTTGGGAAAATGGTTATGCGAAAGTTTTACCGGCAAGCTACGGGACAAACCGTAGGGCGACGAGTGGTTATGACGTTATAGGAAGCCGGAGTTGTTATCGAAAGCTGGCGCCAGCACGCACTACAACCTCAGTAGGCCACATTGCTCCCTTACCGGCAGAACTCCTGCCCCATTGACAGTTTTCACCCCTCCCAAAAGAGCATAAATGGGACCAATCTCACCTCCGACAGGACTATCGGCCAAACAGGCGGCAGAAGCAGAGCCACAAAAAATCTACCACTAACATTTAGCCCGGGACAAAAAAACGGGGCTGGTCAATCCAAATGCATTTAAATCCGTTGGTTAGGGGGATAGGATACCCACATAGTGCATTTATAATATCCCTGTCATGCTGTGAATCTGACTGTAAGACTGCACCTGACTGAGAATCCCCAAGCCACTGAACGATTTTTTTTCGAAACAATATCCAAAAGGAATGTTGCCCCAGTATATTTAGTCAGAACATTCTGCTTCACAAAGTCAAAACAATCATCATTTGTAATTTTATCTACCTCCGCATAAACTTCAGCAAGCGTAAAATATACAGCCCCTAAGGATAATAACTTAGGAGATTCAAAGTTTAAAACACTGCATCAAAGTATATATAGACATTATCACTCATAGCCTTTTGACAGACTTTTTCTTCACAGCGTCTTCATCTATCAACTCTGGATACATAGCTAACAGGTCTTTTTTGAGCTTTTTCCACCTGCTTTGCATTCCAGTATGATGCACTATTACACCTTCTTCGTATGGAAAAATCTTCCCCAGCTGGGCCGCAGTGAGATTAATATATTTAATATATATCTTCCTCACGACCTCATAAAATTCCTCACCTTCATTCAAAAGAGATTTGGCATATACCTTGATAGCATCGACATCATACTCATTTTTCTTTGCAATCTTCCGTTTTGCCATCTCATTATATAATTTCCATAACTTTGCGTTCTCAATCCTCCAGCTCTCAACGGCACCAGATGGACATTCAGATGTTTCCTCTTTGCGGGCTGTCGCCATGCGCATTAGATAATCATTTATTTCTACACCCAGTTTAGGGCTGTTAAATTTGCAAATCAGATATAATGTTAAAGCCGCAAGCTGCTCAACATTTTCTCTAGTGCAAGACATTTGATACGATGTTTTATTAATCTCTTTTTTCTTTGTAAAGTCTCTGTTTTTTGCTTCAATATTTAAAATTTCTTCACGCTCAAACAGGATGCGCCATGAGTCATGCATAAAAGATGAAACACAGACTGTAAAACCATCTGTGGCATCGCTAATCTCCAACTCCGTGGTGCCGTCTTTTGAGGTGAATATTTCTTCCACATAATATGTATGCAGCTGGCGATTATACACGGCATACGTTATTTTGAAATGTGGGTCAGAAGGCCAACGAAGCAACAGCTCTGGCAGAGTCATAAAATCATCAAAATCATAACGCCCTTCAATCTGCTTAAACATGCTCATTTGCGCACCTCTTTGAGTTGTTCTAAATAATCAGCCCATGCTTGCATCATCAGCCGCCGTTCCGGCAAAAACTCCGCATGATTATATGCCGCCCGAATTTTATTGCGCTCACCGTGGGCAAGCTGGCGCTCTATAGCATCCCTGTTCCAGCCAAGTTCATTGAGCAGGGTTGAAGCCATCGCCCTAAAGCCATGCCCACATATTTCTTCCTTGGCGTATCCAATCCGGCGCAACGCCACGTTAATGGTATTGTTAGACATTGGGCGGGATGCCGTTCGCATAGAAGGAAAGAGGTATTTTCCATCCCCGGTGAGCGGCTGCAATTCGTAGAGAATATTCAGGGCTTGGGTTGAGAGCGGCACTATATGCAAAGAACGCATTTTGGTTTTATGCGCTGGAATGCGCCATTCGGCGGCTTCCAGATTGAACTCGCTCCACTCTGCGTTACGCAATTCACCAGGGCGCACAAAAACCAAAGGGGCCAGACGCAGGGCGCAATACACGATTGCCGAGGCTGCACAGCCGTCTATGGCTTGCATGAGTCTACCAACTTCTTGCGGATCCGTAATGGTAGGTCGGTGCTGCTTCTTGGGTGTCGCGCAAGCACCTATGAGGTCGGCAGCAACGTCCCGCTCTGCCTTGCCTGTGGCAATGGCATAACGAAAAATCATGGAGCAAAGCCCGCGCACCCGGCGCGTTACCTCAAGAGCACCTCTGGCTTCAATGCGGCGAAGGCATTCCAAAAGTTCCGGCGCGGATATTTCCCCAATGGGTTTCCCTCCGATGTAGGGAAAAATATTCATCTCCAGACGCCGAAGATTCAATTCCGCGTGGCCTTCTGTCCACCTATGGGCGTTTTTCTGCGCCCACTCACGCGCTACAGACTCAAAGAACTTGTCTGGAGCTACGGCGGCTTTTTGCTCACGCACCAGCGCCACAGGGTCAACGCCGTCTTTAATCATGCGCCGCTTATCATCACGGCGCGAACGAGCTTCAGCCAGAGATATGAGGGGGTATTCACCGAGGGAAAGACGATTTTCCTTGGAGTCTATCCAGTAACGAAGACGCCAATACTTTTTGCCAGAAGGCTTTATCTCCAGATAAAGCCCATCTGCGTCTTTGAGGGTATAAATTTTCTCACGGGGCTTGGCCTTTTTGATGGCCATATCGCTTAGAGCCATAAGCGTTTCCTCCCTAGACCGGACATCTTTTGGACATAGGAAACGCCAAAATAAAAAATGTCCGGCTCAGTATCCGGTTTAAGCTCGGCTTTGAGCGTTTTTTACCGGACATCGTCGGACAAAGTAAAACTCCGAATTCGGCTACTGTCAACGACTAGCGGACGAATTCGGAGTTCCTTGAATCATCATATGGCGGAGAGGGTGGGATTCGAACCCACGTAGGAGCTATTAACCCCTAACTCGATTTCGAGTCGAGCGCGTTACGGCCGCTTCGCTACCTCTCCGCAGGCCACAAAGGGCGTTGGGTGCCCCGCTTGCAGCCGAAGGCGGTATATAGCCTATCTTTGGGTGAAAGGCAATGCTTCTGTTTCACAACGGCGCGTCGCCGCTATGCTTTGCCTCAAAACTGCTAAAGTCGCCTGCAATCCCCTTATTTAAGAGCCCCCTTGGCGACCTGAGGGGAACGGCCCATGGGCATAGGCGCAAGACCGAGTACAGCAGGTCATCTGACCAGGAGGGATCAGGAAGCAGACCAAGGTTTTCGTCCAGCCCTGCCCTGCCGGGGTAAAAGGCAGCGTGTCCATTCCGCGATATCGCTCTGGTCGCGTTCTTCACGCAAATCCTGCAATCCCGCCCATAGTGCCTGTCAACGCCGCCTGTTCTTCAGGGCATCAGCCTGCGCCCACTCCTAGTGCTTGCCCAGCGCCGCCATAACCTCCAGAGCGTCAGCCTGCTCTGGGTCTGTCTGCAAGGCGCGCAGGGCGTTATCTTCCGCAGCCTGCTTTTTATGCCACAAAAGATACAGCTTCGACATTTTCCCAAAGGTGGAGGCATGCCCGCCAAAAGTGCGCAGCACAGCCTGATACACCGCCTCGGCCTTTTCGTATTCCCGCAGTTCCATCCACGCGGCCACTGCCCCGGTGTAGGCCGAGGCCTCGCGCGGCTGAATGGTCATGGCTTCCTCATACATAGCGGCGGCTTCGGCAAACAGCCCGGCAGCGGCAAAAATTTGGCCCATTTGCAGGCGGATGCCTTCCTCGTCGCCAAACTCTTCCACTATGCGCTTCAAAAAGGCGCGCCCCTTGGCGACCTGCCCCTCGCGCAAAAAATCGAGCCCGCTGCTGATGAGCTGCTTTTTCCGCTCCAGCCGGGCCTCCGCCTCCTGCTGCACAGCCTGCTCCGCCGCAGTTTCCAGAATTTTGGCCAGCCCATCCAGCACGGTTGAAAGCGTTGCTTCCTTGCCCGCTTGCAGGGTGATGCTGCGCGGTTTACCCGTATTGCCGGGATCAAGCAGCGGTTGCAGCGCGCTATGGCGCACAATGCCTCCCAAGAATTCCCCGATCTGGATATCCAGTTCCGCCCTTGCGGAACGCATCAGCTTTACCCCGGCCAGAAGCCGCAGCGCTTCACTCATGGTCACAAGGGCGCGCTCAACTTCATCACGCCGCAGATAGCCCATTGCACGGGCGATATTTTCCCTGATTTCTTTGGGAGCAGTTGTCAGCATGCCGAGCCGTCCTCCAGCCAGTGATGCCGCACTGTTTGAACGTTGTTTCGCAAAATCTGCAAGGCCGCATCCGGCACAAGAAAATCCACATTGCGGCCCGTCAGCCAGAGCTGTCGCACCCGAGAGGCGCTCACCGCCAGCCACGGCACAGAAAGAAAATGCGCCAGCCCGCCCCCCGGCAAGGTCATACACGGGCAGGCCGGTAACAATGGAGCACGCTCTGCGGCATCGGGCCACATGTTTTTTGCGGCGGTGATAAAATCGGCAGAGGTATGCCCCTTGCGGGGCACAACCACAAAATGACACAGCCGGGGCAAATCCAGCCCCTTATGCCATGTGGAGAGCAAGGCGAAATCCGGGCTGCCCAGAATAAAATACAGATCCGTACCCGGCTCTGTCTCACGGTAGGCGCAAAGCGTATCCCACGTATACGACGGCCCCTGACGCTGAGCCTCCATCCGGTTGCAGCGCAGCCAGGGCAAGCCCTGAGCGCAGGCTTCCACCATCCGGGCGCGCAGATCAAAGGGCAGCATGGCGCTCTGCACCTTGTGCGGCGGCACGGCGCAAGGCACCATATCCACGCCCTGCACAAGATCGCCCAAGGCCTCGCGGGCCTCAATGGCCAGCCGCAGATGTCCCACGTGGGGCGGGTTAAAACTGCCGCCAAGAATGGCCCGGCCCGGCGGGGGGGACGCCGCTTCCGCCATCTATACGCGCACCTGCCCCTGGCCAAGCACCACAAACTTGGTGGTGGTCAGTTCGTCCACGCCCATGGGGCCGTAGGCATGCAGCTTTGAGGTAGAAATGCCTATTTCCGCGCCAAGGCCAAGCTGCCCGCCGTCGTTGAACCGGCTCGAAGCATTGACCGCCACCATGGAAGCATCCGCCTCGCGCAAAAAGCGCATGGCATGCTCGTGGTTGTTGGTGCAGATGATTTCCGTGTGATTTGAGCCGTAGCGGGCAATGTGATCCAGCGCGGCATCCATACTTTCCACCACGCACACGGCAAGCACCAGAGCATGAAATTCCTGCCCGAGATCATCAGGCTGCTGAGCAACGGCAGTTGCGCCAAGCAGGGGCAGCGATTGCGGGCAGGCGCGAAATTCCACCCCGGCGGCACCAAGCTTTGCCGCCACCTTGGGCAGAAAATCCTTGGCCACGCCGCGGTGCACCAGCAGGCATTCCAGCGCGTTGCACACGCCGGGGCGCTGCACCTTGCCGTTAAAAACAATCTCCGCCGCTGCGTCCAGATCGGCATCCGCATCAATATAAGCGTGGCACACGCCCTTGAAGTGCTTAAGCACGGGCATGGTGGCAGCCTCGGTCACGGCGCGCACAAGGCCCTCGCCGCCGCGCGGAATTATAACATCAATATAGCGGTCGAGCTTGCACAGGGCGTTGACGGCCTCGTGTCCGGGAATGGATACAAGCTGGGCGGCATCGGCGGGCAGTCCCGCCTGGGCCAGCGCATCGCACAGGGCCTTGGCAAGGGCAATGTTGGAGCGCAAAGCCTCGCTGCCGCCGCGCAGAATAACCGCATTGCCCGCCTTGATGCACAAAATGGCGGCATCGATGGTCACATTGGGGCGCGCCTCGTAGATCATGGCGATCACGCCCAGCGGCACGCGCATACGGCCCACAAGCAATCCATTGGGGCGCTGCCACTGGCGTTCCGTAGCACCTACGGGGTCGGGCAGATTGGCCACGTGGCGGCAGGCTGCACGCATTTCATCCATAATGGCGGGGGTAAGCGTCAAGCGGTCAAGGCGGGGGGCATCCTGCCCGGCGGCACGGGCCGCGGTAAGGTCTTCCGCATTGGCGGCCAGAATTTCGGCCTCCCGCTCCTGCAGCAGTTGCGCCAGCCCAAGCAGGGCTTGCGTTTTGGCATCGGGGTGGGCCTTGGCTATGGCCCTGGCCGCTTCCTTTGCCCGCGCGCCAAGGCGCGACATTTCTTCTGCAGGCGTCATGCATACTCCTTATTGTATTGGCCGGGGCCGCGCAGGCCGCATGACCAGAGGATATTTGTTTTGACAGAGGGGTTGATTCTGGCCTAAGAAAAAAGCTTCCGTCCAGCTCCGCCGATCATGGAACGCGCAGGGCAAACGCGCGGAAAAACTACGGCGGTTCCGCCTCCCTAAGGAGTTTTGATACATGAATCCGCAAAAGAATCAAGGCGCAGAG
>NZ_DASQOG010000127.1:0-6772 GCF_035644575.1 Desulfovibrio sp. | reverse complement strand
CTTTTGCATGCCGCGTAGCTTTTTACCTAGAAAATTTTAAGGATACTTTCATGCAGCGCATTTCTTCCAACCACACCTCCTCCTACGCCGCCGGCATCTTTAGCTGGTATTATTTTGCGTACTTTACCGGAGCCTGTGGTCGGGAGCTTTGCTGACGCGTAAAAGTTAGAAAGTTCAACGGGCCGCAGGCAACAAGCCAGCGGCCCTTTTTTTGTATGGGCCGCCGGAAAAGATGCGGCAAACCCCGCCTCATGCGGGTCACCTTAAAGCAGCAGACTGAAAGGAGCGAGCCCATGTACCTTGGAAAAAAAATCCGCCTGGAACGCATCATCAACCGCACAAATGGCCGTACCATCATTGTTCCCATGGATCACGGCGTGACCATCGGCGCTGTTGAAGGTCTGGTGGACATGCGCGACACCGTCAACGACATGGCCACGGGCGGCGCGGACGCAGTACTCATGCACAAGGGCCTTGTACGTTGCGGGCACCGCAACGCGGGCAGCGACATCGGCCTTATCATCCACCTCTCCGCCTCCACCGCTCTTTCGCCCCTCGGCAACACCAAAACCCTCGTGGGTACGGTTGAAGAAGCCATCAAGCACGGCGCGGACTGCGTTTCGGTACACGTCAACCTGGGCGACCCCAATGAACGCCTCATGCTGGCAGATCTGGGCCGGGTGGCCGAATCGTGCGACAACTGGGGCATTCCGCTGCTGGCCATGATGTACGCGCGCGGCCCGCAGATTCAGAACGGTTACGCCAAGGACGTTGTGGCCCATTGCGCTCGCGTGGGCGTTGAGCTGGGCGCGGACATCGTCAAGGTGCCCTACACCGGCGATGCGGAAAGCTTCTCTGAAGTCGTGGCCGCCTGTTGCGTGCCCGTGGTTATCGCCGGTGGCGAACGCATGGATTCCACCCGCCAGATACTCCAGATGGTTCAGGATTCGCTGAGTGCTGGCGGCGCGGGTATTTCCGTGGGCCGCAACGTCTTCCAGCATCCCAACCGCGTTGCCCTGGTCAAAGCCCTGCGCGCCATCGTGCACGACAACGTTTCCGTGGATCAGGCCATGGAAATTGTAGGAGAGTAAGCCGCATGTCCCGCATCTATTTCAACTGCGTTCCTTTTGACAAGGGCGATGTGACCCTGGCGCTGGAATCCGGCGTGGACGGCGTTATTGTGCCGCGCCAGCATGTGGAAGAGGTTTCCGGTCTTTCGCGCTGCCCTGTATGGACTGCCGAAGATACCGCCATGATGGCGCTCAACGTCAAGGCAGACGAAGAAGCCGTGCTCGAACGGCTGCACAAGGGCGAGCGTGTGGTTCTGGCTCGCGGCTGGGAGGTAATACCTGTGGAAAACCTTCTGGCCCAGAGCGACAGCGTTCTGGCTGAGGCCGCTACGCTGGACGAGGCCCGCCTTGCCGCAGGAATTTTGGAACACGGTGTGGCGGGCATTGTTGTATCCAGAGAGGCCGTGGCCGATCTCAAGACCATTGTCAGCCAGTGCAAGCTTTCGCAAGGGCATGAAGAACTGCTGCCCGCAGTGATCACCCGTGTGGAATCCGTGGGCCTCGGGCACCGAGTCTGCGCCGATACGCTCTCCATCCTGCGCAAGGGGCAGGGAATGCTGGTGGGCAATTCCAGCGCCTTTACCTTTCTTGTGCATGCGGAAACCGAACGCAACGAATATGTCGCCGCCCGCCCCTTCAGGGTCAATGCGGGAGCCGTGCATGCCTACGTGCGCCTGCCCGGCGACAAAACCACCTATCTTGGCGAATTCAAGGCGGGGCAGGAAGTGCTGATCGTGGACGCCAACGGCGAAACCAGCCTTGCCACCCTTGGCAGGGTCAAGATTGAAGTGCGCCCCATGCTGCTGGTTGAAGCCCAGGTTACCACCGAAGACGGCGTTAAAACCGGCGCGGTATTTTTGCAGAATGCCGAAACCATCCGGCTGACCACCCCCGGCGGCGAGCCGGTGAGCGTGGTGAGCCTGAAGCCCGGCGATACCGTGCTGTGCCGCCTGGACGAAGCCGGTCGCCATTTTGGCATGCGCATCCGCGAAGACATCCGGGAGATATAAGCATGGACGACAGCAACAGCCACTGGCCCACGGGCCACCCCGCAGCCGCAGCAGACCGTCAGGCAGCCTCTCCTGATGAGGCGGGCGCGCGCCTTGCCGCCATCCGGCACGAGATTGACGCCGTGGATCAGGATCTGCTCACGCTCTTCAACCAGCGGGCGGCCCTGAGCCTCGAAGTGGGACGCATCAAGGCCGACGTTCCGGGCATTATCTTCAAGCCCCTGCGGGAGAAGGAAGTGCTGGACAGTCTGGCAACGCGCAACCCCGGCCCCCTGCCGGAGGATCATCTGCGGGCCATCTGGCGCGAGATATTTTCTTCTTCCCGCTCCTTGCAGCGGCCCCAGAATGTGGCCTATCTCGGCCCGGAAGGCACGTTTTCCTACTTTGCGGGCGTGGAGTATCTGGGCCATGCCGCCCAGTTCCGCCCCTGCAACGATATTACGCAGGTCTTTCAGGAAGTGGCTTCCGGTCAGTGCGAGCTCGGCGTGGTGCCGCTGGAAAATTCCCTTCAGGGAACCGTGGGCGTGAGCTTTGACCTGTTCCTCAAGTACGACGTGCATATTCAGGCCGAGCTGTTTTCACGCATTTCGCACTGTCTGCTGAGCAACGCGCCCTCGCTGGCCGCCGTGCGCACCGTGTATTCCCACCCCCAGCCTCTGGCCCAGTGCGGCGCGTGGCTGCGCGCCCATCTGCCCGGCGCAGGCCTTGTGCCGGTGGAATCCACCGCCGCCGCCGCCCAGTACGCCGCTGGCAAGGAAGACGCCGCCGCCATTGGTCACGGCAAGCTGGCCGACCTCATGGGCATTGCCGTTCTGGCCCGCCGCATTGAGGACGAGCCCGGCAACTGGACGCGCTTTGTGATCATCGGCCCCGGCGACGCGCGCTCGGGCAGCCGCACGGGCGGCCCGCAGCCCGGCCATACCGGCGCGGACAAGACCTCGCTGCTGTTCACCACGGCAGACAAGGCGGGCGCGCTCTCAAGCGTGCTTGACCTGCTGGCAAGCAACGGCATCAACATGCGCAAGCTGGAATCGCGCCCCCTGCGCGGTCAGCGCTGGAAATACGTATTCTTTGCCGATGTGGAAAGCGATCTGGAAGATCCCCGCTACGCCCCCCTGCTGGAAAAACTGCACGAAGTCTGCACGAGCTTCCGCATACTGGGCAGCTACCCCACAGGGCCGCAACTGGACCGTCTTGACCTCCACTCGGAAACACCGGAGCAGCCAGCCTCATGAGCCAGAGCACCATTATCATCACCGAGGCCGAAAAGCAGGCCACGGCAAGCGTTACCGCACCCGCTTCAAAATCTGTTTCGCACCGCTATCTTATTGGCGCGGCGCTGGCGCAGGGTGTTTCCACCGTGCGGCATACCCTTGAAAGCCGGGACCTCGAACGCACCCGCGCCATCCTGTGCGGAGCCGGGGCGAGCATGGAAACCCTGCCCGAAAGCACCCAGGCCTCCGGCGCGTGGCGCGTGGTGGGCATGGGCGGCAAGCCCCGCAGCGGCGCTACGGGCGATCCCCTTTCCTGCGATGTGGAAGAATCCGGCACCACATGTCGGCTGCTCACCGCAGTGCTGGCCGCTGGCGAGGGCGAATTTCGCATACACGGCGCACCGCGCATGCACGAACGCCCCATCGAAGAACTGACCGACGCCCTCAAAAAACTGGGCCTTGCCGTCACATTTGAGGGCAAGCCCGACTGCCCGCCGCTGGTGCTGCACGCCAAGGGCCTCACCCCTGCCCTGTGCGGGGGCGAGGTGACGCTGGGCATGGATATTTCGAGCCAGTATTTTTCGGGTCTGCTGCTGGCGGCCCCCATGGGGCCTGCGCCTCTGTCCGTAACGCTTGGCGGGCAGAAAGCCGTGTCCTGGCCCTATGTGGGGCTGACCCTGCAATGCCTGACCGACTACGGCATCCGCTTTGACGTGGAAACCCGCGACGCGGCTGATGCCCCGTGGGAAATGCTGCCTCCTGGCGCATGGCGCGAACTCAAGGCCGCGCATCCCGGCTGCCTGCGCGTGACAGTCCATCCCGGCGCGTACCGCGCGGGCAACTACACCGTTGAAGGCGACTGGTCTGGCGCGTCCTATCTGCTTGCAGCTGGCGCACTGGGCCTCAAGCCCGTGAGGGTTGAAGGTTTGCGCGCGGATTCCCTGCAGGGCGACCGCGCCATGCTGGGCATTTTGCAGCGCATGGGCGCGCGCATGACCATGACGGAAGATTCCGTCACCGTGTACCCCTCCGCCCTTCATGGCGTGGAGCTGGACATGGGCGACTGCCCCGACCTCGTGCCCACTGTAGCCGTGCTGGCCGCCTTTGCGCAGGGTTCCACGCGCATCAGCAATGTGGCCCATCTGCGTTATAAAGAATCGGATCGCATCAGCGCCCCGGCGCAGGAGCTTGCCAAGGCTGGGGTGGTCATTGACCAGCTTTCCGACGGCATGCTCATTCACGGTCTGGCCGGACGCGGCAACGGCAAGCCGGACTGTCCGCGCTTGCCCGAGGGCGTTTCCCTCTCGGCCCACAACGACCACCGCATCGCCATGTCTCTGGCCCTGCTGGGACTGCGCCAGCCTGAAACAAACGTACGCGGCCTGCTGGACGACCCGCTCGTGGTGCGCAAATCCTTTCCGCAATTCTGGAATATCTGGGAGCAACTGGCATGAACGGCAATCAAGGCAGCAATGGCACTCCTGCCGCCCATAACGGCGGGGAATCCGCTGCGGAGGATGGATTTGACGGCTTTACCGGCTTCTACCCGCGCAATCCCGTAAAAACCGTCATTGTTGGCTCCACTGGCCGCATGGGCACCATGCTGCTGGCTCGCGCCGAGTCGGCAGGGCTGAGCGTGGCGGGCGTGGACGTGCCCCTGACTCCCGAAGTTCTGGCTCCCGCCTGCGCGGGGGCCGAGCTGGCCATTATTTGCGTTCCTGCCGCTGTTTTCAGCGAGGTTATTGCTACAGTCTGCCCGCATCTGCCCCTTGGGGCGGTGCTGGCGGACATAACCTCCGTCAAGGAAATTCCGCTGCAACAGATGGAAAAGGCCTGGGCCGGGCCAGTAGTGGGCACGCATCCCCTCTTTGGCCCCAAGCCGGATCCGCAGGCAGACCAGCCCGTGGCCATTGTGCCGGGGGGCCATGCGGGGCAGGATCACGTGGAACTGGCCTCGGGCTTTTTTACAGCCCTTGGCTGCCGTGTTTTCTGCACCACCGCCGAAAAGCACGACAAGGCCATGGCCAGCATCCAGAACATGAACTTCATCACCAGCCTGGCGTACTTTGCCCTGCTGGCGGAGCATGAGGACCTGCTGCCCTTTCTTACGCCTTCGTTCCGCCGCCGCCAGAACGCGGCCCGCAAAATGCTGACAGAAGACGCTCGCATGTTCGCTGGCCTGTTTGAGGCCAACCCCTACAGCTACGAAGCTGTGCGCCAATACCGACAGATGCTCAACCTCGCCGCCGCTGGCGATATTGACCTGCTCTGCCAGCGCGCCCGCTGGTGGTGGCAGGAGGAAGAGGATCAGCAAACTCCCTGATTTCAAACAGCTCGCAACAGCTGACGCGCACGCGGAGGAAACTCCATGCGCCCAATGACCGTTGCGCCCTGATCTGATATGCCCGCCAGTTCTCTGACGGGCATATTTTTTGCTATTGCCAGGGCAAAGCGCTTAGCAGCGTCAACCCAACCAGGCGGTAAGAGCATGTTCGGTTCGCAGGAAGATCCAAGCAGAACAGAAAAAGCCACTCCAAAACGCGTCAGCAAGCAGCGTGAGGAGGGCAATGTTCCCAAAGCGCCAGAACTGGGCAAGGCAGTGAGCCTGCTGGGGGGCTTGTGTATTCTTTATGCATGGATCGGCCCCATGGCCGACAACATCAAGCGCCTGTTCCGCCACTTTCTCAGCCATTCGTGGGAGTTCGATCCCAACCCTGAAAACGTCTACAGCCTCAGCATCGACGTCACGCTTGAAATTGCCCGCATGATCATGCCCATCCTGCTGACCTTGGGTTTTCTGGCCTTTCTGGCGCAGCGCTTACAGGTTGGCAAACTCTGGACAACCAAGGCGATGCGACCCACGTTGAAGCGCTTCAACATAATCCAGGGCCTCAAGCAGATGCTGGCATCGCCGCAAACAGCCCTGCGCACCATCAAGAGCCTGCTGTTTTCTCTTGTTCTCGGCATCATCCCCGGCTGGATCATCTTCAAGGAACATCAGAATTTTCTGCCCATGTACTACGCCAGCACCGAGGGCGTGGCGACCTACATGCTGCAAATGGCTTTCAAGCTGACCTGCTACGCGCTGCTGCCCATCATTGCCATTGCTATTTTTGACGTATGGCAGTCTCGCTATGCCTATAACGAAGGCATGAAGATGACCAAGTCGGAAGTGAAGGACGAGCTGAAACAGGCTGATGGCGACCCCGTGGTCAAGGGGCAACAGCGCAGAAAAATGATGGAAATGATGAGCAAGCGCATGCTTGCCGACGTGCCCAAGGCGGATGTGGTGGTCACAAACCCCACGCACATAGCCGTGGCCCTGAGCTATAATACCTCGGAAGCTCCCGCCCCCATCGTGCTTGCCAAGGGCGCAGACCATCTGGCCGAAAAAATCAAGGAAGTAGCCCGCGAAAACCGGATTCCCATTCGCGAAAACGTGCCTCTGGCACGGGCTTTGTATAAGTCCACAGAGGTG
>NZ_DASQOG010000126.1:0-14712 GCF_035644575.1 Desulfovibrio sp. | reverse complement strand
GAAATACTACAAGCAGATGGGGTTCAACCTCAGCGAGATCCGCGCCGCTTTTGAAGTGGGCAGCAATACCTCGCTTTCCGCGCTGCGAAAAATATTCATGAGCAAGATTGAATTGTTGCAGCAGGATGAAAAGCTGTTGTTCCTGCGGCTTACATCTGTGCGCGACTGGCTTGAACTGCTGCACGAAGCGGAAATTGTGCTGGAAAACTGCCAGCAGAGTGTTTCTGTGAAGTATATTCCGCCGGAACGCATGCTTTTTATGGACCAGACCTTTGTTTTTGATATTAAATCTGCCATCATCAATCTTGATTTTACAAATTATGTTGAAGAGGTAGGTAACAATATCACCGGGCCGGTCATCATCAATTTTTCATCCATCGAAAACAGGGTGCAAAACGAGGAACAGCCCGTCAAACTCCTGCAAAGAACCGTGTTTCCCTGCGGGGAAGACAAAATGACGGATTATGGCGGGTACTTGGCGGCTAGCTGCTACCACATAGGTTCGCACGAAACCATCGGCAGCACCTACCGCAAATTGCAACGCTGGTGCGCCTCAAACAACTATCTTTGCGACAATGGCGCACACGAGCGCTACATTACCGACTTCTGGACCACCAACAATGATGCGCTCTTTGTTACCGAAGTGCTGGTCAAGGTAAGCCGCCGAGGGAGTGTCGTGCACACCCCCAAATTCCATTTCGACGCAGACGACGATCTGTAATCAGCCAAGTATGCGGGCCGCCTGCTGTGACATCAGCTCGTGGCCCGCTTCGCTTGGGTGCAGGCCATCTGTATAGAGTGCAGACAGCCTGTCAGGGGCATTGTCGTCCTCTGTGTCATCCTGACCGGAAAAACTCGCAAAAGTCTGCGAAAAATCCACGCATTGCAGCGAAAAATCCTCAGCGAGCACACGTAGCCACTGGTGCAGGACGGCGTAATCCGCACAGGCGCGCGGCAGGTCAACGCTGCCCAGCAAGGGAAAGGTTATGGGCGCATGTACGGGAATGGGCACTCCCAGCACCGGGCGCACCCGTGCGCTGAAGCTCTGCTGCACCAGCGCAAAAATATTGGCCCTGACGGTTCCAAGCCCGGTTCCCAGGGCCAGATCGTTGAACCCTCCCATTATCAGAACCGCGTCAGCGCCCGCCTGCACCACATGCTGGTGAAAGCGGGCCAGCATGCCGCCCGTGGTATCTCCGTTGATGCCGCAGTTACGCACGTCAATGCCCGTGCGCCGCGCCAGCAGGGTTGTCCATATTTTGGGGCGCGGAATGCCGTAGCCGTAAGTGAGGCTGTCGCCCAGACAAGCAATAATCATGTTTGCAGCGTATTCCCTTGTGGATGATCGGGCAATATTCGCAACAGGCGGCCCGCGCCAGCAGGGGCATACGGGCAAGGGCCGCCTGCGCCCGCATCAGGCGGGCAATCCCATTTGCAGACGGATGTGGCGTACATCCGCCTCTTCAGGTTTGAAAGGATAGTTGCGGATTCCCGGCCCGGGGCGTGAGTTGGCATAGGGGCGGTTGCAGGCCACCTCGCCGTCGCGCCCTGTGCAGCCGCAGGTGCGGAACGGATCGCCCGTGTCGATGATGGCGTCCAGATCGACCTTGGGCAGACCGTACCCCGTGAGAGCGCGGCGGTCATTATAGGTAAAGAACCGCTCATTGGCGTGGTCATTGTCAATAAGCCAGCGCGCCAGCTGAATGCGGCGGTACTGGTCAATGGGCGGCGGCAGGCGGTGCGCCAGCGGCGACCCCCCTTCGGGAAAAAACGAAAACAGGTGCGTGTTGCCGCCCATGTCGTGCACTCGCTGCATGGCGCGGCACATGTCCTGCTCGGTTTCGCCCATGCCCACCATAAAGTGCGCCCCGGCCATACCCTGGCCAAAAATATCCAGGCTTTCGCCCAGGCACTGCCAGTAGCGTTTCCACGAGTGCGGGCCACCGACCCCTGAACCCCGGTAGTGGTCAAACAGTTCGGGCGTGGCAAGGTCGATGGCTACGCCGATCTTGTCCGCTCCGGCCTCGCGCAGTTCCTCAAGGTTTCTGCGGGTAAGGATGGTGGGCGAAACCAGCATGGAAACGGGAATGTCGATGGCCTGCCGCAAACGGCGGCATATCTCCGCGGCATCGCGCGGGGCGCGGCTGTTGGTGAGCATGGAAATGCAGATGCGCTTGACGCGCTCCTGACGCCGCACAATGCCCGCCACGATTTCATCAACGGTAAATGCTGGCCAGGTCACGCGGATAAAGCTTTTGCTCGTGCTTTCTTTTTTTTCTTTTGCGCCAGAGAGGCCGCAGTAGGCGCACTTGGCAGCGCAGCCCGAACGGTAGGTCAGCAGCAGATTGATGCACGAAAGGCAGGCGTTGCGGTAGAAGGATCCGGGGGCGAAGTCGAGCGTCATGGCTGCGGCAAGGCTCATGCGCGCAACCTCGGGACTTTGGGGCTGTGCTTGCTGCCAGCAGGGCGGGCATTGGTTTTCAAGTTGGGTGGCTTGGCTCATATGTTGTCTCCAGCAAAAGTTATTGCGACAAGCGTTGTTGCGAGTAACATTTCGGGCAGGCGTGGCTGTGAGAGCTACCAGCCCTCTGTTCCCTCGCCCAGCAGCACCGAGCAGCAGGTTTTGCGAAATTCCGCCTGCAATCCCATGCGGGCAGCCAGTGCGGCGGCTTCGTGCGAGGGCAGGGCCATACGGTTGATGCCCGCCCGCAGCGACAGAACTTCCAGCGCGCTGGCATCACGCCTGGGGCGGGCGCAGCCAAGGCTTATCTGGCTCTGCGGTATAAGCTCGCGCGCGCGGATCACAAGGCCGCACACGCCGCGCGGGTCAGGCTGGCGCACGTTTTCCATGGCTGTGCCAGCAAGGTTCATGTAGGCCACGATCACCAGCAGCTCGGGTGGATGACGCGCCAGAATTTCCAGCGCGTGGTTTTCGCCCGCAAACCGCCCAAAATGCAGCCCCGCCACTATGTGCGGAACCACGGGCAGCTCTGCCGCGGCCAGAGCATCAAGGCTTTGTTCCAGCAGGCGGGGGCCGTCCGGCAGATGGTAAACGCTGGCATAGGTCTTTTCGCTGCCGATAACGTCAAGCAGGGCCTGATCCACGCCAGACCGGCGCAGGGCCAGAGCCGCGCGGTCGTCCACCATGCCGCAGTGCACGGAAATGTAGAGTCCGGTTTCCTGCTTTATGGCAGCAATAGTGTTGGTAAAATCCTGCCACGGAACTTGCCCGCGCCCGTTGCAGCCGCCGGAAAGCAACACCCCCTGTGCGCCCTGGGCCACCAGATCGCGGCATTTTCGCAACAGCCGTTGGGGAGAGCTGACGTCAGGCATATTGAGCAGCAGCTTGCCGCCGCAGTGGGCGCATTGCTGGCGGCAGTTGGCCCCGGTGATGGAAAGCGCCGGGTACTGCCCCTGCACGCCGTCGCGCACATACATGCCGGGCAAGTAGAACAGTATTTTTTTGCCGTGGATTTTCCACGAAAGTTCACGCGCTTCATTGAGCCGCGCAGTATCCCAGCGCAGTTCTGGCGGGATATCCGCCGACCACGATGAATAGTAGCCGCCGTATGTTCCTATGGCGGAATTTCCGCAGGATTCTTCAGCTTGCAGCATAGTATTCCCTGAATCCTATCCAGAATCTGTTGATGGCCTTGTCGAGCGCGCCCGTGTGCGCCTCCCAGAGCAGGCGGCGCTGATGTGCGTGCGACAGGGCGTCGCCGTAAAAATCGGCCCATTCTTCCTCGTAGCCCAGCAGAAGGCTCAGATCGCCCTCAAGAACTGCCTTGGCGGCCCAGCGGCCAGCCATTTCGCCCCCCACCACGGCCTGAAAAATACCGGCCCCTGTGATGGGATGGGTGTGCCCTGCGGCATCGCCTGCAAGCACAGTGTCGCCATACACGCAAGGGCGGGGCGATCCGGCGGGTATCCAGCCGCCTGTGAGGCCCAGCGGCCTGTCGGCCACAAGGCCAAGCCCGGCCATGCCGCGCACAAAGCGCCGCAACGCCCAGCGCAGGCCCGGCGTGCCGGGGGTGGACAGCATGCCAAGGCCCACGTTTGCCACATTGCCCTTGGGGAAAACCCAGGCGTAGCCAGCGCGGATGCTTTCATCAAAATAGATGTGAGTATGTTCCAGATGTTCCAGCAGGGGCAGACGCACCTGAATGGACGGCAGGCAGTGCGGGCGAGGCAGGCCAAGCCAGCGCGCCACGCGCGAAACAGGGCCGTCAGCACCGATAACAACCTTGGCCGACACGCCCACAGTGGCGCTGTTCGGCGCGGACAGCAACACTTTGCCGCCCGCGCCGCCTTCGCGGCCAACAGCGGCGTGACCGGGAAGAATCCTCGCGCCGCTGCTCACGGCGGCGCGGGCAAGGGCCTGATCGAACATCTCCCTGTCGATCACGCAGCCGGGGGCGCTCATATCCTGTATGCAGCGGCCATGCAGAAAGCTGCGCATGCCCGTTGTGCGCTGCACGATGTATTCGTCCCCCACGTTGGCCTGCCCAACAAGCATGGCCGGGATGTATTCCGCGCAGCGCACGGGCCTGCCCACAATGCGCCGCCGCTCGGCAACAATTACGGAAGCCCCTGCCAAAGCCGCCGCCCGTGCGGCGCTTGACCCGGCGGGGCCACCGCCTACCACAAGAACATCGCAGTTGAGTACGCGCATGGGGCTACCTCCCGGCGTGGCCTTGCGCCTGCTGCGCTACGCGCAAAATGGAGTGCAGCAGGGGCATGTTCAGGCTTGTCTGGCTGCGGAACTGCCCCTGGTGGGCGGCTTCGCTCTGATCCAGCTCATAGCAGGTGGTGTTTTCTATATCTATGAGAATGCCGGGCAGGCCCATGCGGTCAAAATCTTCCGCATGTTTGATGTAGAAGGGCTGGCAGCAGCAGCCGATAAAGGCGGACACGCCTTGCCCCTTGAGCTTGCCCAGTTCTTCCATGAGATCTTCAAAGTTGGTTATGCAGACCGTGCGCAGTTTGCGCTCATGCCCCAGAGCCCAGGCTTCGCCCACAGAGCACTCGCCGCAGGCGCGGCAGGCCTTGGTAAAGCGGAGGTCGCAGTCCTTGAGTTTTGCGCAATAGGGCAGCAGCAGGGCTTGCGGCCCGGCGGCCAGCACCTGATCAAAATTGCCGTTGGTGGTGAAGATGCGGTTGCAATGTTCAATGGGGATGCCGTGACGGGCAATGGCGGCTTTTTCCATGGCCATGCGCAGGGGAATGCAGATGTCTTCCGCGTTCATGTCTGGTATGGCGATATGCCCTTCATTGAAAAAGTCGTGGATGATGGTGCAGAGGTGCTCCGTATTCAGGGGCTGTCCGCGCAGGGCCGCCTCAAGGTCAAAGAGGGCGCGAGCGGGAAAAGACAGGAAGTCACCGGTAATAAATACGTTTTTGAGCACACGGCGCGGCATGTTGAGCTGCATGGTCACGCGCACAAGGCCGTAGGGCGATTTGCGCGCGCCCTGCACCACCTCTGTTTTTTCATAGGTGGGGCGCACCATGTCTATCCATTCCTGCGACTGAAAATAGGGCAGTCGCTCGGCAAGCTTGTCTTCCTCCTCGGCGGTCAGGCCGCCGGGCACAAGATTTATGCCCATGTGCCGCTCAAAGGCATTGGCAAGGGCAGCCTTGATATCGGCGCTGGCGGGTACATGCCCAAGCTCCCACGCCAGACAGGTGACCCGCTTTTTGACGGAATCAATCTCCTTGGCTTTCAGCTTTTCCACTGGCACGCGCAGGCATTTGAGCATGGTTTCCACGTCAAAATCCACCAGCAGCGTACCCTGAAAGAGAAATGCCGCGTCGCAGTCCGTGCCGCCGGTGCCGGATATCTTGCGGCCCGCCACTTCTATGTCGTTGCGGGGGCGAAATGCTGCGTCAATGCCCATGCCGCGCAGGGCCGTGACGGTTGGCTCGCACAGGCGGCGGAACAGATTGGCATTGGGAATGCCCACGCCAAAAAAGGCCTTGTCGCAGATAAGTTCCCAGCCGATCTGGTTTTCATCAAACAGCAGGCCGCCGCCGCCCGTAATGCGGCGGTTGATGTCGATTCCCTGCTCGCGGCAGTAGGAAAGGCGTATTTCTTCCTGAAGGGACTGGTGAAAGCCCACCAGCACCGTTGCCGGTTTGAACTGCAAAAAGCGCAGCGTATCCTGTGAGCGGCCACTGCCGCGAATTTCAAGCAGCACCTCGTCAAGGGCCATGTTTTCCGCCGCCGTAAGCGGCGGCAAATCAAGCAATCGCCACTGCATATGCGCCTCCTGATCGGGTATACACGCCTCTTGCGGTCGGGGTTGTCCTTACCGCGTCTATACCCAGTTTGTGCTGCGTTTTTTTCGCGGCTGCGGTTCATGCCGCCCAGTTCTGCCCGCCGGGAATTATGGTTTGCCCTAGCCGTCAAGCCGGGGCAGTTGCCGCTTGAGCCGCTTCCGCCGCACTGGCGGCCCTGGCTTTTGCCTCACTGGCGTGCGCCTGGAGCGAACGGGCCACAAGCTGGCTCATGTCCAGCACTTCTATGTTCACCTTGTTACGCTTGGCATAGGTGGTCATGGTGCGCACGCACTGCTGGCAGTTGGTCACAATGGCCTGCGCACCGGTGCGCACGGCTTCTTCCACCTTGCGCTTGGACATGGCCGCCGAAAGATCTGGGTCGATCATTTCCAGGTTTCCGCCGCCGCCGCAGCACAGGCAGTGCCGCCGGTTATGCTCCATTTCCACAAGCTTCAGGCCGGGAATACGCGCCATGACTTCGCGCGGCTCGTCAAACACGCGTCCGCCGCGCCCCAGATCGCAGGGGTCGTGGTAGGTCACTGTCATGGGCAGCTCGCCTAGGGGCAGCCTGTTTTCAAGCACAAGCTGCATGACCATTTCAGAGGCATGCGCCAGCTCGAATTCCGGCGGATAGGATTCGCGCCAGATCTGGTAGCAGGAGGGGCAGGTAAACACGACCTTGCGCGCGCCCCGCGCCTTCACGGCCTCAACATTATGCTTGATGATGGCGGGCAGATCAGCGCTCTGTCCGGAACCCACAAGGGGGAATCCGCAGCACCATTCATCGCCGGCCATGATGGCGAAATCCACGCCTGCGGCTTCCAGAATTTCCACAAAGGCCATGGGTATTTTTTGCGCCAGCGGAAAGTACGCGCCCACGCAGCCTGTAAAATAGACCACTTCTGCCCTGGCTTTCTGCCCGCCGCCCTTGGGGGGCTTGCGCATGTCGTCCACCCAGTCGCCGCGTTCGTCGTTGTCTTCGGCAAAGACGTTGTGGCTGTCTTCAAGGTTGGTGCGGATCATGCGGATTTTTTCCGGGGCGTCGCCCGTGCGCGAAAGTTCTTCGCGCAGGGCGAGCCACAGATTTTTGAGGGGCAGGCCAGCGGGGCATACTTCCTCGCAATCGCCGCAGAGCGAACAGCGGAACACAGAAGTGCCGTACTCCTTGAGGCGCTCCGGCGTGGCCACGGGTTCGCGCCCCAGCACTTCGCCCAAGGCCCGCCAGAAGAAATTGCGGTCGCGCAGGAGCTTTTTCAGGTTGTCCATACGCACCTGTGCCGAAAGATCCGCATCGCCCGATGCCGCCACCGCCGGACATACTGTCAGGCACTGCCCGCATTCGGTGCAGGCGTCGAGCGCCATGCGCTGTCGTATGCTGAATGCTGTGTGACGCATGATTTAATCCTTTTTGAACTTCTTGATGTCCTCTTGCAGCCAGGCTTCAAGAACGTCCTTGCCACCGTGAATGAGGGTATTTATCTGGCTCATGTCGGCGGGCTTGATCCTGTACATCCAGCCCTTGCCGTAGCAGTCGCCGTTGATGAGGGTTGGGTTGGCCTCCAGCTCCTCGTTGACTGCGGTGATTTCGCCGTCAGCGGGGCTGTAGACGGTGCCAAGCCATTTGCCCGATTCCACCTTGGCAAACTTTTTACCGGCAGTGACGGCCTTGCCCACAAAGGGCAGCTGCACAAACACGATCTGGCCCGCCAGCTTTTCGGCAAAGTCGTCCATGCCGATGACCAGCTCGTCGCCGTCCACGCGGGTCCAGAAGTGGTATTGGTCGTAGTACAGTTCCTCGGGCATGTTGTATCCGGCAATTTCCATGATTAACTCCTTAATGTGATGGTTTAGGCCTTAGTGGCGGCCTCGAATGGCCTGAACAAGCAGGAACAGGGGAGCCGTGAACATGTGCCGCAACTGGCTGAAGGGTATGTAGGTCACCGTCAGCGCGGTGAGCACTGCATGCACATACCAGCCCCAGCCGTAGACCCGTGCCAGCGTCGCCTGCCCAAGAGGAGCAAGGCCCAGTGCCAGCACATGCCCGGCAAAGGCATAGCCGCTGCCCTCGGGCATGCCCGTGAGGGCGATGCGCATGCCTTCAAGCACAAAGCCTGTCAGCGTAATGCCCAGCAGCAGATACAACGCAAGCCAGTCGTGGCGCGGCGCGTTCGCGGCAGCGCTTTTTTCACGCCGCCACAACACGGCGGCCAGCAGCAGGCCCAGCAACAGGGCAAGCCCGCTCAGGTCAAAGAGGAAAGCGCCTACCCCCCAGTTTTTATCCAGCAGCAGCCAGGGCCATTCTTGTGTGGGGGACAGGAGCGACCCCGTCAGGCCCAGCAGGCCCCAGACAAAGCGGAACAGGAAGGGGAAGAATATGAGAGCATGCACGGCCCAGCGCAGGGGGGATTCGCGATAGAGCCGCCGTTGCAGAAATACGTCGCAGCACAGGGCCGCCCAGCGGTTTTCCGCGTTTGCATGATGGTGCGGCGCGGGGCAGCCGTGGCTTTGGCCCGTTGCGGCATCAGCAGCCGTATCTGTAACCTTTTGTGGCGAGCCCTTGCCCAGATTGGCGCTGGAGATCCAGAACAGCGCCATACCGACAAAGACCAGCACAAATACGCCAAGACCGATCTGACCAGGGGTGTCCTGCACGCTGAACGTGGCAGCGTGGCACCCCATGCAGAGCACGCTCTTGGGCGGCAGTATGGCGTTGGCAGCGCCAACCTTGCCGTTGCCCGCAAAGCCGTTTGTGGAGCCGCCAGAATCTGCGCTCCCAGCCACGGTTGCGGCAGGGGCGGCGCTGTGGCAGCGCATGCAGGAGGCTGTGCCGCTGGCAAGCGTCATGGAATGCACGTTGAGCGGCCCAGGATTGACGGTAAAATCAACCTTGCCGTCCTTGAGCACCGGGGTGACGCCGGAAAGGTGGCATGCTCCGCAGCTCACATTGCTGTGGGCGTCGTGGATTTTCTTTTCGTCATGCCTTGTGTGGCAGGTGAGGCAGTTGACGCGCTCCTGCCTGTTGTGAGGATAGCGTGCCGCATCCTTGTGGCAGGTGAGGCAGTTCATGTCGCCGTGGGTCATGGATTTCATGCCCTCGACGGAAATTCTGGGCATGCTCCCCGCAGGCGCGGCAGAGCTTGATTCCGGCCCGTGGCAAGAGAGGCACATCACCGGCCCCTGCGGTTCCTTGCCCTTGTTGAAGGCTACAGGCGCAGCTGTGGAACGGCCCTGAGTCTTGTCGGCTGAGATTGCCGCGCCAGCGGCTACATCACCAGCTGCCCCACCAACTGGAAGCATGCCCTTGCCGGTCTTGAGTCCGTGGCAGGAAAGGCAGGCGGCTACATCGGGCGCTGGTTTGGGCAGATTTGTCTGAGCCTTGTGGCACACGCCGCAGGATTGGCTCATGTCGCCCGCAGGGCGCAGGCCCTTGGCTCTGGCCTCGGGCGCGAGAACATAGTGCGGGTTGTGACAGGTAACGCAGTTGTTGTAGTCCTGCGTTTTCATTATTGGTTTGCCGCCGTGCGTACCCTTTGCCAGATTATCTTCAACTTCGCCGTGGCATTGCAGGCAGGTCTCCCGGTCAAATGCCGTACTGGCGGGCTTGTTGAGTTTGTCGGCCCGTGGGTGTTGGTGGTCGGCCTGCTCGGCGTGGCAGTCTGCGCACGACATGTTGGCGTGGGCAGAGGCGTGGAAGCCGGTTTCATCTATAAACCACGTTCTGCCCGGTCTGACGGCTGTGCTTTGCTGGCCGTCAGCCGCATGGGCGGGCAACGCAGCCGCCAACAGCACGATACAGGCGGCTATCATGCAGGCCGCAACAGCGTGGGCCGTCAGCGTCCGGGCCGCCGGAAACATCGGGGCAGCCATGGTCGGGCCGCATTTGTGCATCCTCAGCTTCATACCATTCTCCTCAGCGCGCTTCGCAAGTATGGGCAGCCAGCGGGGCCGCGTCTGTCAGGCTGGTCAGCATTGCCTCCGCGCGGTACGAACTGCGCACCAGCGGGGCGGAAGCCACGCCCGTAAAGCCCATGGCAAGGGCTGTTGCCTTCCAGTGGTCAAATTCGTCAGGGGCCAGATGCCGCGCCACAGGCACGTGCGCGCCCGAGGGCGCAAGATATTGCCCAAGCGTCAGAAAACGGCAGCCGTGCGCCAGCAGATCGGCCAGAGCAAGGCGAATTTCGCTCCATGTTTCCCCAAGACCAAGCATGATGCCGGATTTTACGCGCAGACCTTGACTGGCAGCGTAGCGCAGCACTTCCAGCGAGGTTTGATAGCTGGCCCCTGGGCGCACCTGAGCAAAAAGCCGCCGCACGGTTTCAAGGTTATGGTTGAACATGTCGGGGCGGGCGTCGCACACCGCATCAAGAGCGTTGCGGTCGCCCTGAAAATCCGGCACCAGCACTTCAACGCTGGTCTGCGGGCTTGTGCGGCGTATGGCCCTGATGGTGCGCACAAAATGATCCGCGCCGCCGTCCGGCAGGTCGTCCCGTGTAACGGAAGTTATGACCGCGTGGTGCAGACCCAGCCTGTGCACGGCCTGCGCGACGTTGTCCGGCTCGGATGGATCGAGGGGCGCGGGCGCTCCCTTGGCAACGGCGCAGTAGCGGCAGCCTCGGGTGCATCTGTCGCCCATGATGATGAAAGTCGACGTGCCGCGCGAATAGCATTCGCCCTTGTTGGGGCACTGGGCCTCCTGACACACGGTGTGCAGGTTGAGATCGGCCAGCATGTTCTCCACCGGGCGTATTCCGGCATCAGGCCGCAGGGTAACGGTCAGCCAGCCGGGGCGGCTTGCAGCCAGGCCTGTGCGGGGCGCAAAATCAAATTCGTGGGCAAATGCCCGAACAAAGCGGCGTGAAACTTCGGCAAGATCAACCTGACTTCCCAGCTCGGCTGCCATGGAGGTAATGCGTTCCGTAGGATTGCCGCAGGGGGTGATGAGGCGGAACCAGTTTACATCGGTATTCACGTTCAGGGCCATGCCGTGAAAGGTCACCCACTTGCGCACTGCCACGCCCACGCTGGCGATTTTGCCGCCGTTTACCCACACGCCGGGGCCGTGAACGCCCAGTTGCGGCTCAAGCCCAAAGGAGCGCACCACCGAGGCGATGGCTGCCAGCAGCTTTTCCATATACAGGTGCAGGTCTTTTTGCCGCAGGCGGATAACGGGATAGGCCACAAGCTGGCCGGGGCCGTGAAAGGTCGCCATGCCGCCGCGTTCCACCCAGTAGAGGCCCACGCCCTGACGCTGCAACTGTTCCTCGGCCACATGCAGATGGGCCGTTGTGCCGCCGCGCCCCATGGTGATGACGGGTTCGTGCTCAAGCAGCAGGAGGGTGTCGTCCACGGCGTCGCTGACGCGCGACTCCACGCGGCGCTTCTGAAAGTTCAGGGCTTCGCCGTATTCGATGCGCCCCAGATCCAGCACCTCCAGCGGAACAGGCTGGCCGGGCGTGGAGCTGGCATCGGTATCTGGCTGGCAAACGGGTAAGGCGGACATGGCTGCTTCCTTGTGATGCAGATCAGTTCAAGCTTGTTTACGGCGGGGGGCCGGGGAGGCCTGTACCCCGGGCCCAACGGCACCCCCGCCGGTTCCTTCAATGGCGTCAGCCCCGCTTGGGCAGGTACAAGGCCCACCCGGCGGCATCGCGCGCGGCATCGACAACAGTTTCGCAAAAGGCCGGATGCACGCGGAAGCCCTTGGCGAACTCGCGCACCGTGCATTCAAGCTGCATGGCAAGCACCGCCTCGCCGATCAGCTCGGAAGCATTGCTGCCCACAATGTGCACGCCCAGGATTTCGCCCGTGTCGGCATCGGCAACCATCTTTACAGCGCCGTCAACTTCACCGCGCAACATGGCGTAGCCGTTGATGGAATATGGAAAACCACCCACTTCAACCTCATAGCCCTTGCGTTCGGCCTGTTCTTCAGAAAGGCCCACGGAACCCATTTCCGGGCTGCCCCAGATGGCGCGTGAAACAAGGTGGCAGGGGAACTTTGCGGATACGCCCATGCTGTTTTCCGCCGCGCAGATGCCCATGGCAGAGGCCGCATGGCTGAGCATCCAGCCGCCTGTGCAGTCGCCAATGGCAAAAATGCTCGGGCAGGCTGTGCGGCACTGCTGGTCAACGGCTATACCGCCGTCTTCATTGAATTTAACTCCAAGCGCTTCCAGCCCAAAATTACTGGCAACGGGTTTGCGACCAGATACCAGCACCCTGTCGGCCTCAACGGTCTGTTCCTTGTCGCCGCTTTTGAGGGTGCAGGTTTTGCCCGCAACATTGACGAGAGTGTGGCGGGCAATGATCTGCACGCCGCGCTCGCGCAGGGACTGGGACATGCGCTGGCTGGAATCCTGATCTTCGTCAGGCAGAATGCGCGGGCCGGGCACGGCATAGATGACCTTGCTGCCAAGGATGCTCAGCAGGGTAGCCATTTCAACGCCGATATAGGTGGGGTCGGTAATAAGCACCGAGGCCGGGGCTTCCGTCATGTCCAGCAGCTGGTCGGTGGTAAAGGCGGCCTGATCCAGACCGGGAACTTCCGACTTTGCAAGGGTGCTGCCCGTGGCGATGATGATGCTCTTGGCCTCAACCTTTTTGCCCGCCACATCCACAGAAGTGGGCGAGGTCACCACAGCCATGCCGGGGATCACGTCCACTCCGTTGTTGGCGAGCAGCGCTTCCATACCCATGCGGATATCGTTGGAAACACCCTGCTTGCGGGCCAGAACTGCGGTAAAATCCAGCTTGCCCACGGTGAGCTCCAGACCGAATTCGCCAGCCTTGCGCGACTGTTCCAGCAGGGTCGCGGCGCGCAGCCATATCTTGCTGGGAATGCAGCCGCGCATAACGCAGGTGCCGCCCATGTTGCCGCCTTCCACCAAGGCAACCTTGCCCTTGAGCTGCGAAGCGCGAATAGCCGCGGCATAGCCGCCGGGGCCGCCACCTATGACAACTACATCGTACATTGTGTTCTCCTGATCTGTGCTGGTTGCAGTATGGGCGCGGCATTGCCGCAGCCCGCCGGGAACGCCCTAAAAAAGCAGCAGAGCCGGTTCCGCCAGATATTCCACAAGCGTTTTCAAAAATTCAGCGGCGGGTGCGCCGTCTTCAACGCGGTGGTCAAAGGTAAGGCTCAAACCCATCATGGAGCGGGCCACCACGGCCCCCTCGCGGATAACGGGTTTTTCCACCACGCGGCCTACACCCAGGATTCCCGTTTCGCCGGGCTTGAGAATGGGCGTGAAGAAATCCACCACGGAATGCGCCATGTTGGTGATGGTGAATGTGCCGCCGCTCATGTCGTCGGGCGTAAGTTCGCCCTTGCGGGCGCGACCAGCCAGCAGGCGGGCTTCCCTGGCTATTTCAAGCAGGGTCAGTCTGTCCGCGTGGTGCAGCACGGGCACCATCAGACCCTCGGGCAGTGCCACGGCAACGCCCATGTGCACCTCGCCGTGACGGGTGATGGTTTGCCCGTCAAAGGTGGCGTTCATGCGCGGGTGCTTTTTCAAGGCCTTGGAAACGGCCAGAATGAGCATGTCGTTCATGGAAAGGCGGAAGTCTTTGTTCTTTTTGTTGCGGGCCTTGAAGTCGTTGATGATGTTTACGCAGGGGGTAACATCCGCTTCGCTCACAAGGGTGAGCTGGGCGGAGTTTTGCAGGCTGCCCAGCATGTTGTCGGCAATGATCTTGCGCATGCCTTCCATGGGCACGGAGCTTGGCTCGCTGCTGCAAACAGCGCTGTCGCAGGTTGACTGAGACGCATTTTGGGCCGCTGCGGCGAACTTTTCTGGGTGCAGGACGCGGTCAACATCTTCACGCACGATCTTGCCGCCTTCGCCAGTACCTGTGAGGGTGGAGATATCCAGCCCTGCCTTTGCGGCCACGGCGGCGGCAAGGGGCGTGATCCTGATTTTGCCGATAACTTCGTGACGGGCCAGCACATCGTGTTCAACAATGCGGCCTCCGGGGCCGGAACCTGCGACGCAGCCAAGGTCAACGCCAAGTTCACGCGCCAGCCGCCGCGCGGCGGGAGACGCTATCCCGCCAGTGCTAGAGGGTTGCACGGCGGCTGACGCGTTGGTTTTTGCGGGCTTGGGCGCGCCCGCTTCCGCCACAGCGGAAGCGGGGGAGTCAGACGCGCCTTCAACCCGGGCGATTGTTTCACCAGGTTCGGCCAGAATGCCAAGCACGGCGCCCACGGCCACTTCCTGTTTGGGCTGCACCATAATCTGGAAGAGCACGCCGTCGGCGGGGCTTTCCACCTTGTTGGTGATCTTGTCGGTTTCCACTTCAAACAGATCATCGCCCTGCTTGACTGCGGCGCCTTCGGCCACAAACCATTTGGAAACCTTGCCGGTCTTCATGGTCAGACCAAGTTTCGGCATGGCAAGTTCTATGCTCACTGCTGTTCTCCTGCGATGTTGTGTGTTG
>NZ_DASQOG010000125.1:0-4839 GCF_035644575.1 Desulfovibrio sp. | reverse complement strand
CATGCGGCCCGTATTGGGCATAAACTGCGCCCAGGTGCGGTTTTCGGCCATTTTTTCGTGCATGCGGTGGATGTAGCCAAGCACAGGCTCGGCCTCCACTATATACTCGCCGTCCATGACCATCTTGACGCGCAAAACGCCATGCGTAGCCGGGTGCTGCGGGCCAAGGTTCAGAACAAACCGCTCGTCTGTGGGACTTTGGGCAAGATAGTTCATGCGCTGTAGTCCTTGAGCAAGGGGTGGTATTCCGCGTCTTCGGGCAACAACAGGGGGATGAGGTAGGGATGCCCGATAAAGACGATGCCAAAGAACTCGTGAATCTCGCGCTCGTGCCAGTGGGCTATGGGATAAATTTCGGCAATGGTGTGGATCTGCGGGTTGGAGCGCGGCGTGCGCACCCGCAGGCATACCCGATGGCGGGCGGCATAGAGGTTGAAGTCATATACCACTTCAAGCTCATCTTCCTGCGGTATGGGATCCTGCGCAGGGGGTTCAGGTTGGGCGGCCTGGCTGGCATCCGGCGCATCCCCTGCACTGGCAGCGGCTTCGGCGGCCTTTTTGGCCTTGGCTTCGGCCTCCTTGCGCAGGGCCTCGCATTCGCCAAGCCAATCTACCCCGGTCATGCCTTCAATAAAGTACCCCGCCCCATCCATGATGCCCACGGCGGCAAGCAGGGAGCTTTCCGGCAGCGTCACATCAAGATCATAGCCCACAGCGGCGTGATCTGCGGCTCGGACTCTGGCTCCGGGCAGAGCCGCCAACTGTGCGCAAAGGGTTTCTGCGTTCATGACGTATGCCCTCCTGCTTCCTTGCCCGCCTTGTCATCCCCGACGGTGCCAACAGACGCGCCACCATCAGCCGCAACATCCTCGGCAGGTGCCGGGGGCGCTTGCGCCTCCGCCTGCATTCTGGCCGCCTGCGCCGCCGCAGGGCCGGGAAGCCCGGGGGGCGTCACCACGGGCCAGCGGCGGGTGCCCGTGAGCTTTTCTTCCAGCTTCAGGATACCTTCGATCAGGGCTTCCGGCCTTGGCGGGCAACCGGGAATGAACACATCCACGGGGAAAAGCTTGCCCACGCCTTCCACTACGCCGTACTGGCCCTCGTACACAAAAGGCCCGCCGGAAATGGCGCAATTGCCCATGGCGATGACCCACTTTGGCTCGGGCATCTGGTCGTAGAGAATCTGCACAGCCGGGGCCATCTTCTTGTTGATGGTGCCGGAAACGATCATCACATCGCTCTGCCGGGGCGACGGCCTGAACACCTCGGCCCCAAAGCGCGCCAGATCAAAGCGGGACGCGCCGGTGGCCATCATTTCAATGGCGCAGCAGGCAAGGCCAAATGTCATGGGCCAGAGCGAATTGGCCCGGCACATGTCCAGCAGCGAATCCAGCCGCGAAAAATGGACTACCGATCCGAATATATTTTCCGTTGCCACTGGAACACTCCCTTTTTCCACGCGTACAGAATGACAAGGGACAAAATGCCCACGAACAGAAAAACTTCCGCGAACGTCAAAAAATCACTGATGGGAGAAGCCTTGTTGTAGATAACCGCAACAGGGAAGAGAAAGAGAATATCAACCGCAAAGGCGAGGAACAGCAGCGAGTACATATAATATACCGCGCCGAATTTGATCCAGGCATCGCCAATAGGGTCAATGCCGCACTCAACAATCTGGCGGGTTTTGCCCACTGTGTTGCGCGTAAGGCGGGGGGCAAGAAAAAAAACGATTACAAATGGCCCCAGAGCAAAGCTCATACCGCCAAGGCAGAATGCCATTATGTAGACAATGTCAACAAGTTCGCTGCTAGACATAAATTTTTCCTTGTAATAGGAATAAAATTTACGAAAAGATATACTTGATCAATCCACAAACAATTAAAACAACAGTTGTTTGTGAATTTATAAATTAAGTTAAATACTACTCCCCCAGAAAGTTTGTGTCAATAATTGTTAAAAAAAATACATGCTTCTGTTCAAAAATGTACAATTAAAGGAATTTTTTGTTCAATCATATTAGCACATTAATCATTTATCTGAAATTGCGTGCAATCACAAAAAGTGAAAAAAACAATTTTATTTTTACTACTGGTGATAAGCAGATCAAAAAGTACATCAAAACAACTTGAAATTATTTACCATTCTAGTTTCGTGCTATTTTTTTAAAAAAAATAGCACGAAACTTCATAAAAATTACCGGGTGGCGCACAGGTCTGAATAGCGATCAGGGCGTTGCCGCAGCAGAAAATGAGCGATGAGAGGGAACGAGCGGTGGCTTGCGACTGTGGGCAACGGAAAAACCAAGGCTCCTGAGCAGATAAAAGATATCCACAGCACTCGCGGGGCCACATACAAACTACGGCGCATTGGGGCCACTCCAATGCGCCGTAGTTCAGTTCGACTTCATACAAAAAACCATCAGAAAAATTTATTCAAAACCTAAAGTCGCGCTGACCGTTTTCAATGGCGGCAAGGTATTCCTTGGCTTTTTTGCGCACCTTGTCGCTGGGAATTTTGTTCAGTTCCTGCTCTATCATGGCAAGACCCATCTGCCGTGTTTGCGGCGAGGCGTAGTCCTGCAAATATTCCTTGAGAGTCAGCAGCGCGTTGGGGTGACAGCAGTTCAAAATCTGCTGACTTTTGCACAGGGCCATAAAGCGGTCGCCGGTGCGGCCCTCGCGGTAACAAGCCGTGCAAAAGCTCGGCACATGCCCCTGCTCCATGAGCCAGCGCACCACCTCGTCCAGCGTGCGGCGGTCGCTCACGTCAAACTGCGCGGAATTGTCTTCTTCCGGCTCCGGCTCATAATACCCGCCCACGCTGGTGCGTGAACCGCCGCTGATCTGCGAAATACCCAGCGGCAGCACCTTTTCACGCACGGCCTTGCTCTCACGCGTGGAAACAATCATGCCCGTGTATGGCACGGACACGCGGATACAGGCGCAGATGCGGGCAAACGTATCGTCGCTGATGCCGTTGTCGAACACATCAGGGTTGATGTCGTCAGCGCGGCGAATGCGCGGTACGCTGATGGTGTGCGGGCCAACTCCATGCACGGCTTCGAGGTGCTCGGCGTGCATGAGCAGAGCCGCAAATTCATAGCGGTAGCCCTCAAGACCAAAAAGAACCCCCAGGCCCACATCATCAATGCCACCCTGCATGGCGCGGTCCATGGCCTCGGTGTGCCAGGCGTAGTCGTGCTTGGGTCCTGCCGGGTGCAGCTTTTCGTAACTCTGCTTATGGTAGGTTTCCTGGAACAGAATATAGGTGCCGATGCCCGCATCCTTGAGCATTGCATATTCTTCCACCGTGGTTGCCGCGATATTCACGTTCACCCGGCGGATGGCCCCATTCTTATGCTTGATGCTATAGATGGTCTTGATGCACTCAAGTATGTACTCAATGGGGTTCATGGTGGGGTGTTCGCCCGCCTCAAGCGCGAGGCGTTTGTGCCCCATGTCCTGCAAGGCAATGACCTCGCGGGCCACTTCTTCCTGAGTAAGCTTCTTGCGGGCGATGTTTTTGTTCTGCGAATGGTAGGGGCAATACACGCAACTGTTGATGCAGTGGTTTGAAAGGTACAGCGGCGCAAACATGACAATGCGGTTGCCGTAAAAGTCATGCTTGATCTGGTTGGCAAGCCTGTACACCTTCTCCACTTTCTCCGGCAGCTCGCAGGCAAGCAGCACAGAGGCCTCTCGGTGGGTCAGACCTTTCTTAAGGGCGGCCTTGGCAATGATGGCGTCAATAAGCTCTGCATCGCGCGCGTGCTCGGCCGCGTAGCTCAGGGAGTCGAGCACTTCTGTATGGTCAATAAATTCATCTGCGCGCAACGACTGGGGATTATACATAAAAAAACCTCCGGCAAGACCCATATTCTCAGGCGGTGCGGGCGGGTGACCAGCCATATTGGCTTAGAGAACTCGACAGGCAGACGGTGAAAAAACATCCTAGAGGGCTGTTCTTTCGCAAAAAGAGAAAATACAGGCTGCAAACTTAACGTTTCTATGGGCGGTATGCTCCGCTACCGGCTATCTCACCGAAATCAAAAATTTTATGCTAAGCTGTCCACTGTGCATGTGCACGGACAAAGTGCGCTGTATGCGGGCTGACTGATGGCCTGAATAAATATGGTCAGGGACAGCCCAGCATTCAAACTGGCCGACACGGGGGGCAAACCGTGTCGGCCGTGGGTCTGGCCCGAGGGGTCTTGGGGTCCCTCAGGTGGAAAAGGCCGTGGCGTTATTCGTACGGATAGGCGGTACCCTCAAACTCCTTGTGGCGAGGGTTGGGGTATTCGCCTGAAGCCGTAAGAGCCTTGAGGCCTTTTGATTTGTCAAACCACTTGGTGTGGAGGTTTTCTTCTGATTTATGGCTCAGGGGCTTGCCGAGCCAGGAATCGTAAAGCGCCTTTACCTGCGTATTGTCCTGACTGGCGCGCTTGGGAAAGGCCGAATCGGCACTGTACACAGCGGCTGAACGGTCGCCCATGTAATCCTTGAAATCCTTGGCGGCGGCATAGGCCTTGTTGGCCATGCGCACGCCCAGCAGCAAGCCGCCGGAGAGAATACACGCTCCCTTCAAAAATCCGCGTCGAGTGGTGGCAATAATAGACATGGCGTGCTCCTCTAGGCTTTGGGCTGGGTGTTGGCAAGACGCTGCTTCAGGCTGGCAAAGAGGCTGGTGGCCTTTCGCTCCGCGCTTTGCAGCACATTGGGCATGATGGGCTGCCCGCCGCCGCACACGCACCCGCCGGGGCAGGCCATAAATTCAATGAAATGATACGGCGATTTGCCCGCCCGCACTTCATCGCACACCTGGGCAAAGCGTTTTGCG
>NZ_DASQOG010000124.1:0-8250 GCF_035644575.1 Desulfovibrio sp. | reverse complement strand
GCAAGGTCTGCTCCACAAGCCAGGGCAGGTTGGGCACGGGCAGGGCAAGCCCGTATATCTCGCGCTCGCCTTCCGGCAGGCCGGGATCAATACGTGTGCCGAGCGGCAGTTTTTCATCATGCAGCGACCAGCCGGGCAAATTTGACACGCCCGACACTTCGGTAGGCGCAATGCGTTGCAGCTTTTCACCAAAGGATTGAAGAATAAATGTATTGTACTGGCTGCCATTGCCCGCTTCGCCAGTGGCTGCGGCAGTTACAGGCAGGACGCTGTAGGTGGCCAGCAACAGGGAAACCACCCTGTCGCCGGTTGAATCCACATAGAGGGGCGCAAAAATGGGAAAGGCCATGTCCATGACAAGCTTGCCGTTTTCACGCCGCACAGGCATAAGAACGGGCTGTTTGCTGTCCAGAGCCTGCTGCAAAAAGGGCCGCTGCTCTTCATCGGGCGGCTGTACGCCCTCAGGGGCGAGGTACATCTGCATATCGGTATTAACAAGACTCGCACCGCTGAAACTGTTTTTCTCCATGAATTCACTAAGGTTGTTGACCATCAGCGGAAGACGCGGCGCAATTTTTTTCAGCGGATCCCCGTTGCTGACAGCGCCAGCCGGGGGCACGATATCCGCTTCTGCCCCGGCCTGACCTTGCCGGGCCAACAGCAACATATCCTTGGCGGGCACGCCCGTGCTGGCAACCTCTGCGGCGAACAGCCGCAGCATATCCTGCGTGACAAAAACATTTACCTGACCGGCAAGGGTGCCAGACCACACAGTGAGCAGGGCCACCTTGCCCGCAGCCTGGGAATTCATGTCCTGCCCCATCTCGCGCAGCAGGTGGGCGCGCGAGTCATGCAGATACCAGCGTGCAAAAATAAAAATCAGGCAGAGCGCCAGCACGAACAGTGCCGACATGGTCAGCGCCGCCTTGCGGTTGCGCTGGGCTACGCCTGGAAGAGTCAGTTCTTGGGGTGCCATATATATCTTTCCTTCATCGTGCGGCGCGTCTCAATAAATCTGTACAGGAGCATTCACCCTTGAAATGCTGGCTTACGGCGGGCTAAAGCCGGTCTGCCCCCATTCTCGCCCTAGCGCTCGCGCAGGGCGTTCTGCTTGGCCTTGAGAATGGGCTTGAGCAGATAATCCAGCACGGTTTTTTTGCCGATCATAATGTCTGCCGTCACCACCATGCCCGGCATGATTGGCAGAGATTCGTTGTGGTAGACTATGGCGTTTTTCTGGGTGCGGATCTTTACAAGATAAAAATGCTCGCCCCTTTTGTCTTCAATGGTGTCGGCGCTGATGGATTCAAGCTTGCCCTCAAGGCCGCCGTAAATGGAGAAATCATAGGCCGAAACCTTGACCATGACATGCTGCCCGGGGCGCAGAAAGGCTACATCCTGCGGTTTGACCTTGGCCTCCACCACCAGCGTGTCGTCAAGCGGCACAAGATCCATGATGGGTTCACCGGGTTTGACAACGCCCCCCACGGTGGAAATGTATATCTGCTTGACCGTGCTGCGCACGGGAGCGCGCAGTTCTGTGCGGGTCACGCGGTCACGCCCCGTAGAAAGATTTTCGCGCAGTGAATTGAGTTCCTGCCTGCGCTTGTTGATCTCGTCCGTAACAGCCGCGACCTGCTCGGCCCTGCGGGAGGTAATGCGCTGCTTAGATTCGTCCGCTGCGGCCTTGGCCTTGGGAATTGTGGCGGCGAGGGAATCTATCTGGCCCTGCAATTCCACTACCTTTTGCTGCATGCCGAGGTATTCCAGCTTGGAAAAGTTGTTGCGCTGCACAAGGGCGTAGGCCGTATTCTTTTGCTCGATGGAAAGCTCAAGGCTGCGGTCAAGCTGCACCTTGCGGGCCGTCAGTTCTTCCACGTCATGCAGGCGCTGCACATACTGGGACTGTAAAACATCAATTTCCGCATTGAGCTGTTCGCGGCGGCTGTGCCAGGCATTTTCCTGATCCTGAACGATCTGGTGAATGCGCTCCAGCATGCCCGCCTCCACCCTGCGGCCAATGACCTTTTCCGCCCACATGTCAAAATTTTCTGGAAAAACGGGCTTGTCGCCCTTGATTTCAGCTTCAAGGCGGATGATGGCGAGGCTGTTTTCCATGGCCTTGTTTACGGCGTCGCGATAGGCGCTTTCGGCCATTTCATTGTCCAATTGCGCCAGCACCGCCCCCTTGTCCACAATCTGCCCTTCATGCACAAGCACTGCGCGCAGGATGCCGCCCTCAAGGTTCTGAATGGTCTGGGTGCGCTGCGAACCAACAACCGAACCTTCCGCATGGGTCACTTCATCCACGCTGGCAACGGCCGCCCAGATGATCAGGCACAAAAAAAACAAGCCAACACTGATGGACAAGGCGCGCACGCCGAACTTGGGCCGCCGGGCAAGGGCCGCATCCACCTCGTTGGCAAAAAGGATATCATCGGGCGTCAGACCGCGCAGGGGGGCGTCCATGGCTGCGAACAGCCCGGAATTGCCTTGCTGCTGAGCGCCCATCATGGCGCCAGCGCCCTGCTGACCGCTCTTGCCCAAAATTCTGTCTACAGTTTCATGCAACGACTGCCGCAGGCTTTTATCCGGGCGCTGTTCATGCTCCCCGCCCATCAACAACTGACGCAAAAAAAGCTCAAGATTGCTCGGTTCTTTCTTTTTGGCGGCAGCATCCAGCCCCAGGGGCTGCATGTCGCCGGCATTCTGGCCCAGATCGGCCATCAAAGCGTCCAGATCAGGCAAACGGCCAGCGCCGGCATCCGAACCTGCCCCAGACGAGGCAGCTGCGCCAGAATCAACAGCAGATTCCTGCACGTTCTCGCTGCCGGGCATGGCTGGCAGCGGCGCGTCAACATTGGGCCGTGAAAAATGCGAGCCAAAAGGCATGCCGGGCATACCTCCCGGCTGCGGAAAGGCCGAAGGCTCCAGGCCAGGGGACAAGAGCACCTCGGGCTTTGACGTGCCGCATTGCGCCCCTGCTTTCTGCTCTGGCCGATTTTCGGCCTCGGTCGTATCCATAGTTTTCTGTGGCAACTGCATGCCCTTCTCCAAAAACCGCTGGGCGGTCATTTCAAAACAAAAAGCCAAGGCTCTTCAGCAAAGCCGAATTTTTCAGGCGTTGGCGGCATGGGCAAAGGTGTCCGCAGTTTTTTCCTGCGGGGTGGCCTGCTGCACATTGTCTACATTCTTTTTCGAGCGGTCGCGCAGGCTCTGCAACACTGCATCGCGGGGCCCGTCCATCTTGATCTGCCCGCCTTCCATGACAATGAGCCGATCCACGATGCGCAGCATGGAGAGCCGATGGGTCACAAGCACAAGGGTGCGCCCGCCAATGACCGATTGCAGCCTTTTTTGCAGCAGCAGTTCTGAATCCGTGTCCATATTGCTGGTGGGCTCGTCCAGAATGAGCACCTCAGGGTCGCGCACCAGAGCGCGCGCCAGGGCCACCGCCTGACGCTGCCCGCCAGAAAGCGCCTTGCCCTGCTCGCCTACCTGCGCGGAAAAACCAGCGGGATTGTTGCGCAAAAAGTCTGTGACGCCAGCCAGGGAGGCGGCGCGCAGAATGAGGTGATCGTTGATGGTGGGATCCCCCAGGGCAATATTGTCGCGAATGCTGCCGTAAAACAGCACCACATCCTGCGGCAGCACGCCCACGCGGCCACGCAGTTCCATGCTGGGAATCTGCCTGATGTCCACATCGCCAAACTTCACCGCCCCTTCCTTGGGCTGATAGAGGCCGATAAGGAGCTTTGACAGCGTGCTTTTGCCAGATCCCATGGGCCCGATAATACCCACGCGTTCACCCGGCTCTATGCGCAGCGAAACATGCTCCAGAGCCAGGCGTTCCTGCCGGGGATAGGCAAAAGAAACCCCCTCCAGAGTGAATGAAGGGCGCAGCATGCCAAAATCCATGCAGGTTTTTTCCGCCTGATTTTCAGAAGGCAGCATCATCAGCATGTCCAGCGCCTTGAGGGCCACATGCGAATTCTGCATACGGGTAAGTAGCGAGGCCATCTGGAGCAGCGGAGCCATGGTGCGCCCCACCAGAATATTGCAGCCGATAAGCGCGCCCATGGTCATGAGGCCGTCGGATATGCGGTACACGCCCCACACCACCATGGCCACCGTAACGAGCTGGGTAATGAGCATGGAAGATGTGACTGCAAGGTTGTTATACTTGCGGGATTCGCTGTTGGAGCGGGCCGAAAGACCCACCACCGATTCCCACAGCTTCTGCATGCGGCTTTCAGCCATGCAGGACTTGAGCGTTTCCAGCCCGCTTACTATTTCCACCAGCAGGGCGTTTTTCTGCATGTTCTGCTTGTAGCTGGCCTCGGCGCTCATGCGCGAACGGTGCTGGAGCAGCAGGCCAATGCCGATCATGATAGGCATGGCCCCAACGGACAGCAGCACCATAGGGCCGCCAATGAAGGCCGTAAGCAACAGAAAAATAACCAGAAATGGCAGATCAATGCAGGCAAGCAGACTTGAGGAGCTGAAAAATTCACGCAGTTGCTCAAATTCGCGCAGGTTGTTGACCAGCGCGCCCGTGGATTCGGGCTTGGCGTCCAGCCGCATGGAAAGCACCTTTTCCACCAGCGAACTGGAAAGCACGATATCCGCATTGCGGCCAGCCACATCCACAAAATGCGTGCGCAGGGCCGAAAGCAGGAAATTGAAGAGATATATGATGCAGATGCCGCTTGCCAGCACCCACAATGTTTCTATGGCATTGTTGGGAACCACGCGGTCATAGACATTCATCACAAACAGCGGGCTGCCCACGGCAATGAGATTGATGACCACGCTGGCCAGGGCCACATGTCTGTAGATGGGCGCGTAATACCGCAGCACATCCCAGAACCAGCGCTTGCCGTGAGCAATGCTGAGTCGTTCGGAACGGTCATCCGGCGCGGCTTCCACTGCGGCAAAGAGCGCATAGCCGGAGTATTCGTCCGTCAAGGCCTCGACTGGCACCAACTGCGTGCTTTCACTGGTTTCGGGAAAAATCACCTCGGCCATGTCGCCGTCAAGGGCCGTGAGCACGCACGAGCGGTCGTGGGAGAGCAACAGAATACACGGCAGTACAAGACCTGGAATATCTGCAATATCAGGACGATAAGCGATACGCCCGGCCAGGCCCGCCTTGCGGGCCGCCCGCAGGCAGGCCTGAGGCGTCACCTTGCTGCCCGAAAGGCCGGCCATGAGCACATGCGGCGACACTGCCCGCCCGCGCAAACGCAGCAGGACAGAAAGACTACGCAGCAGGCCGGGCATAAAATCCACGTCTGAAGGCCGCAACGGTCCCATGGTCGGCGCTGTGCGCGGTACCGGGGTTGAGTTGCGCGCTGCTGCGCCGGAGTCTTGCTCCAGTGCCGTGTCTGCTGTTTTTTGCGGAGCCCGGCTGTCGCCGGATTCCTGTTCAGGTGGTGTGGGCCGTGCCTTTTCCTCTGAATCCGCAGAAATTGTATCCATGCATATTCCATTGATGCTGATGGGGATAAATCGGCATCATCCTTTCATTATCTTCGCGCAAAGCGCCAGAGACCATCCCTCGGGGGAATTCACTCTACAAGCAGAGTCGCAAGCCGCGCGCCGCATGGGTCAGCCAATGATCCCGGCCTGGTAAAGAAGGATTTGCGCCCTTTAAAAAAGCGCCGCATGCCCCGGTTTAACCGGGGCATGCGGAAAGGATTGTCAGTTGAACCAGCCAGGAGCGAACTCCTCGCGAGGATCTTCCGGTTCTTTGGGCGCACTCTGTCCAAGTGGTCCTGTATTAATGGACATTTCTGGCAGCATGTTGCCCGTGAGCGCCGACAGCCTGTACGCGCCCACAAGAATATTGCCCCGGGCGGTTTCTGCCTGGGTTGCAGAATTGTACAGCTCGCTTTCTGTATCCAGCACATCCAGAATACTGCGCTTGCCAATCTGGAACTGTTCGATATAGGCGGTACGCGTGTACTTGTTGTACTCTATGGCTTTGGAATAGTGGTTGTACTGTTCCTGGGCAGCAAGGTAGTTGACCCAGGTGCTGTCCACATCCAGCTTGAGATCATCAATAAAGTTGTACATCACCTGACGCGACTGGCGCATGCGGGCTGAGGCGGCGCGGCGTTCAGCCACGTCGGCCCCGCTGTTGAAGATATTCCAGCGCACTACGCCCATGACGTCAAAACTGTACACCCAGCGGTCACTTGTGCCGCCAAGGTTGGTATAGTTGGGGCCTGCCTCAAGGTTGAGGGCGGGAGAAAAGGCCGAATCCGCAAGTTCGCGCTCGGCGCGCGAAGCACGGATATCCTGCAAATAGGCGGCAAGTTTGGGGTTGCTTTTTTTGGCCTTTTCCAGAACCGCCTGCGATGCGGTGTAAAGCTGGGGCGGCATGGTCACGGTCTGCAAGCGGCTGGCCGCTGGCAAGCCGGTAAGCCGGGTATAGGTTTCCTCGGCCACAAGCAGGGAGGCCTTGGTTTCAGAAAGGCTTGAAAGCGCCCGCTGCAAGCGCGACTGCGCCTGGGTTACGTCTGCGGCAGTGTCCGCGCCAAGGCTGGCGCGATCCTGGGCCTGCCCCACAAGAGCCTTGTGGTGGGCCACGTTTTCTTCGGAAAGCTCGTAGATTTTTCTGCGGCGCAGCAAGTCTATATGGGCGATAATCGCATCAAGAGAAAGCGATGTCGCCGTATCGAATACACGGTATTTTTGGGATTCAAGAGTGGATTTGGCAGTGCGAACGCGCGAACGGGTGGCAAAACCATCCCATATGGGTTGCACAAGCTGGGCGCTATAGCCCACCTTGCCCCACATCTGCGAATCAAGGTTCTGGTTGCGGGTGCTTGAATCGCTCAAGACGCTGCCGCCAGCCTGCCCTGTAACGTCAACGCGAGGGCCAAAGCCAGCTTGAGCGCGCCTTACCTCATGATCCAGCACCTCGCGGTTTTCGATCATGCCCCGCAGATTGTGGTGATTACGCAGAACTCCATAGATGGAGTCTTCGACCGAAAGCGGCTTCCCCGCTGGCGGGGGTGGGGGATAACCGGTTTCAGCCGCAGTGGCCGCCGTTGCCAAAAGCAGGGAAAAAAGTGCTCCCCAGATAATCTGTTTCACAGTTGACTCCTCAGCTTGAAAAATGCACCGTCCGCATTCTCCCGCTTGTGGGCATATCGACCAGTATGGACCACATTACACAGATGGCAGAGTCCCTTCCCCACCCATATAACGACATGCCTTGTATTAGCTGTAACCACTTAGTCCCAGTCCTGCAAGATATTTAGACGCCTTTCAAATGACCGGAAACTGCAAAAGGCAACCACCCGAACTATATTTATACGCAATAACTTTGCATAGTAGATATTTGATTACTTTTCAAATCAAACAGGGCACGCAGCAGCAATGCTGCCCCGCAACGGTGACATATCTGCGTCAGGCGCATGCCGCTTCGCAAAAAAGCGCCAGACCCAAAAGGCCTGGCGCTTGTGGTCGACGCAGCTCGACTGGTATCTGAAGAAATAACTCAGGGCAGGTACGTGAAAGACATCATATCATCCGCCGAGTGATTCTGGCACCCATCCCGGCTGTCTGCCGTTTTGTAAAAACGGGCAATGCCCCGGTGTTGATGTCGCTTAGAACGTGTAGTTAAGCTCTGCAAAGTAGGCCTTGGGATGCGCGCAGGCGGGGCACATCTCGGGAGCGTGGTCACCTTCCACAAGACAGCCGCAGTTCAGGCAACGCCATACCGTGGGCTTGGTACGCATGAACATGCGTCCTTCCTTGATATCCTTGGCAAGCGTAAGAAAACGCTTTTCATGGTAGGCCTCGGCAACGGCAATCTGGCGCATGACGGCAGCAACTTCAGAAAAACCTTCTTTGTCGGCCGTAGCCGCAAATTCAGGATACATGACGGTATGCTCGTGGTTTTCGCCACTGGCGGCTGCGATAAGGTTGGCTTCGCTGTCAGCGATGACCCCGGCAGGGTACGCCGCCGTGATTTCCACATCTCCGCCTTCAAGAAACTTGAACAGGCGCTTGGCGTGTTCTTTTTCCTGCAAGGCAGTTTCTACAAAAATTTCCTGCACCAGCACAAAACCGTCATTCTTGGCCCGCCCTGCAAAATAGTCATAGCGGTTACGCGCCTGAGATTCACCAGCAAAGGCTGTAAGAATATTTTTTTCCGTCTGGCTGCCTTTCAGCGATTTCATAGCGTCTTCTCCTTGGAATGATTGGTGGCTGCGCGCCTATTGGCGCAACGGCAAA
>NZ_DASQOG010000123.1:0-47476 GCF_035644575.1 Desulfovibrio sp. | reverse complement strand
GCTGTCAGAATCTTGATCGTGGTGTCGGGGTCGCCAAGCATGGCCTCAATGGCCTGAGGCGTTGCGTAGATGCCATGGCGACGGATGGAAGGCAGGACTTCACCGGCAAGCCATTTTTGGAAGGGCAACGCCCCCGGCTTGTCGCTGCGGCCAAGGAAGAAATACAAGCCCGGCTCGGCCACCATGAGCAATTCTTGCGTTCCACCATGGGTCGCAATCGGATTGCTACCCTTCCATTCTGCCGGGACTGCCTGAAAAACGGTCGCCATATTTGTGCTTGTGTAGCCCAAGGCATGAGCGACATCCTTCGCAGCAAACCACGGCTGCCCGCCGCGCTCGATAGCCCGAACACTGCCAAAGGCTTCATGCTCAAAAATTTTGAGGGCATTCATGGCTACGCCTCCCCGGCCTGCTGCCAGTTTACCTTGTTCGCTTCAAGGTAACGGTCGAGGTCGTGAAGGTCGTAAACAATACGGCGGCCAATGCGGCTGAAAGGAATCTTGAGGAGGCCATAAACGCGGTCTTTCTCCAGGAGGCTTTCCGAACAATTGATGTACTTCGCTGCCTGGATGGTGTCGCACCAGCGACTTTGTTGAGCTTGCATGTCATTTCTCCTTTAAGGTCTAGCGGGTTACATTTCCGTCAGAGCCAGAAGAACACGGTGCAAGCACATAAAAAACAAAAAGCCCCTTTCGGGGCATTTGTTGTTTTTGTATTTTGTTTTGCTATTTGGTTATTGTTTGATTTTACATATTTTTTCGCCTCGACCAAGCTTGTGTTGGCCAAGGTTTTTTCGTGCCCATTTTTTACATTCTTCTTGATGAAATAAGCCACCTACTCCTTGTGCCTTCATTGAAACCATCACCAGATTGCAGAACTCGTCCAATGCAATTTTCCCGTTAGAATCAGTGTGCCTTTGAATGTCACGAAATACGTTTTGAGCTGCAATCATTGTGGGTTCACTGCGAGTGGTATCCTTATTACTGCCGCCTGGTTTTGGCCTGGGTGGGGTACTAATGTCTTCCTGTAACAAAACAGGCATAGCCGAGCATGAGGTTTCAGTCTGTTCAAGGGGCATAGGCCCGTCATATCCGGCATCCTGTAATTCTTGTTTTGCTATTTCTATTAAAAAGTCGTCTGGCTGGTTGGCAGCTTTTGCAAGCTTATAGTGCAGCAGCGGCATTTTTTGCATTATCTCTGGTGGAACAAGCGGATCGTCGCCTTCTGAGAATGGTAAACGGCAGCCTAGAAGCGAAATTGATTTAGTTGTTCCGTGTTCATCCGTATGCCGGTACACAATCGGACGTTTTTTGGGTTTACCCTTAATTCTTAATTCTACGAACTCCATCTCGCAATCACGACCAATTTCATGATGAATAGGAAGTGAATATAATTGTTCTCTTAACCACGAAATAACTTTTGACCTGCAATGTTCATATATATAACTATTGGGGTGTGCCGCGCAAGGTTTAATCTGTCTAGCGTGGCTTATGCGCTTGCCAGTGCTTAAATCTATACTATTATTATGAGCCTTAAAATCTATCACACCTTCTTCACAATAGTGAGTTACGCTTTCAACTGACCCATCTTCATTTTTAATAAACATTTTTTTGTTGGGTATAACTTGCAAGCAAAGCTCTAATTCGATCAAACTAATCTGGGGTTCTTTAAGCAGGTATTCTCCGTTTTCATTCCTTGGGCAGAGTTCACCCTTCACAACAAGATCATAAAGATGCTCGGCATCAATATTCATTTGAATTTCATAGTCATAGCCCTTTAAGGCCGTTCCATTTAAATAAAGCTGTGGCAGGCTATCCATGTTCCCATACCTCTGCTTGTTGGGGCCCCTGTTGCTATGCCCCACGGCAGGGCGGCAGAGGTTCCGCCTTTTCGGCCCGGTTAATTACTCCGCGCCTATCCGTGGGAAATTCGTTCTATTCGGCCTTTTTGAATGGCAGGACTTTGCCCCCGCTGAAATCCTTCTGTATCTGCGCTGCGGTTTCCGCTGCGGCAAGGGCTACGGGATTATCTGCAAGGTGGGCATAGCGTGCTGTTGTGGCTGCCTGGGTATGCCCAAGGATAGCCCCAATAACGGGCAGGCTTTTACCAGAGCATGCGGCATAACTGGCGTAGGCATGGCGTAAATCGTGGATACGCCAGCCAGCGAGCCGGGCAGTATCAAGAAGCCGCCGCCATGTATCCTTGACGTTCACAATATGGCCCGTTCCCCTTCTGCCGGGGAAGCAGTATTCATTAACGTGGGGAAGTGAGGCCAGCACGGCCAGCGCAGGCGGGGGAAGGTGGAGAGCCTTTGCCCCTGTCTTTGAGTCGGGAAGATTGGCTATACCCCTGTCAGGGTCGATATAGGCCCATTTGAGGGTGAGTATTTCCATGCACCGTGCGCCAGTGAAAAGAATTACCTTGAGGGCGGCGGCTATTGTGGGGTCAAAGGCTGTTACCTTGCCCGTTTCCGTGTCTGTATAGCCTTGGGTTTCCATGACGCGAAAGGCATTGCCCAACGCTTCCAGTTCTTCCCGCCCCATGAAGGCTTTCCGCTTCTGCTCCTCATACTTTTCAAGCCCGGCAACAGGGTTGCTTCCACGATCTCTATACCCGTTTTTCTCGCACCAGCCGAAGAACTTTGAGAGCATGGCGGCGCATCTGTTCGCCTGATAGGGCTTTTCACGCATGGCATGGTGAATGGCGGCAATATGCTTATGCACAACGGCTGTAACCTTGAGCCGTCCAATGGCAGGAATTGCATGGTCGTTTGCAATTTGACGGTAAGTGCGCAGGGTGTTCGGCTTTAGCTTCGCCCCGTGCTGCTCTAGAAACAATTCTAAGGCTTCGTGAACATTGGGTGCGGCTTTGCCTTCTTTTACCTGCTCGGCTGGGTCTTCCCCTAACGCGACCTGCGCTGCCTTTTGCTTGGCGATCTCACGGGCCTGCTCAACTGTCATGGTGGGGAATGCCCCCAGGCGCAGCCGCTTGAGCGGAGCCGCACGCCCCTTCCCCGCACGGTAGACAAAGTAGAAAGACCTTTCACCAGAAACACCCACGCGCACCACAAAGCCCTTTAGGTCATCGTCTCGGACTTCGTAACGCGTGCCGTTGGCCTGTAGCCCTTCTATGGCTCGTTTGGTTAATTTCATGGGCGCGGCTCCTGTGGCCAAATTGGCGTAAACCCTTCTGGGTAACACAGGGGTAACACGCCATAGGCAAAATATGGATACTCAAAGCAACCAGATACAACTATAAATACCCGTATTTACAACGTCAAGCAATCTGATGAAACTTGGTAAAAATTTAACCTGACCATTCGTAATCAGCAGGTCAAGAGTTCAAGTCTCTTAGCTGGCTCCATAGAATTTAGCCCTCACGGTGAAAACCGCGAGGGCTTTTTTTGTTGGAGCTTCAAAGGGAATTACATGGCCCCCACTAACACGGTTCCTCGATCCCTGCTAACTGCACAAGCTAGAAGACTCATCCATAAGGGCAATATGTCATTTTGCCTCGGTGCACAGCTTGCCTTATAGGATATCATGCTTAATTTCTAGCACAGTGCGAACAAAAACATGGAGGTAAGACTATGCCAATGGGAACAAGTGACATCGAGGTTGGTATCGTGAACAGTTTTATTGGTAGGGAGATCAAAGAAAATATGCCGCCGATAATAGAACTTCAGCGGAACTATGGAGCACAAAATACTTTAGCAGATGCAAGTCGCCCCTTTGTTTGTATTGGTCATCAGGATGGCATCAGTCAATGGGCTGTAATAACAACAACCCAAAGGGCTGAACGGCTCCTGATAGACGTCTCATGGCGAACTTGGCAAGATGGAAATGACCACCACAGGCCCAATGTCAACTGGCTCACAGCCTCTCAATATATAAATGGGGCCGTCTTTCAAGGCCCTGATGAAATTTGGGCACGGCTGGCTCGAGACAACAACACCAGTGGTCATTTTAAAATCATTAATGAGGAAGGAATACGCCGAATCCGTGAACATCTCTGTCCGCAGCTAGCAGAAACCAATCCAATATTTTAGACTACAAATTTTCTTAATAATTAGTATGTTGTAGTTTTCCTAGGTCACTTCAGGCTCTCTTTTTGGCATTTGCTACACTTGGTCAGACAAAATAAAAACGGATTGAGAGCATTACCGTAATATATTTAACCTAATAAATGCGGTCCGGCTCCGATGCCTGCGGGGCGTTAATTTTTGCATTCGATTGATACTCCCCCCCCCAAAAAAAAATGATCGGCTTTCCCCGTAAAGGAGAAAGCCGATCATTTGTATCATCCTGATTTCTGTCTGCCGTGCAGGTTTGATCAGGAGGCAAGTTATGTTCGTTAATGGGGCCGCTCGGTGCTAGTCGCAAACGCCTTCATGTTCGGGGCCTTCGGGAACAGTGCAGGCTTGCTGCTTTTTGCCTGTTCCGTTGCACTCAAAACACTTTGTTCCAGCATCGTCTTTTCCGTTGCCCTGACAAGCCGGGCAGGTGGTGTAGTCATCAACTCTCGCATTCTGGGCCATAATGAGTCCCCCTTTCTGGAGTTATGCTATAAATTATTACTAGCACTCCGGTGTCAAGGGCACAAGCGACAGTTCCAGCCCCGGACATCGCAGCGTTGGCGCGCATGTCAGCGACCGCACGCATACTTCCCAGTTGCCCTGCCCCCGCCCCTCCGCCTACCCTCCTCCACCCGCCGATGCAGCCCGCATTATTGCTACCGCACAATGTTCACGCTTTTATTGAAACAGCTACCAGCATGACAACCAACGTACAGGCATATAATAAAATGTGCACATTTAAACATACAAACACTCTTACACATAAAAACCATGCAAGATATAAAACCTTACCTTGAAAAGGCCGAACAGTATCACGGTCACATTTGCAGCGGGCAGATTCTGGGCATCCGCATGACCCTGATGGCGCTGAAAGCGCTTGGCATGTCGCCGCATGACGATATGCGCGATCTGGTCATTTTTCTGGAGACTGACCGCTGCGTTGCAGATGCTTCTTACGTGGTCACCGGCGTGACCGTGGGCCGCAGGCGGGTCAAGATGTACAGCTACGGCAAAACAGCCATGTCCTTTCTGGATTTGAAAACCGGCAAGGCCGTGCGGGTCAGCGTCATCACCTCCGACAGACCGCCCCATCATGCGGACAAAGCCGCCCAGCTGGCCTTTTGGGAAGGCTACGCCGACAACGACATTTTTTCCTGCCAGCCTGTAAACATAGCCATGCCCGAGGGCGAACTGCCCGGCCCACCCGCGCGCATCGCAACCTGTTGCGTCTGCGGCGAAGATGTACTGGATTGCAAGGAAGTTGTGCAGAACGGCAAAACATACTGCCAGGCATGCCTCAACGGCGCATATTACAGCCCGCTTGGGGGCAGCAATGCATAACCGCTGGCATTTGTATGACGAACTGATTGATTCCGTTCCGTCAACGGAGCTGGTCAAATCATTTGTTTACGGCGATCACTGGCTGATGGTGGAATCAGACGCCGGGGGCGTGGGCATGGCCCAGCATTTCCCGACTATGCCGGGCGTGCAGGATACCGCCCTCTCTCAATACGAAATCGAAGGCCAGCCCTTGCGCAAGGTGGCCGAACGCCTCAAATCGTGGGATTTCAATCAGGCCTCCATTGGTCTTGCGGCCCTGAATGCCGCTAACAACACCTTGGCCCTGCGGCCAGAAAGCCCCATCCAGCACGGCATAAACCGCATGCCCGGAGATGCCTTCAAATTTTTTCTTGCAGAAGCTACAGGCAAAAAGGTCGCGGTGATCGGGCATTTTCCCGGTTTGCGCATGCTGCGCCAGCACTGCGACATGTGCATTCTTGAGCGTAATCCGCAGCCCGGCGACCTGCCCGATGCCGCTGCGGAATATATTCTGCCGGAGCAGGATATTGTTTTTGTCACGGGCACAACATTCATCAACAAAACCATCACCCGCCTGTTGGAGCTGACCCATAAGGCCAAGGTTTTCATGGTCGGGCCAAGTACGCCCATGCATCCATTGCTGTTCCGGCATGGTTTTGCTTCGCTTTCCGGCCTGGTGGTGGAAAATGCCGCAGGCGTGGCCCGCGCCCTGAAAGATAATGACTGCGAGGCCATTTTTGCCAGCGGGGGCCTCAAGGTAAATTTGCTGCCCGGCGGTGCCCAGTGAATATTGAATCTTTTGAGAAGCTTTGGGTCGATTACCAGCCAGACCGCAAGGATGCGCTGGATTTCTGGAACAAGCGCGCCCCCTCGTTCAACAAACGCATTCGCCGCAAAACTGCGGACGAACACCGCCAGCGCCTGATGGAACATCTTGCGCGCAAGGCTGGCCTTGACCGCAACAGCGCGGTGCTGGATATCGGCTGCGGCCCCGGCGCGCAAAGCCTTGAAATGGCCCCGCTGGTGGGCCGGGTGGAGGGCTTTGACCTTGCGCCCGGCATGATTGATCTGGCAAAGGCCAATGCCGTTGAAGACAACTGCCCCAACGCCAGCTTTCGCGTTCTGGACTGGCAGGCGGCAGACATCGACAGCATGGGCTGGCGCAAAGAATTCGATCTGGTTCTGGCATCGCGCACGCCAGCCATCAACAACCGCGCAACGCTGGAAAAAATGATTGCCGCCTCCAGCCGCGCCTGCTGCATGATCACGCATGTGGAAATGCGCCATTCCGTCAGGGATCAGCTCAAGAGCCTGCTCGACTGGGATGAACAGAAGGCCCGCATTGCCCGCAGTTTCTTCTGCGCATTCAACATGCTGTTTCTGATGGGTTTTTATCCTGAGGTGGAATACTTTGACCGGGCATGGGAAAGCGAAACGACCTTTGAAGATGCAGAGCTGATGCACCTCAATTATTTCAGCAGTATGATGACAATTTCTGACAGCCTGAAAGCCGAAATGCGCAAAAAGCTGGCAAGTCTGTGCCGCAACGGGATTATTCAGGAAAAGGTGGAGTCAAAGCTGGCCGTCATGTTCTGGAAAATATAGCTCGCAACGCCCGGCCCCACAGGCTGGGCTTTCTGCTATTTGAGGCTGAACTGAATGGGAACAACCACGCGGGCGGGCTGCGGCGGCGGCGCAAAGGGCGATGCCCGGTGCACGGCTTCCAGCGCCGATTCGTCCAGCGAATCAAAACCGCTGCTGGTGCGCAGCTCCACATTTTGCGCCGAGCCGTCTCTGTTTATGGTAAAGGCCACATACACAAGCCCCTGAATGCCCATGCGCTTGGCTTGCGGGCTGTATTCCAGATATTTGCGGATGCGCTTTTTGATGTATTCGTAATTGCCCTTAAGGTAACCTCCGGCATCCCCCTGCCCATCGCTGGCGGCTCCGTTGCCCTGACCGCTGCTGCCGCTGCCGCGCCCCGGCCCTGTTCCTTCAGCTGATGCCAGCCCCTGCCCTTGCAGTTTGCTCTGGCTTGCGCTGCCGCCAGCGCCCGACTCTGCGCCAGAAGTAGCTACAGGCTGTTTCAGCTCTGCAACTCCGACGGCCACATTGCTACTTACCTGCTCCCGATGCTGAACATTCTGTTCCTTGCGGGGCGTGGCTTTTGTATTTTTTTCAACCTTGGCGGGCTGCGGCTTTTCCTTGGGCGAAGTGTCGGCTGTTTTTTTTGCCGCCTTTTTTTCGGCAAGCCGAGGTATGGCAAGGGGTGACTGGGAATCCGCCACGGTGGGTTCGGCTGATTTTTCCTGCTTTTGAGGTGTTGGGCTTGTCTTTTCTTGGGCTACTGTCGTCTCTGCGGCAGGAGACGCCGCCTCTGCCTGCGATGCCGCGTCCTGCTCTGGCTGGGCGCTGCCGCCGCCAGCACTGGCTGGTTCTCCGGCTATGCCGGAGCCGGGTTCGCCGTAAGTCAAGGTAATCATCACCCCGTCAAAGTCGCCATTGCCCGCTGGCTGCAACAGACTGCCCAAAAACCATATCATCCCCAGCACGGCAAGGTGCGCCGCAAAAGAAGCCGCAAAAAACCACGGCCCTCTGTCATGCGGCTTTGCGGGCGGTTCCTCAAGATAGGGAGCGGCAAAAATCTGCCTGTCGGCTGCTGGCTCCATGCTCATGGCGCATCCGATTCTGTAAGGTGCATCCAGCGCTGGGCCCTGGAGGGCAGATTGTACAGCTCCTTGATCTGAGGCACGGTAACAGTGGTGGAAACAGGGCCGTCCGCAACCACATGCCCCGCCTTGAGCAGGATGGCCCGCCCGCCCAGATACACCGCCTGTTCTGGATGGTGGGTGGTCAGCATGATCGCTGGCCCGGAGCCGGAAAGCTCGCCAATCAGCTCCAGCAGATGAAACTGGTTGCCGTAATCCAGGCCGGTGACAGGCTCATCCATTACCAGGGCCGAGCACCCCTGGCACAAAGCCCGCGCAATAAGCACAAGCTGCCTTTGCCCGCCGGACAACTCCAGGTAGGATTTGCGCGCGCAACCTGCCATGCGCACCTGCTCCAGAGCGTTCATGGCCTTGCCAACATCCTCGGCGGAAAACCTGAGCCAGGGGCTGCGGGCTGTGCGCCCCATGAGCACCACATCAAGAACCTGATAGGCAAAAACACCCGTATGCATCTGGGGCACATAGGCCAGTGTGCGCGCAATCTCTGCGCGCGATATTTCTTCCTGCGGGCGGCCTTCCAGAAAAATGCTGCCGGGCGGCACGGGCAAAAATCCCAAAATGGCCCGGAGCAGCGTTGTTTTTCCGCAACCGTTGGGGCCAAGCACGTTCACCACTTCTCCCCGGCCCACGCGCAGAGAAACCTGCTGTAGCACTGGCGGGGCATCAAAATAGCCAAGGGTGAGGTCACGCACTTCAATCATAGCGTCTCTTCCAGTCGTACCACAGGCTAAAGGCAAACAGCGGCAACAGGATGATCGAGGTGGCGATGCCCAGCGGCAGTTCCACCGTCCAGATCGTGCGGATGAAGGCATCCGTCAACAGAATAAAAAGCGCGCCGCCCAAGGCTGAATTCAGCAGGCCAAGGCGATTGTCCGGCCCGCAGATAAAGCGCATCACGTGCGGAATGACAAGGCCAACCCAGTTGATGACGCCCGCCATGACAACAGTCAGCGAACACGCCAGCGTGGCAGCCGCAATAAGTTGCATCTTCATGCGCGTACTGTTCACGCCCAGGGCCATGGCCTCGTCATCGCCCATGGAAAGCGCGTTGACGACCTTGCCGTTAAGGCAGATGAAGGCCAGCGCGCAGAGCATGAGCGGCCCCCCCCATACAAGGTGGCGCGGCTCTGTGCGCGAAAGCGAACCCATGAGCCAGAAAACAATTTCGGGCAACTGCCTGTTGGGGTCCGCCACGTACTGCACAAGCGAGGTCAGGGCCACAAAAAAGGAGCTGCTGACCATGCCGCCGATGAGCAGGGCAAGAAAACGCGCCTTTGGGTAGAGCATGGAAAAAAACAGGGCAAGGCCCACGCCCAGCGCGCCGCCAATAAAGGCAAGCACCTGCGTGGCTGCCATGGATGAAAAAGCCAGAATGCCCACGGCCCCGCCAAAGGCCGCCCCGTGCTGCACCCCCAGAATACCAGGCGACACCAGCGGATTCTGAAACATGGCCTGATACACGCTGCCAGATACCGCAAGGCTTGCGCCCACCAGCAGAGCCGTGACAATGCGCGGCAGCCGCAGATTAAAGAACAGAAACAGCACCTGCTTTTGATCCGGGCTGAGAGCGTTTCCAGACCATGCGTCGGCAAGCGCGCGGCAGAGCGCGCCCATGTCCAGAGGATAGCGCCCCATATGCAGCGAAAACAGCACTGCGGCAACCAGCATCCCCCCCAGACAGAGCAAAATTTTTTCAGAACGTGCCATAAGGTTCAAAAAGCTCGTTTATCTGCGCATCGTTCAGATCCAGATTAAAAAACAGTTTCATGAATCGGCGGCTCTCAGCCTTGATATCCGCAGGGTACAGGTCAGGATGCAGCAGATTTGCCAGCCATTGCACGCCCATAAGCCGCATATAGGTTGCGGGGCGCTCAATCCAGCTGAAGGGGCCGCGCGGTATAAAATACACCTTGCCTGCCTGCACCGCAGGCAAGGCCGACCATTGGGGGTCTGTACGTATGCGGCGCATAAGGTTGGGATGGAATACCAGCACCACATCCGGATTGTAGGCCATGACCTGTTCAAACGTGACCTTGAGCTGGGCGTTCTCCATGCCGGGCGGGCACATATGCACACTGTCCGCGCCTGCGGCTTCAAGCACCTCTGAACGCACGGAATCCTTGCAAACCGAAGCAAGCCCGTTGGCCTCCAGCGCTACGTATACGCGCGTGCGCTGTTCTGAGGGCAGATTTTTCATGGCCGCCGCCACCCGGTTCAGCGTTGCGTCAGCATACGCCGCGAGGCTCTGCCCGCGTTGTTCGCGATTATACAGCTGCCCCATTGTCAGAAAGCAGGCCGCCATATCCTTCATACTGCCGCCAGGGGCGGTGGATACCTGCATGCCAAGGCTGCTGAGCGTCTGCTCTATAGACAAGTGGTCGTGCATGCTCATGGAAAGGTAAAAGGCCTTCTTGATGCCGCTTGCCAGCAGCATTTCCCTGTCAGGAATAAATCCCTGCCCATACCAGCCGCCCAGGATGGGCAGATCGTGATACTGGGGGGGAATAAATTTTTTTTCATAATCCCGCAGAGGGGTGTTCCAGGCTGCAAGCAGCTCCGGCGCAAATGCGTAGAGCGTGAAGGCTGAGGGCGGCGTGGGGCAATAGACGCTTCTGGCGTCGCCGCTGGCGGCAGGCGGCGTGCCCTCTGCCGCGCGTGCGCCGCCGGAGCAGGGCAAAAAGGCCGCAAGCGCAAGCGCTGCCAGAAACAGAAATGTACGGCGAATCTTCATGATGTTGCCCCAAGTGGAGCCGCCCGCGGGCGGCCCCACCCGATTAAGATTGAGGTATTAGAAGGTTGCGGTAACACCCATGAAGAAGCTGCGGCCAGGCTCCGGATAATAGGCGCTGTACGCATATTCCTGATCAAACATGTTCTTCACGCCCGCTTCCACGGAAAAGTTCTTGTTGATATCGTAAACGGCCTTGAGGTCCACGGTGGTGAAGCCGGGGGCCTTGCGGTAATACGTATCGTAAGGAGCACTGTTCCAGTAAAAGCCGCTGCTCATGTTGACCTGCGGAATGATTGAGAATCCTTCCACAGGCGTAATGACGCTGTACAGGGTGCTTGTAAGCTCGGGCAACTGGGTAAGCTTGTCGTCGTTTGTGCAGTTGTTCCAGTGCATGTAGTTGAACACCGCCCCCACGCTCACATACTGGTTGAACACAGCTTCCGCGCCAAGTTCGTAACCGTAGAAGGTGGCCCGGTTCAGGTTGGAGAACGACATGTTGCCAGAAGTACCCTGCGAGGTGATCAGATCGGTCACATCGCTGTAGTACACGCTGCTGTTGAGCTTGAGCCAGTCGCCAAAAATACCCTTGTAGCCCAGTTCGTAATGATAGGCCTGTTCGGGGCGCAAATCGGGATTGGCCGGAGTGCCGTTCGTGCGCATGTAGCGCTCGCGCATGGTGGCAAAACGCGATTTTTTGGCAAAGGTGGCGAACACTTCATGGTGTTCCGTCAGATCATAGAAGGCCCCGACCTGATAGTTGAACAAAGTCTTGGGGTCGCTCAGCCCGTCCTTATAGGAGTTCATGGCACCCGTGGTATGATCGCGGCTTTCAAGGGTCTGCGGAACCATGGTGCTGAGGCTGCTGCCGAAGACCAGGGTGAGTTTGTCCACGGGCTTAAGGGTGTATTCCGCGCCCAGATCGGTGTAGGTTTCCGTGATGTGCTCATCCAGCTGGGAGCCCACATCCGCGGCCTTTTTCTTGAGCTTAGATGAAGGCTTCACGCCTGTGTCGTCAAACACGCTGTAGTCATTGTATTCTTTGTGTGACAGAAGGCGATAACCAGCGGAAAGGGCGATCTTGTTGGCGGGGTTGAAGGTATAGTCAAACGTCAACTGGCCGCCGGTGGTGAACTGGTCATACGTCTTGTCTGCGGAGTCCCGCTTGGTCATGGACACATCGGTATAGCTTTTCGCGGTGTCCTGATGCCAGTCGTAATAGGCAACAGCCTTCAGGTGCGCCTTGCTGCTGAGGTTGAAATTACCATTGGCGTACACGCGGCTAGTTTCGTATTCCGGCCATTCCCAAAAGCGTTTGTAAGGATACGTGTTTGAGTCGCCCGTGCGGGTCTGGGCGGCATCAAAGGGCTGGCCCTTCTGAAAATGCTGCCGCGTGTAGCCCACCATGACATCCACATCATCATTGGGCGTCCAGCCGCCAATGATGTTGCCAGAGAGGGTCTGATTGTCCGAGTTGCGGGCGCGGCTGCCCGGCTGATAGGGCGCGGAGTCAAAACTGGCAGGGTAGGTGAAAAAATTCTGGTTGTTGAATATGAACGTTCCCTTGAGGTAGTAGAGATCCTGCTTGGTTCCCACGCTTGCCGCAGCCATTTGACCCTGATTCTGCACGTTGCGGTCAAAAAAATTCATGTACTTGGCGGTGGCTTCAAACTCTTTTTTGGGTTTTGCCGTGCGCAGGTTCACTGCACCCGCAAGGTTGTTGTTGCTGATCAGCAAGGGCGAACTGTAGCCCTTGGAGACTTCGATGGATTCAAGGCCATAGGTCAGGATGTTGTTGGCATCCCATTCGTTGCGATACGCGGTTGCAACAGGGATATCGTCAATATACAGGCCCACCTGATAGCGGTTTGAGCCACGAATGCTGATGGTTCCCTCATTGCGGCCTGCGGAAGTTTGCAGGTTCACGCCTTCCACGCCTCGCAGGGCTTCCCAAAGGTTTCTGGCGGTTTTCCGCTCTATGTCCACCTGGGTGATATGGTCGATGGTATCCTTGGAAGCTGCCATTTCCAGAGGAGAAAGTTGAACTTCGCCATTGCCTTCATTACCGGCGGATGCAGCACATGGGCTGCCTATGATCCCCAATAAAGCCATTACCGCCGCATGCCTTTGCCACTGTTTCATTACGCCTCCAGATTTGAATCGTCTTCCCTGCCCTCTTCCTGTCAACTATGTAAAAATGCTTCTGATAATTAATATTTTATTGTGTAAACAACCGATTGGGCGGGGGCAACGGTGGCACGATATATTGGGAACCGTGATTATTGGTGAAGCTTTGGCAAGCGATCTCCTTATATTTCATGCGGCAACAGGCAATTCACTGAACTTGCTGTTTAAAAAGCAGAAAGATCGCACGGCCCCTCAGCCTTCCGGAATAGACGCTGGTTTCAATACATTCTGGATGAGGAAAAAAAGGAGAAAAGTTCTGGCAACCGCGCAAAATGGGGATTGATGCTGCGGCTTTTCTGCATCTGGAGGAGAGTCGATTGCACCCGCCGCAATACGGGGGAGAGGGGCAGGATAATTTTAATATTACAAATCAATAGATTAATTAATATGCATAGCTTAATTTATCTGTTTACAACAAATCTTTGACGGCCTCTCTGCCAAGGGATATGTTTTATCAATGAATAAAGACAACCTTCCCGTGATTCGGCCCTGTATAAAATGCGGCAACTACCCCAAGCTTCAAACATCCAGACCTGAGGGCAGAACCCACGATATCTTCCGCCTCTACTGCGACTGCGGGAATTGCCCCTTGCAGTGGTCAGTCAGCGAATCCGCCGCCATCCGGCTCTGGAATTCCTACGTAGCATCCTGAGCATGCCTGCCCTCCCCGTCTTTTCTTATTGACCACGCCCTGCGGCACGCGATGCTGCCCCCCCCTGGGGCACATCACCCGGCAGCCCTTCTGGTCGCCTTGACCGGATGGGCAATGCTGGTGCCCCTGTGCGCGGAAATAATAAACCTGTCACCACAAACAGGAGTAGTTATGAACACCCCTGATAATGGCTTGCAGCGAGTACTGGCAGCCCCTCAAGATGACCTTGAAACTGTCTGGAAGCGGTTGCTGAGCGCCATCGAGAGTGCAAAAATTCCTGTTTTTTCCATCATAGATCACAAACAGAATGCCGTGGAGGCAGGCCTTGATATGGCTGGCGCGCGCGTGATTACCTTTGGCAACCCGGCTGTTGGCACAGCCCTCATGCTTGAAGCCCCGGAGGCGGCCCTTGATCTGCCCCTGCGCATTCTGGCGGTGGAAACTCCACAGGGGATTTGCCTGCTCTGGAATGATCCCGCTTGGATTGCGAGCCGCCACGGAATTGTTAAAAACGCGGATGTTGCGCAAAAAATACAGAAATTGATGGAACGGCTCACCCGTGAAGCGGCTCACCATCAGGCTGAGGCTGGAAACCAGTAGAAAATTGCTGTGGCAAACAGGCCATACAAAAAGGCGGGCCGGAAAGATCCCGGCTCGCCTCGCAAGTCTTTGCTCCAAAGAAAGGTGCTATTTTGCGCTGACTGACAACTCCTGCCCAGTCACCCCGCAGTAGACAAGCAAGAGCTCCACGCCCTCATCGCCCGTATAGCCATAATGCGGCTTATTGACCATCTCCGCCAGAAAGTCCCCCTGCTTCAACTGCCGCTCCAGACCGTCCACCTCGCTTTTTACTGTCAGCGCGCCCGCATGCACATAGGCAATATTCGGCATTGGATGCGTGTGGCTGCCCAGACGCGAATTGGGGGGAATCACAATTTTTACAATCTTGATGTCCGCATTCCCGGCCGGGTATGAACCATAGGGTGTTCCATCCCAGGAATGTTCGGCTTCAAACAGCACCGTCTTGGTCACTGCGGTGGCAGGAGCCACAGCGGCAACAGCCTGCCCCGCCTCAAACAGCACCGCGTCTCTGCCGCCCGCCCAGAAACCCGCAGCAAAAATGGCAATGCCTGCGGCCATCGCGAGGGCGTAATTCTTTTTGAACATGTACTTCTCCTGCATGGCGCCGTTTCATAAAAATAGGGGAATATATCCAGATATTTTAGCCTATACACGTACTCACGTGCCAGCATCAACCTGTATTTTGCCCCCGCCGCAGCCAGCGCAAAATGGTTGCAAACATTTGATCCGGCTCCACCGGCTTGGCAATAAAATCATTCATTCCCGCTGCAAAGCAGCGGTCGCGATCTTCATTAAATGCATTGGCCGTCATGGCAATGATGGGCAGGTGCTGCGCGGACGGCATCTTTCTAAGCTCGCGTGTCGCCTCCAGACCGTCCATATTGGGCATCTGCATATCCATCAACACCAGGGCATAGTAGCCGGGGCTGGTTTGGCGCACCTTGGCGAGGGCTTCCAGCCCGTCACGCGCAACCTCTACTTCAAGCAGGGCCTCTGCCAGTGTTTCTGTTGCAACAATCATATTTATTTCATTATCTTCCACAAGCAAAATACGGCTGCCTGCAAAATTTACTGAAATTTCCTTGCAGGCATCCTTGATCAGCTCCCTGGCCTTAACAAGGCTGGCGTCTTCAACCTTGTCAAAAACCGCCGTAAACCAAAAGGTACTGCCCTGGCCCAGTGTACTATGGGCCCCCGCCTGCCCGCCCATGAGTTCAGCCAGTTTTCTGGTAATGGCCAAACCAAGTCCCGTGCCGCCAAAGCGCTTGGACATGGAAGAATCAGCCTGCTCAAAGGGAGCAAACAGGTTTGGCAGTTGCACCTCGGCAAAGCCTATGCCGGTATCTGTCACCTCAAAGCGTAGCCTCACGTGCGATTCCATTTCCGCGTCCATCAGGGTGCGGATGGTAACACTGCCCGAGGGGGTGAACTTGATGGCATTGCTCACCAGATTGAGCAGGGCCTGCGTAACACGCAGGGCATCGCCCTTGAGCGTGCAGGGCACAGGATCAGACTCCACGTGCAGTTGTATGCCCTTGGCAGAAGCGTTTTCTGCCATGATTGACACCACATTGTTGGAGATAGCCCTTATATCCATCGGTTCGGCAACAATAACCAGCTTGCCGGCTTCAATCTTTGAAAAATCAAGGATGTCATTGATAAGGCGGAGAAGGTGCCTGCCTGACGCCTGAACGCGCTCAAGCTTTTCCGTTGTATCCTTATCCTGCGTTCTTTTCCGCAAAAGGTGGGCAAGCCCGATTATGGCGTTCAGCGGTGTGCGGATTTCGTGGCTCATGCTCGCCAGAAAGACGCTCTTGGCGGCATTGGCAGCTTCGGCCTGCTCGCGGGACTGCTCCATCTGGGCCATTGCCAGACGTTCATTTGTGATGTCGTCAATAACAGACACTATTCCCTTAGAGGGGTCAGCCGGATCAACCGCCGTGCCTGTCATGCGCGCCCAAAAGCGGGTTCCATCGCGGCGCACCAGTTCTTCTTCCCTGCAATAGGTTTCACCGTTCCATATCCGCGCGTAAGAGATTTTGCCCGCATCAAGGTACGACTCGTTGTCTATATACCATGTTCTCACGGGTTTGCCGACCATCTCGCCCTCAGGCCAGCCAAACATTTCGTGCATTCTGCGGTTGCCGCGAATGATTTTACGGTCGGCAATCAGCGCTATGCCGGAGCTGGCGCAGTCGTAAATGGTCTGCAACACCGCCGTGCGCGCGGCAAGCTCGGCAGAGCGACTGGCAACCTGCTCCTCCAGTTGGTCATTCAGTGCGGCAGTGGCCTGCTCCGCCCTTTTGCGTTTTTGATTCTGTATTGCCAGAGCAATAGACAAGGCAGACAACATGGCAATGGCCGCCGCTGCGGCAATTACCGAATTGCGGTATTCGCTCCAGATGGTTCGCGGCCGGTTTAATACTATGGCATCTGGTGGCAACTTGGTGGTGTCGGCACCCCAACGCAGCAACTGCACCCAGTTAAACATTGGCTGCGACGGCACTGTGGCATCTGTATTGTCGGCATCAATATTGCGGATTCCGGCCAGGAACTCAAAGCCGACCTTACCAACTTGCCGCCCAACCTCTGTGGTCATTACAACAGCCCCCCCTAAAGCACCTTGAAGGACATGCGCATCATAGAGGGCCAGCACTGGCGCGTTTGCCAGCCTGGCGACATCAGCGGCCACTTCTGCGGGAACAAAACTGTGCCCGGTGCTGTCTTTGTAATAGGCTCCAAGCAAGACAAGGGTATTTGGGGGCAATGACGAAATCCGCTCCAGCATTTCCGCATAGGACAATGCCGCAGTATCCTCCAGCACGATATTTTCTGGCAATGCGGCCAGGGCCGAAACCACCTGAGTATGGAAAAAGGACTGCTTTTTGTATGCTCCGGCAACTACAACCAGCTGCCGCGTTTGCGGAAAAAGATCGAGTCCGTAGTGGAGCGTTCCGGCAATGTCCCAGCGGCTGCCCACATACAAAACAGAGTGCGGGCGGCCGCGCCACGATACCGCAGGATTGGATATCTGGGTTGCCAGCACAGGCACATCAAGCGGCACCATGCCAGCGCACTCATACGCAAAAAATTCCAGCGCAGTCTGGTTTTGCACTACCACCAGCCCAATGTCTGCCTGAGCAATCTTTTCCTGCAATACGGATGCAAGCCTGGAGCGCCAATAGGTGCTGTCGTTGCGTACAAGGTCGAGCATTTCAACATAGATATCGTTGAAACTCAGGCCTTTTTCCCTGAGGATTTCAACGGTTCCGGCAGCCATGTTGTCTGTAACAGGGAGGCCGTATTGCGACCCGGAAAGGATGAGAACGGCCTTGTGCTCTGCGGTTTTCGGCTTGTCCGTTTGCATTCCCGGCTGTAAGCCCTGCGCCTTGGCCGTGGCTGCGTTTGCCGTGAGGGTAGAAAAACCTGTATCAGAAGCCAGTAACAGGGCGCATCCGATGATAACCAGACACATTGCAACAATGCGCTGGATAGATGGACGATGAAAACTGCTTTTCTGCAGTTTCACAATGGGTAGCAGTGATTGCATCTATTCACCCCTGCGTCGCAAGCCCAGTTATAAAAAACGAGGAATCTGCGTAAGGGTGCCTGCCGTGCGCGCTGCGCACCTCGTGGCATCTGATTACATCTTGTATTTTACAATAGATGCATCCAAAGGCGAAGTCCAGCTACTACAGGTTGTGCAATTCGTATGAAGAAACGGTTTAGCCTGACATTATAGCATGTTAATTTGTTTAATTTTTCAATAATTGTGAATAGTTCAGATGTTGCAGGTATTCAAACACCGACGACACACCTACACATGCTACTATTTTTTATTATTATTTTATATTGTGCTACACAAAAAATAGTAGCATGCAAACAATACTAAAATACACGCAAAAGGCAGCGAAACAATCCATCTACATATGAGCTTCTTTGTAAAACTCGTCCGGCTTGAGAATAAAGATTTCATCGCTGTTTTTGTCAAAAGAAAACAGGCCCCGCTCCTGTGCCTGCCGCATCACCTTGTATAGGGTGATGCGGTGCATGCCGAGCAGATCAGCCATGTCACGGTAAGAAATATCGCGTTTAGCCCGCAGCGGTTCCGAGCTTGGCACAATCCGTGAAGCCAAAAACTTACAAATGCGTGTAAGGTGCGATTCCATACATAATGAAACAGCATTTTTTGACAACAGTGTAACTTTTACACTGTAGCTTTTGCAAAGATTAAAAAATAGTTCAGGATTTTCCATACCCAAACGATGTACATCGTCTCTGGTAAATGTGCAGATATAGCAGTCTTCTGCGCAATCGTGAAAAAAACGCACCTCGCCTTGCCCGGAGGGTACGCTCTTATCCCCGTCCATAAACATTGGTGTTTCATTAAAGCATGAGCCATCGCCAAGGTACCAGAGCGTTTTTTCACTTCCATCAGGGGCCAGAGCCATAAGGCGAACCCTGCCACTCACCAGAAAGTACATTTCTGGCTGATTGTCATAGAATTTATACCCCTTACGAAACAGACGCGGCTTTGTGAGCGCCACGCTTCGCCAACACTCATTTTGTCTGAGCAATTCAGTAAATGACACGTTAGCCCCCTGGGAAGTGATGAACTCTAGGCAGAAAGCGAAATTCCGGCCTCTATCATGTCAGCGTTCCACATGCTGTTTTGGAGCCTACAGTACCCTTTTTGTGAATTATGTTGCAAGGACAACGTTTTGACCATTTATCTTGTGGCAGCATTCCAGCGTACACGGTCAAAGGCCTCAGGCCAGTGACCAGCCATCGTGAGACTTTCACTTCGGCATTGCGTGTTGTTGCACTGCTTGCCGGAAAGCCTTCAACGGTTCAATGTAAGCACATTCAGCCCACCGAGGAGGTTGTCATGGGACACCCGACTATCTATCCCACAGGCGTAACGGTCTATAATCCGGAAAAAGCCTGGAGTGGATTCACCATCATTCAGGCACCGGACAACGGCGCTTTGCTTCTTGGCATGAACGGTCATGAAATCCGCATGTGGAAGGACGTTCACGGCTTTCCCAACAAGATGTTCCCCGGCGGCATGCTCATGGGCAGCACCGGCACCCGCCACCCCAAGCACGGCCTTCAGGATCAGCTTGATCTTGTGCAGATCGACTGGGACGGAAACATCGTGTGGAAGTTCGACCGCGCCGAATTTGTCGAAGATCCCGGCCAGAAGGCGCAGTGGATGGCGCGTCAGCACCACGATTTTCAGCGCGAAGGCAGCTCCACGGGTTACTATGCCCCCGGCCAGGAACCAAAAATAGATTCCGGCAACACCCTTGTGCTTTGCCACAAAAATACTGTGCAGCCCTACATCAGCGACAAACCGCTGGTTGACGATGTTATCTACGAAGTCACTTGGGACGGCGACATCGTGTGGGAATGGAACTGCTCTGACCATGCTGAAGAAATGGGCTTCACCGAGGCCGCGCTCAACGCCATGTGCCGCGACCCCAACTACCGTGGCGGCACCCTCATGGAAGACGCCCCCGGCGTGGGCGACTGGATGCACGTCAACTCCATGTCCACCCTTGGCCCCAACAAATGGTTTGAGGCTGGCGACGCCCGCTTCCACCCCGACAACATCATCATTGATGGACGGGAAACCAATATTATTCTCATCCTGGACAAAAAAACCGGCAAGATTGTCTGGCAGCTTGGCCCTGACTATGACCGCAGCCCCGAAGACAAGGCCATCGGCTGGATCATTGGTCAGCACCACGCGCACATGATCCCCCGTGGTTTGCCCGGTGAAGGCAATATTCTGGTATACGACAACGGCGGCTGGGGCGGCTACGGCAACCCCAATCCCGGCGCGCCCAAGGGCGTCAAGGCGGCCCAGCGCGACTACTCTCGCGTGCTGGAAATAGACCCCGTGGCCCGCAAGATTGTGTGGCAGTATACGCCGCATGAAGCAGGCTTCCTCGTGCCACTGGATGCCAGCCGTTTTTACAGCCCCTTCATCAGCTCGGCCCAGCGCCTGCCCAACGGCAACACGCTTATTTGCGAAGGTTCCGACGGCCGCGTTTTTGAAGTGACGGCAGAACACGAAATCGTGTGGGAATACATCTGCCCCTACAAGGGCCACATCAGCCTGCCCATGAACTGGGTGTACCGCGCCTATCGCCTGCCCTACTCCTGGGTGCCGCAAGCTGACGTGCCGGAAGAAAAAGCCATTGAACCTCTGGAAGTCAAAACCTTCCGCGTACCCGGCGCGGCCCCGTTTGGGCCCATGTCTGAAGTCAAGGTTGAAGGCACCATCGGCTACTACAGCGGCGCAGGACACTGCGTGGCCGCTACAGAATAGAAAACTGTCCGCCATACCTTCCTTGCAGGGGCTCCGTCTTCGGACGGGGCCTCTGCTTTTTTGGCAGCCCCGCCTCCGCATAAAGTTGTTGCTCTTGCGGTACAGGAAAAAAGCTTCTACCAGCCGGAAGACGCCGCTCCAGATGGATCATTGATACTGGCAATTCTGCACCCCCATCTCACTTCAGGCAGGAAGCGGCCCGCAAGGGTACAGGGCAGGCTAAAATTTAAGGAAGCCCCCCGCAACACGTCTCCACTACCCAATTTTCGCCATAGAAAAGGCGGGAGAGCAAGCTCCCCCGCCGCATCAGCCCAAGGGCAGCAAAAAATCAGAACTGATAACGGAAGGTCAGCGAAACCCGCCAGTTATCCCGATACTGCGAGTCTTCGACTCCACGCCACGTGCTGCCGTCAAGATGCAGGTTCACGTAGGCGGCTTCAACATTCATCAGCAGGTTGTCGTAAATCTTGTAGGTATTGGACACGCTGCCTTCCCAGGCATGGTCGGTGGTGGTGAGGTAGGCCATGGGGCCGTCGGCCCTGCTGGGATAGCTCGTCATATTGGCCTTACGGGGCATTTCCGCACTGTTGGTGCCATGAAAATACGCGAGCTTGAAGGTGTGGGTAAGGTCATCAATAAAGCTGACATCCTTGATGGTGCCCACAACGCCAGCCAGACCGCCGGGGTTGTGCCCGAGAACCTTCCATGTGTTGAGATCAAAGAAGCCGCCGCCAAAGCCCAAGGGCGTGACCGGCCAGGGGGAGTTGAACACAGGCAGACGTTCCGAACCGTTATAGGGGTTGCTGTCGTCGCCGCTGCCGTACCAGGCGGTTACGCCGGGGGTACCCCAGGTACACTTGTAGTCCACACGCAGGGCGGCATACCAGCCCTGGCGCACGAGATCAAAGGTCTTGGCCTCGCGGGTGGAGCTGAACTGAGTGTAATCTTTCAGCTCGCCCATATCCACGCGGCCATAGGTAAACTCCGCCGCGATATCAAAAGGCTCGAAAGCCGTGATGTCAGAGGTCAGGCCGCCCCAGAAGCCATTGCCCCAGGTATTGTTTGCGTTGCGATACTTTTTTTCAAACGTGCTGACATAGTTGCCGCCGCTGCCAAGCACAGGCATAAGTCCGCCGCGCGGGGCGTAAATGGCAGGTTCGCGCTGATCGGTATTGTTGTTGATGCCGCGCAGGCTGTTCTCGCCAATGAGGCCGTACATGCCCCAGGGGGTTATTTTCATGCCGTTGCCGGTGATCGGCAAGGTCAGCGCCAACAAATCAAGGTTATCAAGGTAGTTTTTCTGCGTCTGTCCGTTTTGCGTAATTTCCGAATTGTCGTTGTACGGCCGCGCCCAGAAGCCAGTCAGCCCCATCTTGTAATCGCCGCTGCTCACCAGAGGAGAACTGACGGTCACCCCGGTGGAATACTGGCCGTACACTGCGCTCCAGCCTGTCACATAACCGGGCAGAAGCTGCGGCTGCATACCCATACGCACTTTTACATCTGTCTTGGGCACGAGCCAGTCAATGTACGCATGCCGGACGCCAAGATTTTTAGTGCTGTCCGCGCCAAGAGATGCGCCGTCGCCGGATTTGCCCCAGTTCATGGTGCCGGTGCCTACGGTGAACATCAGGCTGCCGGACACGTTTTCGCTGGCAATGGCGTCGATCTGCGTGCGCAGGCGCTCAATTGCCCCAAAGGTGTCGCTCCCTTTAATTCCGCGCGGCATGACGTTTGATGCTTCAAAGCTTACATCAAATGCTCCCTTGACCTTGAAATCAACCGCCTTGGCCGCTTCCGGCGCAAGCAGCAAGCCCCCGGCAAGCAACACTCCCAGTACGTTGTTGCGAACAGCTTTCATCATTCCTCCTGTGCAAGTTGGTGCAACCATACAGAAACCTCTTCCAGTAATGCTCTGTAATGGCGCTTTCCGAAGGCCTGCACCGTTGCCGGAACAACGTTTTTTGAAAAAAGTTTGTTTTTTCACAATCAATAGACATCATCTCTCAAAAACAAGTCAACATACTAATTTAAAATAATATTTTTATAAATGTGAAAAAAATATTCAGAAAAGGTTGCCGCAACAACGTCCCAGCACCACTGCTAGCCTAGGTTTTTGAACCAACGTGGCAGTGGATGATTTTTTTCACAAAAAATGCAAAATGGCAGACAATGAAAAGGAGAGGCGCAATGCAGGATTCGCCGCGCATCAGCAATAACTACTTTGACGGCCTTGCTGTTACAGGACGCCACAAGGCTGTGTTCTTTATCATTATGGTCGCATACTTTTGCGAACAGATGGATAACTGGAATTTCGGCTTTATTGCCCCGGCGCTGATGCACAACTGGGGGCTGACCATGAAGGACATCGGAACCGTGACCTTCTGGTATTTTGCCTCCATGACCCTCGGCGGATTTGTCGGCGGATTTATCTCGGACATCATCGGGCGGCGCAAAACCTTTCTCATTGCCATCACGCTGTTTTCCACAGCCTCCATCATCAATGGCCTCACGGACAGCTTCCACGTATTTGTGGCATCACGCGCCCTGACAGGTTTTGGCGTGTTCTGCCTCATGGTGTGTTCGCAAGCCTATATCGCAGAAATGGCCCCGGCCGAGAGCCGTGGCAAATGGCAAAACATGATCGCGGGCGTTGGTTTTTGCGCCGTGCCGGTCGTTGGCATGCTCTGCCGCCTGATTATTCCCCTGCACGAAGAAGCCTGGCGCTACATTTTCTATATGGGCGGCGTTGGCTACATCGCTCTTATCATCGCCTGGCGCTACCTGGATGAATCGCCCCGCTGGCTGGTGGCCCGTGGGCGCATTGCTGAGGCGGAAGCTGTGATGAAAGACCTTACCGGCAAGGACATTGACCTTGCCGATGCGGCCAGCAAATGCCTGACCAGCAAGCCCCCGCTCAAGGAAGTGCTGCTTGGCATGTGCAGTTCCAAGTATCTCAAGCGCACCATTGTCATTTTTCTGTTGGTGGTTTGCACCAACCCGGCAACCTTTGTGGTCACCAACTGGACTGCCACCCTGCTCAAGGCTCACGGCTTCCCCCTTGAAGACACCCTTATGGCCACCACGCTCATTTCCATTGGCGTACCGCTCGGGCTGTTTGCCTCCAGTGCTTTTACCGACAAGGGCGGACGCAAGATTCCCATTGTCATCATGCTGCTTGTGATGGCCGTGCTGGCCCCCATCTTCGGCAATGTGAGTCAGTACTGGATGGTGGTCATCATCGGCGCGGTGCTTACAGCCTTTGTGATGGGCGTGGGCTTCACCGTGTTTTCCTACACGGCGGAATCCTACCCCACCCACCTGCGCAACACCGCCACGGGCTTCCACTCCTCGATTGGTCGTCTGGCCGTTGCTTTCTCACAACCTCTCATTCCTGTTGTCTATGCAGCATACAGCTTTGACGGAGTGTTTTATATTTTCAGCATGCTGTGCATCATCCCCGCCATTATCGTTGGCGTTTGGGGTGCGCGCACGGGTGGCAAGTCGCTCGAAGACATTGCCTAACCTCCGGCTAAAACAGGAATTTACGCATCTGCATCCACGGTTTTTTGTAACAGGAGGCTCACATGGGCATAACCCTTTATACCGCGCCGGACTGCATCCGCTGCAAGATCGTCAAAGCCTTTCTTGCCGAACGCGTGCTGGCATACGACACCATAGATTTCAAGGCTGACGCGCAAGAATTCAACACGTTCTACCGCACAAACCGCAAGGCCATTTACCGCAATCCTGAAGGGGTTGAATTTCCCCTCTTCGCCGATGGCGAGGTCATCAAGCAGGGTTCCGGCGAGATCATTGCCTACCTGCTCTCGGGGCACACGCTGGAGGCCTGCGTAACCCGTAGCGACATGCTCCACGGCAAAATTGCGGGGCTTTACCCTTCGCAATGCCCTGCCGGGCAGGAAGATAATTTTGAGGTTCTTGTTGAGCGGCTGGCTGCTGGCGGCTTGCAGGTATGGTTGCAGACCGATGGCCGCAAGCCGGAACTGCTGGAAAAGCTGCTGAAGATCAAGGATGTGCACGCAGTCTGCAATCTTGTGGGCGGCCCTGAGGCAAGCACAAAAATTTTTGGCGGCGCTCCCAGCAAGGACGAACTGGCAAAAACCATAGCCCTTGTGCAGGCCACGCCCGATGGCGCCGTGCGCTTTCTGGCCATGCCGCTGCCCGCTGGCGATGGCTGGGACTGGCCCAAGAGGGAAGATGCCGCAGCGGCGGCAAAACTGGTGGCCGAAGCATGCGGCCAACCCACTCTGCCCTACAGCATCACCCCCATCACGGCGGATATGGTGTGGGACATGCGCGGGCTTGAACCCCTGCCGGAGCAGAACCTGCTCATGTACCGCTCCGCCTCGCGCCAGCACCTGTTCAAGGCAGACATCGTTAAATAGGGGGCGTCATGCAATCTTTTGATATTGTTATTCTAGGCGGCGGCCCGGGTGGAACCACGGCAGCGCGTATTCTTGCCCAGGCAGGCAAAAGCGTTGCCCTGGTGGAAAAAACGCACCTTGGCGGCACCTGCCTGAACTACGGCTGCATCCCCACCAAGATGCTGCTCGGCGCTGTGGCCCCGCTGGCCCTCCTGCATGCCCAGCAACGAACCCGCGTAGCCAAGGGCGAAATTGCCGTGGACTTTGCAGCGCTCCAAACGCGCGTGAGCCGCTTCACCTCGGGGACGAGCAAAACACTTGGCAAAAGCCTTGCCAGAGTGGGCGTGACGATCTTCACCGGGCGCGGCGAAGGCATTGCACCGGGCACTGTGCGCGTTCATGCCGAAGATGGCACTACAGATCTGACTGCACAGCATATTATTCTGGCCTGCGGGTCATCTTCCGCAGCCTTTCCCGGTCTGACGCCCGATCACGACTGCGTGCTGGACAGCACCGATCTGCTGGGCATTGAATCTGTTCCTGAAAGCCTTGTCATCATTGGCGCTGGAGCCATCGGCCTTGAACTGGGTGACTTTTTCTCGGCCATGGGCAGCAAGGTAACAATAGTGGAGGCTGCGCCCCACATCGCGCCTCTGGAAGATATCGATGTCGCAACCGAATTACGCCGGGCACTGCAAAAAAACGGCGTAACCTGTCACGAAGGCGCACGGGCCAAAGATTTACGCACTGTTGACGGACAGGCGCAGCTCACCCTTGAAGACGGCACGGTCATCAGCGCAGCCAAAGCCCTGGTGGCCGTTGGCCGCACACCCAACACCGCCGGGCTGAACGCCCAGCAATGGGGCTGCAATCTTAACAAGCGCGGCTATGTTGAGACAAACGCCTTTCTTGAAGCCGCCCCTAACGTCTATGCCGTGGGTGACGTCAACGGCCTTGTGCTGCTGGCCCACGCTGCGGAACATCAAGCTGTGTACGTGGCGGAACGCATCCTTGGCGAAAGCGCCGAAGAATATCAGTCCGGCCCGGTGCCCTCATGCGTTTACGGGGCAATGGAAGTCATGCGCGTCGGCCAGACGGCGGAGGCCCTCCTGCGCGAAGGCAAAAACGTGGAAGTCTCCCAGGCGGCCCTGTCCCTGAATCCCATTGCGCAGGCAAGCGGCGGCACCGCCGGATTTGTCAAAACAGTCTGGAGCGATGGCAAAATTGCAGGCATTGCCGCTGTTGGCGCGGGAGTTTCGCACCTTGTGATGGTGGCCCTGCTGCTGATCAAGGAAGGCTATACGGCGCAAAACCTGCACAAAGTCATGTTTGCCCATCCCACGCTGGATGAAATTGTGTCCATGTCCATTATGGCGCCCAGAGTGCGCGTGGAATCCAACTGACCCGGCTACCGCCAAGGAGAATACCGTGAACTTTCCTCACGACAGAAAATACCATGCGGAACATTTGTGGGCGCAAAGCCAGCCTGACGGCACCTGCCTTATCGGCATTACCGACTTTGCCCAGGATCAACTGGGCGGGGTGATCTTTGTTGATCTGCCCGCTGTGGGTGCAAGCTTCCGGCAGGGGGAATCCTGCGCTTCCATTGAATCCGTCAAGGTTACCAGCGAGGCCATCATGCCCGTCTCCGGCCAGGTCACGGCCATTAATGAAGCCCTCGCAGACGCACCGGAACTGCTCAACGACGATCCCTACAATCAGGGATGGCTGGTAAAGGTGCAACCCACGGCCCCTGATGAAGGCGGATGCATTACAGCCGAGGAATACGCTCAGACTGTTGCAAGCTGACATGACCCATTGTTAAACTCCCCCAGCAATAGCCCCGAAGAATTGCCCTTCGGGGCTATTCTTGTACCATGCGGTAGCAAAGTCCTTCTTCATGTGCATTCACCACGCTGCCGCAACTGACAGAACAACAATCATTGGCTCACAAACGCACAGCCCCTGAGTCTGTAAAAGACCCAGGGGCTGTGAACTATCATGGAGCGGATTTTATTTTACTGCGGTGGGCTTCCAAACTTCAAAGAATTTCGGATAGCCGGGCAGCAACGGAGCTTTAACGCTCAGATCCTTGCCCTTGAGGCCGGGATAATCGGGAGCGTAGCGATAAGCCCGGTGGATCAGATTGGTAAATGTCTGATGGGCATTGGGCACGGCATCCTCACGGTCGGAAAAAACAGGCTTGGCCTGCCCTGCCATGATGGGATTCACAAATTCCCATACGACCTCACCTGCGGGGGTTACTTCAAAAAGATGCCCCTGATGCGTGGATGTCACAAGCACGTTGCCGTTGGGCAGTCTTTCCGCAGCGCCCTGCCGGTAGCTGAAAAAGCTGTTGGAACCATTGGCGGCGTACTGCCATACGATCTTGCCGCTGGCCGGGTCGACCTCGATCACGCGGGAGCGGTTGCCCTCGGGCCGTTCCGAGCCATTATCGAATATCTGCACGTTGCCGTTGGGTAGCATGGTGGCGTTGTGCTCGCCAAAAACCTGCTGGGTACCGTCGTAGTACCATTCGGGACGCGTCCCCTTGCCGTAGGCGGCGGGGTTGCCCCAGCGCTTGACGATTTTGCCCGACTTTTTGTCAACAATATAGAATTCACTGAAGTTACGGGAATTCAGCAAAATCTGGTCGGTCTTGGGCAGGTACTGCACTGTGTTGAAATGCGACCAGTCAAAGCTGTCGTATCCCGGCCCCACAGGTGTGGGCAGAGCAAAGTTGATGTCCAGTTGATCAGGGCCGGTGCCGATATGATCCCAGGCATGCCATTCCCAGACAGTTTTGCCGTTTTTGTCCACCTCGCGCACAAAATCCACCCAGAAATCGCGTACGGCCTGCCCCTTGATCTTGACTTCTTCTGGCCAGGTGCCGGGCTTGCGGCCCTTGGCCTGAAATTCGGCGGGAGTTTTGCGTTCCCAACCCAGAATCATGGTGTTGCCGTTGGGCATGCGGTCAAAGCAGTGGTGCTGGATCTCGTTTTCCGTAAGCATGGTGTACGACCACACCACGTTGCCATTCCAGTCCATCTCTTCAATAATGCCGCCTGCGCCGCCAATTTTAACCGGTTGTTCCTTGGGGGCAGCCGCACGCAGCAGGTTGCCGTTGGGCAACAGTATGGCATAGAGGCCGGGAGGGTATTTGCTCTTCCACGTGTGCACAACGTCGCCGTTCATATCAACAAGATAGGTGGTTGTGCATTTAACCGTGGGGGCAAAGAGCGTGTAGCCCTTAAAGGTCTTTTCGGGCACGAGCTTGATGACGCCGGTGGGGCCGTCATGCACCTCATATGCGGGAGCCTGCGTGGACAGTCCAAGGGCAAGCAGGCCTGCCAACAGGGAAATTGAAGCACGATATCTCATGATCATATTCCTCCGAGTTCGTGAACGTTGCATGTACGGAAATATCGCTCGGGTCTAAAACGAATAAACCACATTGAACGACGCCTTCCACGCATCCTTGACATTGAGGCTTGCGCCGGAGATGTTCTGGTAGTGGCCCCATACGTCATTGTCCAGCCAAAGGTGGATATAGCCCAGTTCCAGGATAAACGTCAGATTTTCCGCGGCCTTGTACTTGCTGTCGAGGTTGACTTCCATACCCGTATCGGCTGTGGTGAGATACGTGCCGAACGAGTTGAAGTCAGTGTTATTGCGGTATATCTGCCTTCCTGAAGCATCAGTGGCATGCCGCCCGGTGATGTATGAGGCCATTTTGGTATTATTGGTGCCGCCAAAATAGTTGACGCGCAGGGTGTGGCTTAAGTCATCAAGAAAGCTCACGTCCTTGATGCGCGCGCCTACGCCCCATGTGCCGCTGGGGTTGACCCCCAGCACGCCCTTGCCGCCGCCCATGATGGGATTGCCCCGGTAACCGAAGGTGGAGAGCGAGTTGGTCAGGTTATTGGTGGTGGCAAGGTAAGGCAGACGTTCCGAACCATTATTGGGGTTGTCGTCATCGCCGCTGAAGTACCAGCCGTACAGGCCGGGAAACCCCCAGTCCAAAGCGTATTCTGCCAGCAACATGCCAAACCAGCCCCGGCGATTCAGGTCTTCCTTGCCGTGGTCAACGCTGCCGTAAATGAAATCCCATGAAATTCTGAGCGGTTCAAAGCTGGTCCACTGCCCGGTCAGCCCGCCCCAGTACATGGAGCTGTAATCATCGTTCCACAGTCTGGAGGTGCCCCTGCCGGAGCTGAAAGCCGCCGGGTACAAACCATCGCGCAATTCCAGGCCGTCGATAGCCTGCCCGGTTATGGGATTGGTCAAGGCAACTTTTTTGCTGCCGCCGGGCATGTTGGTAACTGCGGCGGGCATGAGACTGTTTGGCCCCATGGCCCCGCCCATGCCCCAGGGCGTAATTTTGAGTCCGTCCACCGTCACTGGCACGGTCAACGCAAACAGATCAAAATTATCCATGTAACTGGCAGGCTGTGAGGTCGTACCGCTCCAGTTGTCGTTGAGCAGGCGCATCCACACACCGGTGATGCTGACGGCATCGTTCATTTTCCACGATGCCGTGATTCCGGCCACATCGTCCTGAAAAACAGGGCTGTCCAGAGCAAATCCGGGGAGTTTTATGCCCTGAAGGCCCATACGCAGTTTCAGTGGAGTATTGGGAACGACCCAATCGAGATAGGCGTTCTTGACTTTGACAACGTTGCTGCCGTCCGCACCCAACGCGCCGCCCTGAGCAGCCATGCCCCAGCGCTGTTCGCCAATTTCAAAAAAAACGGTGCCGGCAAGATTTTCTGAAGCCTTGGCGTTCAGTTGCAGATGCAACCGCTGTATAGCTTCAAACTCGTCCCTTTGCTGGTGTATGGCGGCCCACTGCTGCCCCCTAACATTGTTGCCGTTGCGATCCTTTCCCATGAAATTGCCACCGTTGATGTAGTCAAAGGCAAACTGCCAGCTTCCCTTGACGTCAAAATCGACCGCCCTGCACTGGGGTGCGCTTCCGAGCAGCAATCCTGCTGTCAAAAGTAGTATGCCCAGCTTTTTCATCCTCCCGCCTCCTTTTGTCAGTGTGCGAGTTATCCAAGCATGCGCCAGTAGGGCATGGCCACAAAGGCCACAAACACGCCCGTCAGCACCATGCGCAAAGCCATGACCAGAACCATTTCTTTGAAGTTGATGTAGCCGCTGCTGAAAAAATAGAGATACAACGCGTATTCGTAGGGGAATATCAGGTTGTCCAGGCCGTACTGGAATGAGAAGTACAGGATGCGCGGATCCAGCCCCATCTGCATGCCGAGTTCGGTAATGGGGGCGGAAAGTGTCGAGGTGGCCGCAAGCGGCGTGAGCAGAAAGTTCAGCACAACGCCCACAACATATGAGCACACAGAGGCCAGGCAGGCCCCTGTTTCACTGAACAAAGGCAGCACAAGGCCTGCCAACCAGTGTGTAACCTTGAGGAAGCCGCCTGCACTGCCGATGGCCATGCAGCCCATGATGAAGAACAGCGGCGCAAAGTTGATGGAGGCCATGCGCTTGCCGTCCATAAGCCCGATACCGGGCATAAAGGCCAGCGCCGTAATGATAACCAGCACCGATCCCGCGCTCAGATGGTGCAGTTTGTCGGTGGCAAGCAGCACCAGGGTGAGGCAAAGCAGGATAAGCGCCCGCCTTTGTTCATCCGTAACATCGCCCAGCTCGGCGTGTTTTTGCTCCACTACAGCGCACAGAACACTCCTGTTGACCGAAGTGCGCAGTACCAGCAGCACAATGCCCAGAGACATGGCCGTGTACAGCATGGCGGGAAGAAAGTTGAACTTGGCATATTCAATCCAGCTGGTTTGAATGCCCATGACCTTGTCCACAATGCCCATGCCCATAACCAGATCGCCTGCCCCCGTAAGGTAGGCCAGCTTGGTTGCCCCCACGGCAATGCAGGTGCCGAGCACCACGGCTGTGGCCTCACGGCTTTTGGGCTTGAAATCCAGCGCATCACACAGGCTCACCGCCACGGCGCAGAAAATTGCCGCCTTGCCCATGATGGAAGGCACAAGGGGAGAAACTATGGCCGCGCCAAGGGTTATGCCTGCAAGCGCTCCGGCAAAACTGCCGCCGGTAAGTTTGACGCACGTCAGCGCAATGCGTTTGCCAAGGCCTGTCACCTGAATGATCTTGCCCAGGGTGAAACCACCAATAACGATGATCGGCACCTCGGAAAGCCACGGGGCAAAAACAACCTTCTGGGGAGTGCTGCACAACAGCACGTAAAGTATGGGCAACAGGATACCCACGGCAATGTCGTTCAGCGTATCCAGAGCCCAGGCAATTACGGCCCAGAGCGTGACCGCCAGAAATGCTACCATGGGGGGAGTAAGGCTTTCGCTGCGGGGGAGGACGAAATACAAGGCTAGGGGGAGCGCCAGATTGATGCCCCATTTGGCAAGCAGCCCGGGCGTCAGGTCTGAAGTCTTGATAATCATGAGGATCTCCTGTGAAAGCGGGGATCACAGGTTCGCCCCACCACTCGACTGAGGCGAACCCGGAAGCACTTCAACGTGAATTTTCTCTAACGCCTAGCCTTTGGGATCTTCCACAGAAGCCACGCAGAGCGCGTTACTGCCTTCGTATGGCTGGCACCCTTCAACGGTCACTTCTTTGGCGCGGTCTCCGGCTGCGGCGGCCCCAGGCACACGGAAGGTAGAAACATCCAGCGGCTCAATAGGCGTTTCTACTGGCTTTGCTACCTGCGGCACCCATTCGTAAGGCACGCGGTATGCGCGGTAGGTCATGTTCATGGGCACATGCTTGCCCCAGTAAGGTGAAATAAATTCCCACACTATTTCGTGGTTGGGGGTAACCTCAAAAACGCGCCCGTCAGACCCCTCGGTGATGAGGGTATTGCCGTTGGGCAGACGCTGCATGCCGCTGATGAAGGGGCTGTAGAAGCGGTTGCTGTCCATTGGCTCAAGAAATCCGGCTTCCTTGGGTGTGTACTGCCAGACAATCTTGAGAGAAACAGGGTCTATCTCAAGAACGCGGGAATGGTCGCGCAAGGCTGCCTTCACTCCCATGGGGGAGCCGGGATTGGGCACGTCGTAGCCGCCCCATCCACCGTTATCGAAAACAAGGATGTTGCCTGCGCCCGGCAGACCGTGCGGCACCATGTGCGCATGGTGCTGGCCGATGATCCAGCCTATGGCCTTGAGCTCGGGGGAGGTGTCGTAGTCCGGCCCGATCTTCCAGGTGATCTTTCCGGTCTTTTTGCTGATGATGAAGATGATGTTGGCCTCGCGTCCATCAACAATAATATTGTCGGGATGAAAGCGTTCATCGCCAGCATCGTACCATTTGTTGGGGCCAAGCACAGACATGGAGTTGATGTGCATCCAATCGCCCATGCCTTCGGGCTGGGTCGGACGATAATTGGGGTTGCGGCACAACGTGTTTTTGGGGCCTTCGCGGAAGCCCATTTCGTCGAAATGCTCGTTGCACGACCACTCCCAGAGGATGTTTCCTTCCCAGTCCACCTCAAGGATCAAATCATCAAGCAACTGCTTGTCGCTGATTGCGCTATTTCGCACATTACGGTGCGCCAGGATAAGGGTTTTACCTTCAAGCGCCTTGGGTTCCATGCCGGGGGCGTAATACCCTACGGGGTTGCCTTCGCGCTGGAAGTCGTGGTGATAACGTGCAAGCCAGCGCCCAGGGTAACCAGGGTCTTCAATAAATTCATTCTGGTCGAATTTCCATATGATGTTTCCGTCCCAATCGACCTGGACAACATCAAGGCCGTCCTGCACACTGAATTTGCCACTGCGGCGTCCCCTGCTTGTCACAAGGTACCCGCCAGGGAAAATTTTATTGGGCATGCCGTGAACGCCCTTCCAGACATTTATTTCATGTCCGTTCATGTCCATAAGCACTGCGCCAACTTCCTGAGCCTGAAAAATAGTATATCCACCCCAGCATTTTTCAGGTTTGAATACAGTAACGCCAGTGGGGTAAATTGTTGGATGACCCATATTGAATTCCTCCAGATCAATTAATGTTTGCGGAATGCGGCAATCTCCGGCAAAAGCACAAAGAACAGCGCACAAGGAATTTGATCCACTCTATGGGGCAAAATAGTACGGATTCAGAAAAGGCATGTGTTTCATTTGCAACATTTTTCACAATTAATTGCATTTTGAAGCAAAAACCTGTTATCAGAAAGCCAGGTCAACTGTTCTAAGGAGGCAACATGGAAAAACGCGGCATCAATTGCGGACGCAGCCTGGCCTTCAAGGAAATGCGCGAAATGAACTCCTGCTGGCGTTCTGTATTGCACCTGGGCCGAAAACTTGTTTGGCCAAAGGGGCATCGCGTGCAATTTGGGCGGGAATTGTACTTTTTAGATCGAGGGAGGGTCCGGCTGACGAATCAGAATATGGAGGGTGTGGAAAAAATACTCTGGTATATTCACGAAGGGTGCGTTTTTGGCGAAACGCCTTTCTTTGATCCCATGCCTGCCGAGAGTCATTTTTCGTGCTCAACAAGCTGCGTGAGCTATGCTTTTACTGCTGAAAACGTAGAAGAAATCTGCAAGGACTATCCCCATCTACTCATCAATCTGTTGTGCTCCATGTCCCGCAAATTACGGGTGCTCTCAAATCAGGCTTCGTCCCTGTACCTCGATAACGTACTGGTCCGAACCTGCAAGTTCCTGGCGCAGCACATAATCCCCGGCAGCGATCCCCTTACTGCCGATATGGGCGTTTCCAAACAGGAGATGGCCAGCCTTTTGGGTGTGCACAGAATTTCTTTGTACAAGATATTGCGGCAGCAGGAAGAAAGCGGACTGTTCGGGCCATTCTCCGGCAAAACCGTAACAATTCTGCGCCCAGAAGAATTTTTTATGCTGGCAGGAAGTTGATGTGCTTCGGCACAAGGACAGGGAAGCCATTTTCGGTGAGGGCTTGCGGCCAGTTGCCACACAGCGGGAGATAGACGCGCAGATTGTGCAGGCTCCTGCCAAAAACACGAGACAAGCTGATTCTAGGCAAAATACAGCCCGTCTCAGCTCTCCTCTGGCGAAAGAGTGCTGGGGCATCAGTTTGGTTGCCATTAAGATGAGTTGGAATTGACCACAACGTTGCGGGAACCGGTGGCCACGCCAGCTTCCCCAGGATGAGGACTCAACGCTCTCTCCAGCTGCACCGCACCTGAATGACATGAGAAAATTGAGTGCCCTCAGTGCTGATAAAATCACTGGTGGACTAGCTGTCAGCTGAAGAACTTCAACCTTTGAACCGATGTTCCGGAAAGAACGTGAACAGAAAAGGATCTCGCAGTGGACGGTATCCGTGCGTCTGCAGCACTACACGCGTAACATTCAACGTATTGAAGATGGTTCGCGCCAGCCTGGCCTGCTGCTCCGCATGGTGGTCGCAGTAGGTGCGGATCCGGTTGTTTTTTTGAAACTCTTTTTGAAGAATCCGTCGGCGAAGCGCTCGATGGGGCGACAGTCTCGCCACCCAAAAGAGTGAGCGTGACTTGCCCGCCGCTATGGGCTGTTGAGGGGCTGAAGAGTACTCCGTTACTCGCTCAGGCACGACTGGCAGTCGGCATGTGGCAAGCCGCAATGGCAAAAAGGGCGGGGTATAACCTGCGTAATGTCAATGCGGTGGAAAAGGGGCAGCAAGAGCCTGGCGTCATATCTGCTCTTGCCCTTGTGGCGGAAACGGGGGTCTATATCCACGAATTTTTTGATCAGTTGCATCAGGTCTCAGCCGCGCTCCCCAAGGAGTAATTGCGGCGGGCCGTGGAGATATGGTCAACTGGGCGTTCCTGTACTAGCGGCAGGGCATGGCAGACACAGAAAAATGTACAGGTAAAACCAGCAAAAAAATGCGTAGGTATGCGACTGTGCTTTGTTCTCGTCGTTACCCTGTGCTTTCATCTCGCTCTAAAATCTTACATACATACAAATTAACGAGTAATTTTATATAATAAGATACTGTTGCAATATTGCGAAAAAGCACGGCTGCGCAGGAGTTGCAACCGGAGCTGTCGCAACAGGCGTTGATCAAGGATTCCTCCAGCGCAGCATGATCTGACTAAAGGCTGCCGAAACATCTGCATAAAGAGTTTCCGCATCTGCTCCAAAGGCGCGTTGCCTTTTGCTAACCAGAATAAGAACAGCGTGCAGACCATGCTCGGCATAGAAAGGTTTGGCAAAATACGAGCGTACGCCTAGTGGGGCAAATAACGCCCAGTCAATGGATTTGACACTGTCCTGGGTGTCTTCCACAATCAGCGAGCTCAAACTATACCGCTCAATATCCTGAGCTATGGTGCCCTCATAGGCATGCAGGGTGCCCCATTCAAGGCCCTCAAAAACAGGCCCCACACCATATACGGCTACACGGCCGCTGCCCATCTGGATATGCGAAAGCATCAGCCCGTCAATTGCGTGGTTGCAAAGCATGTACAGTTTTTCAAGCGCAGGACGAAGCTCGCCAGTGCAGAGGCTCAATGCACCTTCGTCTTCAATCTTCATGGGTTTGGCGTCAACGTTAACCAGCGCAACCCGCACGACCTCCTTACCCGGTTCACCCCACACAGTCAGACGGGCATGGGCTGAAAACAGGCCGCGCTCTGCGTTGCCCAATAGCAGTTTTCCCGACCATGCGTCTCGCTCTACAGCTTTTTCCAGGGCCGCCACAAAACCTTTCAGTAAAGATTGCGGCACCACTGCATCAAGCGCAAGCTCGCGTCCTTCCTGTTCTTCTCCTTCAAAAAGCATTTGGGCTGCCCTGTTGGCATCGCAGAGCTTCTGTTCATTCATGTTTACAGTAAATACAGGGTAATCGGCATCTCCTACGCGCATCTGGAGCTGCGCATTATAGCAGGCAGAATTATAGCCGCCGGGCAAAAACGCCTCTTTCAAAAAGCCGCTGTAAACATCCTGTTCCGGCTCTGGCCAGCCCTGCAAAATGAGCGGCGTGCGGCCATCGTCGTATTTCAGCCTGAAGATAGCGGCGGCAGGCCGCCCGGCATGGATCATATCCCAGAACTCCACGAGCAGCGGATAGTCCTGCTCCATCACCGCCTGCTTTCTGAACGCGGCATTTTTCAGCAGCTGCGGCGCATCAAACCCCGCACCGCGCCACCGGGTAAAAACCTCAAGACGCGACTCGCGCTGGCAAATGCTCCACAATAATCCAGGAAACCCTTTGCGCCATTGAAGAAAACGCGCCATGCCAGCTCCATTTGTTGACAATAAAAACTCAATCCACCCGTATTGGCAGTAAAATAGACGCTAACCATGAGCAAGACTTTTTTATACGCAACAGTGGTCTGACCACTGCTATAAATATCAACATCACGCTGCGATTTCACCCGTATAATCTGCTTATTATCCACATAATTGTACACATGCTTTTATAGTGGTCATACCAAATTAATAAAAATACATTATGTTTTTCACTATGTTAAACAGAAATAGAAAATTTATTAGCTTATGTTGCCAAAAAATTTACAGGCGCGCAAAATGAAGTCATATAAAAGTACTTGAATACGCTTTGCCTGGAGGACGCCCGTGATCACGCCAGCAAATGCCGAAAACCCGCTGGAGCACGCCCTGTTGCAAGGGCGCTGGGCGCTGTTTGAACGCCTGCCCGCAGAACGGCACCTCGCCGAAGAGCTTGGGGTCAGCCGCGCAACGCTGCGCACTGCCCTGAGTACCCTTGTGGGCAAGGGTATTCTGGAAACCCGCCGCAACAAGGGCACATTTGTGCGTGCCCTTCCCTGCAACCCTGACGCCGCCAGCCTGGCCGACAGTCTGCGGGCCATGAATATCGTCATGACCCCCTTGCTGGCAGCGGTATCTGGTTCATTTGCGCCATCAGTCATGCTAACGATCGAGCGGCATCTGCCCTCCATAGGCATGGCGCTGCACAGCGGCGACATGCGCCTGCTGGCGCAGCATCACCTGAAATTTTTCTACATACTTTTACGAGCCATCGACAACGGCCGCCTCGCGCAGGCTGGCGCAGCCACTCTGCCCGAGGTTGGTGCGCTTGCCCGGCTGCTGCAAGAGTGCAGCCAGGCACGGCTTGAGGAGCTGTTCAAGCATCTGGCCCGCACGCTGCATGGTCTGCGCCATGCGGACGCGCAAGCCTGCGCATCTTCCGTTTCGGCCTACGCAACATGCCTTTTGCAAAGCCTTGGGGAAGAAGAATGATAGACCAGCAAAGACGCAATTTTTTACGGGGAAACTGGCGCGCGGTTTCCCCATGCATACCGGGCGAGAGTTTCGATGCAGAGGCCTTGGCCTGCAACGGCGAGGCGCTGCTGCCGCCAGAATTTTCGTCCAGCATGTTGCGGTTAGAGGGGCAGCGGCTAGGGCTGCCCGTGGATAGCATGAACGAGGATGTACTGATTCGAGCAGTTGCACAGGCAATGCGCGCGCAAGCGCGCCCCCCCGTGGAAACGGAAACCCCGCAATCTTGAGGAGGGTTCTATGGCTGACCACGATATTCCCTATCTTGAAGAGCGAAAGCTCATCAAGCGCTGGCAGGGACCTTGGCCTGTATTGGCCAACATGGTGGTAACGCTCTCCATATTTGCCGTAACCTGGTGGATTTTTCAGGATCCACGCGGCATCATGCGCTTTTATACGCCCTATGTGGGCTACAACTATTGCCGCTGGTGGCTCATCATTCTTATCTGGATGGCCTATATATTCGATTTCTGGCCGTTCAAACGCAACTGGATACGCAATGCGCACCCCCTGCAAAAAGGCCTTGTGCTTTCGCTTGTGTCAGTAGGCGTTATGATACTGATGATTCATGGTTTTTTTGAAAATATTCTGGGCAATTTTGCCTTTACCTATTTCAGTCCGCACCAGCTGCAAAAGCTGCCAGGGCTGACCGAATTCTACTCCACAGAATACGCGGCCCAGGCTTGCATGATGTTTGCCGTTATTGCCTCGTGGATCAGCCCGGCCTGGATTGTGGCGCTGGAAGGCCGCCCCTGGCAGAACGAGGGCCAGCCAGTCAGAGGCTTCAGCATATGGCTGGGCACATTCTGCCTCAGTCTGGTCATTTACTTTATGACCATGCACAACCACATGGGCATTCTGTATTACCCATGGCAGTACTTTACGGCCATTACGCCCCCTTACTGGGAATCGTTTGCCCAGACTGTTTCCGCCAACTTTCATGTGGCCTGGATCATGTGCTGCACCGTTGTGGTGTGGTTTGTGGAAGGCATATGGGAACGCTACCCCTTCTGCCTTATCAAAAGGCCGGGGCTGCGCCGTTTTGTGACGTTTTTTGGCATTATAGCCATTTCCGTCTCACTGTGTTTCTTCTTCTGGTACATGCAGGAACTCGTGTGGGGCGACGCCATACGCGGTCACCGACGTGATGCCGCCCCCGACTGGCGCTGGCTGCATGTGGGCGAAACGGCCATCTTCTTCCTCGTACCGGCGTTATTTCTGCAATTCTATTGCGGCAACTGGCCCAACAAGTTCAGCACGCCGATAAACGTGCTTATCCGCACAGTGCTTGTGGCCCTTGGCGGCATCGCTGTTTACTGCCTGTACTACAAGTACGCGCACTTTATTCTCGGCACGCAAAAGGGCTTTTCTCACCCGCAGCAGTTCCCCATGATCCCCATGATCTGGCTTATCGATATCTGGCTGATCAACTGGTGGTTCATGGACGGCTGGCCCGGCTGGAAGCGCGAATTGCGCACCAGCGAGGAGATCGCCGCCGACGAACACGCCTTTGCCGTCCAGAGCGCCTGGACTCCGGCCATGCTTCCCGGTCTTGTTGTGGGCATTCTCGCTGGCGTTATTCTGTACTTTGCCATAGTGGCCGCGCTGCCCTGGTTCAGCGCACACTTCACCCTTGTGCAGTAGGGAGAACAACATGGACAGACGAGAATTTATCAAGGGTGCAGCGTTAGGAGTCGGCGTGGGGGCCATCGGCGCCATGGGCGCGTATTCATACTCACCCATGCGCAGGGCCTTTCTTAAGGACGTAAAACGCGGAACGGCAGATATCGGCGTTTGCAAGGCAATCAAGATTACCAACATCTCCGAAACGAGCTGGTTTGACAACGGCACCTTCATGAAGGATGTGACCGGCGCGGGCGGCCTGCTGGTAGACCAGTACACGTTCAACTGGCCCCCGTTTGGCAACGGCAAGGGTATCGGCAAGGGCAGTTACGCCGATGGCATGAAGTTGATCAAACATCTGCTGCCCAACAAGCTGGAAGAAGCCTGGCAGATCGTACGCGAAAACAGCGTACATTCTGAGAATGCCGGTGGTTTTTCATGCCTTGTTGAAATTGAGGCCATGGACGGCAAGGTGACAAAATACCTTTTTGACACCGGCTGGAATTACCTGTGGATGGACACCTGCTACAAGCGGGAAGGCATCGACACCATGCTGGCCAACAATGAAATTACCGCCATGATCCAGACGCACGAGCACATGGATCACTACTTCGGTCTGCCCGCCGTAACCAAATACAATCCGAATATTCACATTTACACGCCCAACACCTTCTACCCCAACGGCAAGCAGTACCTTAAAGACTGCGGGCATGTGGGCAAGTGGACTGAAGTGCCCAAGGGCCTGCACAAAATTCAGGAGGGCGCGGCTCTCTACGGCTTTGACTGCCCCATCATTTTCAAAGTGTTTGGGGAAATGTCGCTCTACTGCAACGTAAAAGACATCGGCCTTGTAAGCATCACCGGCTGCTGCCACCAGGGCATCATTCTTTTTGCCGACACCGCCTACAAGACCATTGCCTACGAAAACGACCAGTTCTACGGACTCTACGGCGGTTTGCACATCTCGCCCTTTGACGACTGGGACCCCAAGTACGACGATCTGGTGATCGGCCTTAAAAAATGGGATCTGCAACGGGTGGGCTGCAACCACTGCACAGGGCTTATCACGGCCCAAAAGTTTGTGGATGCTGGTTACCCGGTTGTAAAAGGCACGGCGCGGTTTCGCTCAAAAACAACAAACTACCTCGGCAACGGGGACGTCATCAAGTTTCCATCGTAAACGGCAAGACCGGGAGGGGGCCAGCCCCCTCCCGGCTGGATTATGGACACAGCCCACCACGACGGAGAACAGCCATGCGCCTCGACACGCTATTGCCACGCCCCCTCTCGCCAGAAACCGATGCAGAAAGCCCCTCCATCCTCAACTGCCTGCTCACCGGCATTCACCTTGACCGCAGACGGGCGCGGGGGCTGGGCTGGCGAGGGGTACACCCTTCCAACCAGCTGTATGCCGCCTGGACATGCCGGGTGGCGGATTTTCCCTACATCTACGGTCTGGTTTTTCTGGAAGAACACACGGACGATTCCTTTCTCTATGGCACGTTTACTGCGCACGTTTTCCCCGATGCGGCAGATCCAATTCTCGACACGTTTCCTCTTCAAGCGCTGGCATTGGCCATGGGTGAAGGCTACGAGGAAAGCGTGCGTAATCTCTCGCTGCACGCCCCCGCGCTTGCCCCTTTCTGCATGGGAAAATTTCAGTTTGTCATCGCGCTGGACGGTACGGGGCTGACCCTGTCCGTATCCGCTCCGGCCAGATACCGCCAGATTTCCAAACAGGGAATTGCCGCGCCAGCAGTGAAAGCCGCGCAGCCTTCAGAGTGGATTGTCCCGCCCGGCGGGGTGGAATACGATGTGCCCGCATTCAGGCTGCTGCTGCGGCTCTTTACCACAGTCGCGGCCACCGCAAGCGCCCTGTTTGAAGAAAAACCACGTCTGAGCCTGCACATGACACCGCAGACGCAGCCGGACGCAGACCCCCCAAATAACATTCCCCACATCCTGTCGCTGCATGCGCAACTGGGAACAGGCCCACAGGCTCCGGCCCGCGCAGATTGCGACAGCAATGGCCGTGCGGGGGCTGCTCCGTCCTTATCCGCTGACGGCAAGATTTTGAAGCATCTGCCCGGCTTCCAGCGGCAGGGGCCCACATGCCCTGATGCCGACCTGCCACTCATGCATATACTGACCGGGTTTCTCGGCGCGGGCAAAACCACCTTTCTACGCCGCTGGCTGGATTATCTGAATGGCCGGGAACAGTACGCCGCCGTGATACAGAATGAATTTGGCCGCATAGGGCTGGATGCTTCTCTCACGCGCGGCGAGACGCATGTGGAAGCTCTGGACGAAGGCTGCGTGTGCTGTTCGCTTGCAGACAGCCTGCGCCCAGGCCTGCAACGCCTTTTGGATGCGGCCCCCGCCGAACAGATCATTCTTGAAACCACAGGCCTTGCCAACCCCGCCAACGTGCTTGAATCCATGAAAGATCTTGACGATCTGGTGCGGCCTGGGCTGGTCATAACGGTCGCCGACGCTCTGGCCTGGGATGCGTCAGGTTCTGGCATCAGCATGGCGCAGGTGGAACAGGCCGATGTTATCATTGCCAACAAGTCCGACGCCGTCTCCCGGCAACAGCTTGAAGTGATGATGCGCGATCTACGCCGCTGCAATCCCAAAGCCGTTATCCTGCCCGCAGTGCAGGGCAACATCTCCTTTGCCATTCTGGAATCCCTGCACACCGCATGGCTGGACGCCCAAGGCCTGCCGCCCTCGCGTACCCCCCGGCTGCAAGCCATGAACGTCTTGCGCCCCCCCAACCATGCAGACGAGGGTTTTGCCTCGTTTTGTCTTAACCTGCCGCAACCGGTCAGCGTAAAAGACATAGAGCGCATGGTGGACTGCGCTGGCCCTGGGCTGTGCCGGGCCAAGGGCATTGTCGATCTTTACGGCGATGGAACCATCACACCAGCCGTTGCCCAGTACGCCGCTGGCCGCCTGGAATTTGAAGAAGTTCCGGACGGATCAGACGAACGGTACATGGTCTTTATCGGGGTGAACATGTCGCCGGTTCACGCTCCGGGCAGCCCCTCCACAACAGCATAAACCCCGTCGGCACTGCGCGCCGGTTGCGTCAAGGAGACAGTTATGAACATCATTGCACTTGGGGGCTGGATGATGTGGCCCCTACTGGCGGTTTCCATTCTTGCCCTGACGGTGATTGTGGAACGCCTGCTGCTCTACGCATCGTGCGCCTTACCCGATGACGAGCTGAGGTCGGCCCTGCTCAAAGCCTCGTGCAACGGCGATGTGGGCACGGTAGCGGAACGCATGGCCGCAGTGCCGTTGCTGCAACCGTTTTCCGAGCTGCTCACAGTGGCAAGCCTCAACCGCGAGTCAGCCCTGCATCTGGCTGGCGAGCAGATTCTTGAGCAACTGGAACGGCGGCTTGGCCTGCTCGGCGCCATTGCCCGGCTGGCTCCGCTCATGGGCCTGCTGGGAACGGTGAGCGGGATGATCTCCATCTTTTCCCGCATTGCGCACGCAACCAACGGTGTGGACATGAGCATGCTGGCCGACGGCATCTGGCAGGCATTGCTCAACACGGCCTCCGGCCTGTGCATTGCCATTGTTGCCCAGTTTTCGCTGGCATTTTTTCATGCCCGCCTCAAGAACATTGCCAGTATGCTTGATGCTGCGGGCAATGCCTCGTTGATGCAAAGTACACCCGCCGCTGGCGATGCCAGCTAATTTTTTCGCGGCACGACCAACTGATGCAGCCGTGCCTGACAGATTCACTCTTGCTGCGCCAAGGAGGTAATGCAGATGCTTCGCCTTACCCGCCCGTTGAACGCATCCTATGAGTATGACCTGATCCCGCTCATAGATATGTTATTTATATTACTTATATTTTTTGTCATTGCCGCAGCATTTGCAGTTCGCGGGCTTGAGGTAGATCTGCCCGCCGCCAACAGCAGCAAAACGCTTTCTGGCCGCGTAATTGAGCTGCGCCTTACCGCTGAAGGCGATATTCTTTGCGAAGGGCAGCCGCTACCCCGGCAGGAGGTCAGGGGCAAACTGCACGAGCTTGTGCGGGGCTTCAGGAGCAGACCGGGCAGGCTCGTGCTGGCCGCTGACCCCAAAGCGCCGGTAGAAAGCCTGATATTTCTTGTGGATGAAGTGCGTATGCAGGGCGGAGAAAAGCTGCTTATTGCCACCACCGGGCAACTGGCAACGGACAAGCCATGACAACCACCGAACGATTCTACGCCGCGCTTGCCATTTCGTGCATTGCTCACTGGGGGATGCTCCACCTTTTTGGAGCAATGTCCGAGCAAAATTCACTGGGCGCATCCACAATAATCAGCATGGAGTCTCTTGGGCTTGGGGCTTCACCGGAAGGCGGCTCTGGCATCAGCATGGAGCCCGCCCCCAACCGGGTTGAACCGCAAAATACGGCAGACAAAAGGCGTGAGGCTTTTTTTGCCTTTCTTGACGATCTGGATGCGGCAGTACACGCCCACCGCATGGATGGAGGAGAAGAAGGACTGCTTGGCGTCGCGGCTTACGCCTTCACCGTACGGCCCGACGGCAGCTTTACCGACCCCCTGCTGCGGCAGACGTCGGGCTCTCCTGCGCTTGATGCAGCGGCATACCGGGCAATCTGCGCGGCCAGCGGCAGCGTAAAGCGCCCGGAAATTCTGGGCAACGGCGACATCCCCGTTGTTCTGCATGTAAAATATCAATACGACTTGCGTTAGCGGCAGATATTCTCGCTATTCAACAGAACTATTCACAAAAAATTACGATTCTTGATCATAGTTCCCCACAAAAGACTAACAATAATAAATTTTCTGTACCACTTCGAACACTGATTATTATTGCTATCGTATAATTTTCAGATTCTATTGTCATGATAAAGTATATATTCTGTACAACGCATTATCCCATTAACAGATAACACAAACATATTCATTGCGTTAGCAACTCAATGAGTTGGCTGGCCTCATTTGCTGTCATCTCGCTATATTCCTTGTAAAAGTTTATAGAACAAAGCACTTCAGCGTCTAGGCCCTGCCGCTCAGCAAGGTCATAGGCATAGCAAAGTTGCTTGTCAGAAGCAGGCTGATTGGCACTGCGTGGAGTAAAACTGTACATAATCACCTCAAATTTTTCATAATAGTTGAAATTTTTTTCGAATGTACGCCATGGCTGAGGCGCGGGTGTAGCCAATCTTTGACCCTGCCCGTACGCGCTCTGCAGGGCCTTTGCGCATGGCGTCCTCGTTTGAGAGCGTTTTGGCTGAAATGAGCCCTCCTGTAGCCCTTGACAGTTCAGCTCGTGACATCACAGGCGGCAATTCCTGTTCTATGGATTTAAAGAATGCTTCTGTACCGATGCCATGGTTAATTAGTCTTTCAGAACGCTCAAAATTGAGTTGCCAGTATTCTTGCATGTGCTCTCCTGCCTATTGGGCTGATAAGGGTAGATGTGGGAATGCATATAATAGACTGACAAGGGGGATGAGAATCACCCCCCCTTGCCACAAATATTTACCAGGGCACTTTGCCGTTAACTTGGTCGTTGGCTTTCAGCGACTTAATAATCTTATCTGCATCTGCACAAGTGCAATCTGCCAAAGCCTTGCCCACCAGATCACGTGCTAACGTGTCAGGCTTTGCCCCTCGCGCTAGCCTATTGATAAAGTTTACTTGACTGTCGCTGATGGGCTTTTTGGTTGAAGCTTGGCGTGGTGATGGTGGACTTTGCCACACGCTTGCCTGCCGTTTTTCTGCACACAAAGCCTGAATGCAAGCTACCGCCGCGTCTAATGAGCTGCGTAACGAATCATCCAGCAGTTGATGTGGTGCCCCGCCATTTGCCGTATCCGGCGTTGCAAATCCTGGCATGGAAACGTGAATGTCCCCGACATGAAGGTCTGTCTGAGCGATCGCGATATGCCCGTTCCCAGCTTCAGGAGCCTGCTTGATTACAGTTTTTATAGTTGAAAGGCCCAGATTGCCGATTTTATCCTGCACCGTAAACAAACCATCGGCCCTCGCCACATTGTTAGTGATGCTCTTGTCCATGATACCTCCTAAGTATTTGAAAGCCTTGTGCAACTGAAATTTCTCTGGCCATCGTAGCCAACAGTTTTTGTGTAACTCTTCGACAAATATGAAAGTTGATTCAGAATTTCTTGGAAGCGTGCTTTATAAGCAGCTTGGCCAGCATCCCGTCGGATCAACTTGCCGTTGTAGTCAGGATCGTCTTTCAGACAGCGGTTGATGCAGCCGGTTACCAGACAACCCAGAGTTCGTGCCCATGCCTCTTCAACATTGCGAAATACATGCCAATAGTCACGAACCTTGTGGCCGTTGAGGAACAGAGCACAGTGGTAATGGGGGTGATGGCTTCGCAACTGCTCGCGTACCCAAATGTAGTAGGGATCAAGCCCCTGACGGGTATATTTTTTCACGACATAGGCCATACAAACTGAAATATCAGTATTTTTTGCTGGCCCATGATAATGCACAGGGTAATGCACATCAAAACGAACGATAAGTGCTTTCGAATGCTTCCTGACGTATTCATTGAGCAACTCGTTTATCCTACAATCAATGCTTTCAATAAACTTATATTGCATTTTAAAATCCTTAGTTTTGTTATTAATGATTATACAACAAACAGCTCAATTAATTTTATTATTATAAATTGTATTACCTACCTCCTGCTAATTTTTTTAAAATACAAACGACAATTCGTACACTTTTGTGCAATAATGCTCTTTTATGCTACACAAATTAATGTCCGAATTAAAAAATTACATTGATGGAAAACTTAACCAATCCAATACGCTTGTGCCCCTAAGCTCACGCGCAATTTGATCGGGTTCCATCCGAAATTATTCGCTAATAACGAAGGTAAGCCACAAAAGTCTTGGGATAAAAAAAGCCGCCGGTGACCAATATGGCCACCAGCGACATTCAAATGTAGTTAGGGGTGGAAGACTAAGACGGAGACATTTCGGTATCCTTGAGCATGTTCCTTAGATATTCAAGAAAACCTTCTTTCTGGTACCAGACTTCACGCTTGACGAAAAAACGACCAGCAGGGCCGATCTTTTTGCTGTCACGATTGGCAAGTGTTCGGGGGTTTACGATGCCAAAAGTCAGTTCGCGCACTCTTTTGCGCGGGAAGCAAGGAGGCAGGGTCTCTTCTAGCAACCTCAAAATGGTTTGGGCCGGGGATGTCATGGTTATGGCTCCTGCAGAATGATGTCGCCTAAGGCGCATCACATGCGGGAGCGCTGTAAAAAAAAATGCATGAGCAATCTGCAGACATGAAAAACGCCCTTGGATCACTCCTTTCCCTGGCACTTAACGAAATACGGCCTCCAGGCCGGTTGCTGGTTTGGCCCCCAACGTTTGAGCACACTGGCGTTCAAGTAGAGGGGGATGTGTAGCGTGTCCATCTACACCTGATCCAGACATGACTAGCATGGCAATTTTCCACGTAAAACATATATGATTTTTTATTTTGTCATTTTGTCAGTAACAAATACATCATTGGTTGTTCAACCAAACAATGCATCATGGAAGCTTCGCAAAGAAGAAAACGACGGGAAAAATTGATACACTGGCACTAACAACCAGAACCGAAGATGACAGAAAATTTGAATTGAATAGCAGCTACGCGCCATGCATGATCTATAGCGAACGCAGTTAAGAAAATTGGAACGTCAGGCGGGTTGAACGCGGGCATTGAGAGCCTCATGGCAGAGCAGACGCCACTACTCTTCCACAAACTCAAAGATCGGGTGTGCGCCCAGGCAACGCATCAATTAAAGCGCTCATTACGACTTAGTAGATATTATCACAATTTTTGCGACAATCATTCCTTAGCCTCTGGTGTGAAGTCAGCAACGTTGATAAATGATAAAAAAGGAGGGCAATCGATTCGCCTTTGCTTGAGCCTAGCAAGTTCACGAAGTTTACCCTCGTATCACTGAAAAGTGGGGAGAGAATGGGGAGAGATATTGACAAAACAAAAAAGCCCTTACGGTTATTAACCGTAAGGGCTTGATTTTAATGGTGCGCCCGAAGAGATTCGAACTCCTGACCTACAGGTTCGTAGCCTGTTGCTCTATCCAGCTGAGCTACGAGCGCGTTCAACGAAGAGGAAACTAACTTAAGTCACAGTCGCCGTCAAGCTTTTTTTCAAAATATTTTTTGAAAAGCCTGTGAACTTGTTAAAAATTATTTTCTGTAACTTCCCGTAAGGGAATGTGCTCACCCCTAGGGCAAGCACGCCTCAAACCAGTAAAGAAAACTACTCAGCGCTGATGCCGTTAACGGCATGAGCCAGACGCGAAATCTTGCGTGCGGCTTTCTTCCAGTGCATGGCACCCTTACCGGCAGCCTTGGCAAGCACGGAAGTGGCGTTGGACAGGGCTTCGCTGGCCTGGCCCTGTTCGTTGCTCTGGATGGCGGCGCGAACCTGCTTGATGGCATTCTTCACGCGGGTACGGGCGGCGCGATTGCGGCCTGCCCGCTGCAAGCTCTGCTTGTGACGCTTGAGGGCTGACTTATGGTTGGCCACTTTGAATCCTCCACATATGTTGGGCTTGCCCGCGCAAGCCATGAAAACAAAAGTTAGCGCG
>NZ_DASQOG010000122.1:0-21009 GCF_035644575.1 Desulfovibrio sp. | reverse complement strand
TGCTGGAACATATTGAAAAGCATGACCATCGCCAGGACGATTATCGCCCACAGCATCAGGTTGCGACTTATCTGATTCAACACTGCCTCCGTTACGTTTTCCGCGCGCGGTGGCGCACGGCCAGGCCGGATATATGGCCAGCACAGTTAAGAAATTACTACCTGTATGTGTCTGGTGTCAAATGTTTGTGGGCATTTGCAGTTCAGGCAACAGGGGGTTCGGCTGCGCTTGTCTTGTTCATAATAATGCGCAAAACACACTTGGCAATGGAGGTTTGACGTTCAGAAGTCAAAACAGCATGCCGGGTGCGTGTTGCGCATGCTCAAACTGTGCTGCGGGCTTTGCTGCTTTTGCTGCGCTGCAAAGGCCAAATAAGTTTGCCCTCTTGCGGGCAAGGGGCTTTTGCCCTATGGTGCGCCCATGCGGAGACGTTTCGTCACCGGTGTGGCGCCCGGTCTTCAAAACCGGTGGCAGGCCTTGCGGTCTGTGGTAGGTTCGACCCCTATACGTCTCCGCCATTCAAGCTCTTTTATCCATGCTCATTGGGCTTGCCGTCTTTTGCAGACTGACGTTGTGTCCCCCGGTTTGACCCGGGGGATTTTTTTTGCTCGGCGGGCAGCCTGGTTTCAGCCAGGCCTGCCGCTATTTTTCAGATTTTTTCTTGTGGCTTGAGCGCAGGTGCAGGCGCATGGGGGCGTGCGTGATGCCGAATATTTTGCGCAACGCGCGTTCAAGATAGCGGGTATAGCTTTCAGGAACACGGTCAGCATCGCTCACAAAGCACACAAAGGTCGGCGGCGCGGTTTCCGCCTGGGTCAGGTAGAAGAACTTGGCGCGCACACGTTTGACAACAGGCGGCTGGTGCTTGTCGAGCACTTCTTCCATGGCGCGGTTGAGCTTGCCGGTAGAAATACGCACGCTGCATTCTTCGTGAATCTGGGTTGCCAGGGGCAGGATTTTTTTCAGGCCGGTTCCCTTGAGGGCTGAAACATTCAGAATCGGCACATGCGGGCAGAAGGCCAGCATTTCGGCCACGTTCTTTTTGAGCCTGTCCAGCGAGTCGCGGGGGGCCAGATCGCACTTGTTGATAAGCACCATAAAGGGCGTTTTGCGCGTGTTCAGCATGTCCATGAGCCGCTTGTCCTGCTGGCTCACGCCTTCGGCGGCGTCCAGTGTCAGCAGGGTCACGTCGGCCTTGGTGCTCGACTTGATGGCCGAGTTGACGGAGTACTTTTCCAGACTGTCGCTGATCTTGGTGCGGCGGCGTACACCCGCAGTGTCCACAAATACGTAGTCGCGTCCACCGCGCGCAAAGCGCACGTCGACACTGTCGCGCGTGGTGCCCGCCACATCGGAAACAATCATGCGGTCGATGCCGGAAATGGCGTTGATAAGCGACGACTTGCCCGCATTGGGGCGGCCAAGCATGGCCAGCTTGAGGGTCGGCGGCGCGGGCGGTTCGGTGGAGGTTTCTTCCGGCAGCAGAGCTACCAGATCTTCCACCAGGGCGGTGATGTTGTGCCCGTGCTCGGCGGAAACCGCCAGCAGCGGGAAGCCCAGAACGTGAAATTCCGCCATGAGTTCATCTTCGCGCTCCACGCCGTCAACTTTGTTGACCACGCAGATGGTGGGCAGGCCCTTGCGGCGCACATGGGCCGCGAGATGCTCGTCCAGGGGCAGCAGGCCGTCACGCGAATCCACCACAAAGGCAACGGCAGCGGCACCGACCAGCGCCGCCTCAGTTTGCGCAAGGATGTCGCGCTCAAAGCCGCGAATGCCTTCGGGCCCTTCCACCACGGCGGAGTGGGCGTCAAGAGTGATGCCGCCCGTGTCAACAATGCCGAAAACGGGGGTGTCCTTGCGGCGCACCACGCCGTCCATACGGTCGCGGGTCACGCCGGGGCGGTCATGGGTGATGGCCCGATTGCTGCGGATGAGCCTGTTGAACAGGGTGGATTTGCCCACATTGGGGCGACCCACCAGAATGACGCGGGGCAATGTATCTGCCATGAGAATACCTTAGTGTACGCCTGGGATTTGCCAGGCGAGATTGCAAGCGTGAAGCGGAGTGCGCCGCCATGCGGTCATGCGCTCCGATGAAAAGAAAGCGCCCGGAGCATATGCTCTCTGAGGCGTCTGGCGTGTAGTGCCGCGCAGACCGCGCGGCTGCCAGGACAGCTGGGTTTCAGGGCTGTTTTACTGGCGTAAAAATTTATTTTTAGCACTTTGTTCCGTCAAAGGGAAGACCCCGCACCCGTCCCCATATTCCGGGGTTGCCATGGCGGCGACAGGCTCTGGCATCTGCTCAAGGGCATGCTTGCCAGACCATGGTGGAAGACACGAAAACACGTGCCCGCAGGGCATGGTTACGCGCAGGGCATGCAGCATCAAATTTTCCGGCTCCGGGGCAGATTTTTCTGTTGTGCCCATGCGGGCCGGGGCCGGGAGGGCGTAAGCCCCGCGCGGCACATGACGGCGCGTGGGCGCAGCCTGCCCGTACTTTGTGTCGCCAATCACAGGATGCCCCACGGTGGCAAGCTGTACGCGGATCTGATGCGTGCGGCCTGTCAGCAGGCGCACAAGCAACAGGCTTTGCGCTTGCTCCACCCTCAGGGGGCGCACCATGCACAAGGCCTCGCGGCTGTCGGTCTCGCCGGGCGCGACCGGGCGCACCTTCTCATAGCCCTGGGCAGTATCCTTGCGCAGAAAGTGGCGCAGCATCTGCGTTTCGGCAGAGGGCCAGCGGCCCTGCACCCAGACCACGTATTCCTTGGCCAGCGTTCCATCGCGTATGGCGTCCTGAGCCTTGGCAAGGGCTTCGTACGAAGCCGCCACCAGCAGTACGCCCGAGGTTTCCTTATCCAGCCTGTGCACGGGCGTGGGCTTGAAGGGCGCGGTTGCGAAGTAGGCGGCCAGCCGGGAACTGAGGCTGTCGTCATGCCCCGTGCCGGGATGCGTAGGCAGACCTGCGGGTTTGTTAAAGGCCCACAGGTAACCGTCTGTGCCGATCATGGGCGGCAACGGAGGCGAATCAACCGACTGCGTGTCGAGAGCTGTATCCATCAGCGGCTGGGGGGCCGTTTCTGATGCGCTTTCTTCCGCCATCTTGAAGGCAAAGGGAGGAAGGCGAACAATGTCGCCTGTCTGCACGCGGGCAAAGGGCTTGCATCTGCTGCCGTTGATACGCACCTGTCCGGTGCGCACCCAGCGGTGGAGCAGGGTGGGTGGCAAGTTCAGCCGCCTTTGCAGGAACTGTAACAACTTTTGGCCGCTTTCGGTCTCCTGAACTATCGGCTGTTCCAGAGGCGATTGCCTGCTGATGCCGATGCCAGAGTCCTGGGCCTGCGTAGGGGGAGGGTTATCTTCCGACATGGGGATACTCTGGCGCAAAGCCAGCCTTGCGTCAAGAGCGGCGGGTGCGCGGCCTGCCTGTTGCGTGTTACAGATAGCGGCAGTCGTTCATGGAAACCTTGGCAAAGGTGTGGTTTTCAATCCAGTCGCGAACGCGCTGGCGCGTTTCAGCCCTTGTGGTCAGTTTGTTCCGCAGCATGGCCCGGTCTGCCTCCACAATGGCGTTGGCAATGCTGGTCTGCATGTCTTCCGCGCAGGCGGAACCCATTGCCAGTAAGACCGGGGGCCGGTTTTGCTGGCTGTTGTGCCTTTCAAAGCGCTGCATGAGCTCATGCAAAATTTCGGCAACCTTCAGGCTGTCGCATCCAGGCAGCAGCACTGTGTATTCATCGCCGCTCATGCGCGCCACGCAGGCTGCGGAATCCAGCCCGCCACGCAGCAGCAGGGCCGCCTGGCAAAGCACGGTATTGCCTTCTTCGTGCCCGAGATAATCGTTGATCATTTTCAGTCCGTTGACATCGGCAACGATTATCCCCACGGGCCGAACAGCGTTTTTCTCCAGTTCGTCCACGGTCATGGTAAAAAAAGTTCGGCTGCGTAAACCGGTGAGCGGGTCGTTGCGCACCATGTCTTCAAGGTGTGCCCTGTCGGCCTGACTTGCGCTGATGTCGGTATGCAGGCCCACCACACGCGTGGCCCTGCCGCTGTCATCGCGTTGCGTCACGTTGCCGCGGCCAAGAATCCAGGCCCAGGTGTTATCTGCCCTGCGCATGCGGTAGGTGCATTCAAAGGTGTCGCCGTGGGAGGGCGAGGCAATGATGTCTTTTTGTATGGGCACCACGTGGGCGTAATCTTCGGGATGGATTTTTTCTTCCCAGCTGAGCAATGTTGCGGGGAAAGTCTCGGCAGTGTAGCCCAGCATTTCGATATAGCGGGGGCTGTAGTAGACGGTATTTGTGTTGGCGTCCCAATCCCACAGTCCATCGCCGGAAGCATTGAGCGCCAGCATCAGGCGGGCCGCATCCTGCGTGGAGTGCTGCGTGACAAGGTGCTGCATGGAAAAACGCGCGGATGGCAAAATTTGCTGCGCCTGACGTTCCACCGCGCTGATGCAGCCAACCACATGCTCTGCCTGCCCTGCACCGTTGCGCGCAAGGGTTATAAGCTGGGTTCGCGCCACAAGAGCATTGAGGGGAAAGCATATTTCCATATGCGCGCCGATGTGCCCTTCCAGAAACGTTTGCAATGATTGCCCTAGTATATCTCTTTTATCCTCGAGGCATGCGTCAAGAAATGCCGCCATGCTGCAAGGAGGATTTGCTTCAATGCCAAGCAGCCGCTTGGCCCCAAGGCTGAAGCGGAGAAGGTCTGGGGCAACACGCCATTCCAGCACGGTATCGGTTGTGTCCGTCTGGATAAGCGGCAAGGGGAGACTGGGATCGGGTTCGCGCATGGCAATCCTTGGGAGGCCAAGATACGGTGCCAAAAGAAAGGAATCTAGGAATCTGACGCAGAGTATAAATTGCTGCGCGACATTACTATTGTTTAGGAAAGAATGCTACTATCATTTTATATATATAATTAGATATCATGCTCAGGAATTAAAACACGGGGCTGCCGGAGGCGAGCCAGTGGGCAACGCCAGCGCGGCTTTACAGTTGGGCGGGGCGAGGCGGCAGGTTGGAAAATTATTTTATAGCAGATAGCTGCGGGTGCATTAGCTTTGCATTGTTGAAGATTTCCGCCAGCAAAACGGTGTGTGATTAATGCTCATGGGGTTCGTTGCCCAGCGGATGGGCGTGCATGTGGGCGTGGGCAAAGGAAGGGGCGCAGGCGCTCAGCCGGTTGTTGGCGATGGTGAGGTATTGGGTGGATGTTTGCGCCAGAAAATCCCAATCATGGGAAATGGTTATGCGCGCTGTGTCCAGGCTGCCCAGAATGTCGATGATGCGCTGGCGGGCATCATTGTCGAGGCCGTTGGTGGGTTCGTCAAGCAGCAGGGCCTCTGGCTTCATGGCCATCACTGAAGCCAGTGATACGAGCTTTTTTTCGCCGCCGGAAAGCCGGTGGGTAAGGCGGTTTTCAAAACCGGCAAGGCCGAGATCGCGCAGGGTGTCCAGGGCGCAGTCTCTTGCATCGTCAGCTGAAAAGCCGAGATTCAGGGGGCCAAAGGCCACGTCCTCCAGCACGGTGGGGAAAAAGAGCTGGTCTTCTGCGTGTTGCAGCACAAATCCTACCTTGCAGCGCAAGTCGTAGAAATCCTTTTCGTCCTTGAGGGGCGTGCCGTGGAACAGCACCTGACCTGCCTGAGGCCGTGCCAAACCAGTGATGCAGCGGAAAAGCGTTGTCTTGCCGCTTCCGTTTGGCCCATAGAGGCCGATGCGCTGGCCGGGATGCAGCGAAAAATCCACATCGCACAGCACTGTGCGCGGCGAGTTGCCCTGCCCGTAAGCAAAGCAGATGCCCTCGAGGCTGAAAATTGCTGCATTGTGATGGTGGTCAGACATTGAGGCCTCCCAGGCATTCAACCGCGATTATCCCCGCCATGCACAGCAGCAGGCCCAGCGCGAAAATACAGTCGCCCTTTTGGGCGTGGAAAACCGTCACCGATCTGAAATGGCCGGAAAACCCACGCAAGACCATGGCTTCGCGCACCCGTAGCGAGCGTTCGTAGCTGCGCACCAGCAACAGGCCCAGCAGGGATGCCAGGGTGCGGTAGGTATGCATGCTGGTACGCGGACGAAAACCGCGCAACCGTGCCGCCACCAGCAGGGTGTGCCATTCCTGGGCGATAACGTGAACGTATCTGGCTGTGAAGAGAAAGAGGAAAACGAGCTTGGGCGGGCAGTGCAGCCGCTCCAGCGCATGACCGGCGGTGGGGGCGTTCATGGTGGCGACAAGCGCCAGAAAGACGCAGGCAATGGCATTGGACTTGATGCTCACCAGCAGCGCAAGGCGCACGCCTTCGGCGCTCACTGTGAGCATTCCCCATTGCGCCAGCGGTGTCCCCGGCGTGGTCAGGGGCGTGACGCACCACAGAAAAACAATAAAGATATTGATGGCGCCAAGGCGTTGCAGCAGCGCGCGTACAGGCGGATTGGCCGCAGCCAAGAGGGCCAGACCCAGAGCAAGCGCCATGCCGCACGCGGTCAGGCTGTGCAGCAGCGAAATGCATACCGCAAGACCCCCTGCGAAGGCCATGCGAACGCGGGGGTCAATGCTCTGTATGAGCGACGGACGAACAAAGGGCTGGTCAAACACTCCCAGCCATTACCCCCGACGTCCCTTGAAGTAAAGGGCAATGCCCGCCAGACCCACCAGCCAGCCGATGCCGCCGAAGATCTCAGAAAAGCCGGGGCGGGACACGCGCATTTCGGCAAGTTCCCGGCGGATGGGCCCAAGCTTTGCGTCCAGCGCCGCGTTGACAATGGTTTGCAGCTCCCCGGAGCTGACGCCGACAGCGCTTGGGGTGGGCGCAGCCGCGCCTTTTGCTCCGGGGGTTGCCGTGGATACTGCTTGTGTTGCCGGAGATGTCTTTTCGGCAGCTTGCGCCGAGTCCTTTGTTTCAGCTGCCCTGGCGGGAGTGGTGGGCGTCTGGATAGCCGCCAGTTCGGCAGCGTCCATCATCCATTCGTTCTGATGGCCTTCGCCAGCCTTGACGACAATGCGCAGGCCGTGGGCCTTGCCTTCAGCGGGAACAGGAAAACGGTACACGCCCTGATCATCGGTGCGGCCTTCCTGTAGTTTTGCGCCAGTGGCGGCATCATACACCACCACCTGTCCCTGCTTGACCTTGTTGCCGCCGTTAAAGCCGCATTCCGCAACAACCTGATCCCCTTCTGTCCATGCAAAAATATTGACCCGGTGGGCCTGAGCCGCATGGGGCAATGCCAGCGTGAAGATCACAAACAGCGTGGACAACAGTACGGGCAGCATGGGTGAGAATGCCTTGCGCGAACAAATGGAAAGCATGGAGACTCCTTATGCCTCAGGCCGCGCTCAGCCGCAGCATTTCAGGGCGCACCCTGGCGATAAAGCCCACGGTCAGCATGGTAATAAGCCCTTCGGCCAGCATGATGGGCAGATGCGCCAAAAACAGCAGCCGCGCAGCTGTGGCAAAGCCTTCATCACTGGAAGCCAGAGCCACCGCGGTGAGCAGGCCCGCGCCCATAACGCCCAGCGCGCCGCCGCAGAAAGCGGCAATCTTTTGCCCTGCGGGTGTGGGCCACGCACGGCACAGGACCCGAAACACATAGCCCGCCACAACAGCTGAAAATCCCATGGTGAAGGTGTTGACCCCCAGCACCACAAGGCCGCCAAACTGGAACAGAAGCGCCTGTAGCGCCAGAGCCGACAGAATGGCCGGAAAGGCCGCCCACCCGAGTATCACGCCCAGAAGGCCGTTGAGAATAAGGTGCGCGCTGGTAATGCCGATGGGCACATGGATAAGCGAGCCGACAAAAAAAGTCGCGGCCAGAATGGCCACGGTCATGAGCCGGTCATAATCGAGTTTTTTCAGGCCCAGGGCCGTTCCGGCGGCGGTAAGGGCGTAGCCCGTGGCAAGCACGGCAGGGGAGAGAACGCCTTCAGCAATATGCATGATCAATCCTTATGATTGGCCTTTGCCTGGCTTCACCTTGCAAGGCCGCATGCGCAGAGGCCGAACCGGAAGGGGCAATTTCCGGCCCGGCCTGCCGCAGCCATACTTGGCGCAGTATTACTTGGTCTTGGGTGCGGCAAAATTCACCCACATCACAGCCCCCAGTTCCACTTCCTTGGCTTCACCCTTGTATTCCATTTTTTCGGCGGAGGTGTTCAGGGCAGCAAAGCCCCACCATCCTGCCCAGGGAATGCCATAGGTAAAGACGCCGTTTTCATCGGTCTTCACGACCTGGGTGACGTAAAAATCGTTGGGGGCGGTGTGGGCCTTGCCCTTGTTGTAGCATTCCACTTCCACGTCCGCTCCGGCAACGGGCTTGCCGTCAAGCAGAACGCGGCCACGGAATACATTGCCTGTATAGTTGGCAAAGGGGCGGGTAAGGGGCACGATTTCCGTTTTCAGGCCAAGGGGGGCATCCCAGCCTTCTTCTTCGCCAAAGGCTGCCACCACGGTCTTGGTGTAATGTACGATGAACTTGTCTTCCGCAGGTTCAAAATAAGGAGCGGGCTCAACGGCAAACTGGTACACGCCGGGCTTTTTGATGCCGTAGGTGGTTTGCCATGCCTTGTGGCCCAGCACCGTGGCGGGCTTGAGCGTTGCCTTGATGTCTTCTGTTTTCCCGTCATGGGTGACGGTAGCCGCCGCAGGCGCGGCCATATCCATGCCCTGCATATCCATGGGATGCACAAAGGAAATCTCCAACTGCACGTTGGCGTCCTTCTTGTCGGCAACCGTGGGGGTGGAGGGAATGACCATACCGAAATGGGCCTGGGCCTGGGTTCCCCACATGAGCAGCAGAGCAAGGCTGGCGCAGCAAATTTTCCACATAGAAAGTTCCTGTTGGTTGAGGTGGAGGGGGTTGCCGCTGTGTCATGACGTGGCTGAATGTTTAGTAACAAAAAAAATAAATTTGTAGCAAGATGTTTTTGCCGGGCAGGCAGTGGCATTCTTGCGCTTCATCCACAAGCTGCGTACCATGCGAGATGGAAAACTGCTGGTGCAGACTGTTGGCCTGGCTCATTCAGGGCAAGGGTATTTTGCAATTGTCCTGAAAATTGTGCGGGTAGACGCAGCAAAAAAGCGCAGGCGCAGTATGCTTGCGTGTGTGCCCCTGGGTATGCGGTGCAGAATGTTGAGCCTGCGCACCTTCAGCTGCATTGCTCCAATTTGGTTTCCTGGGCGCGTACAACTTCCCCCCGTGGCGTTCAGAATGCCCGCAGAGTGGCGGGCGCAAACGCTGCTTGCCGTATTTGTCCATACGGCAGCCAGTGTAAAAGGCATTTCTGCATCGGGAGAAAGCATGAAGCGTTGCGTTGCTATTCAGCATGTGGCTTTTGAAAATCTGGGTGTGTTTGTGCAGCCGCTTGAAGAAGCGGGTTTTGCGATCAGCTATGTGCAGGCCGGGGTTGTGCCCTTGGAGCCGGAACTGTGGAAGGATGCCGACCTTGCCGTGGTATTGGGCGGCCCCATTGGCGTGTATCAGGAAGATTTGTATCCCTTCCTTGCCGATGAAAAGGTGCTTGTGGCGAGCCGCCTTGCTTCTGGCCGACCACTGCTGGGCATCTGCCTTGGCGCGCAGCTTATGGCCAGCGCCCTTGATGCCGACGTATACCCCGGAACTGCCAAGGAGATTGGCTGGGGCCAGGTTGAACTCACCCCGGCGGGCTTGAGCGGCCCTCTGGCGGAGCTTGTGGGCGCGCCTGTGCTGCACTGGCATGGCGATACGTTTGATCTGCCCCGGGGCAGCGACCTGCTTGCCTCAACGGCCATCACGCCGCATCAGGCCTTCCGGCCCGGGCCGGGGCAGCTCGGTTTGCAGTTCCATGCGGAAATGGACGCGGCCCTGATGGAAACATGGCTTGTGGGCCATTGCTGCGAACTTGGCGTCAACGGTTTTGACCCCCGCGTCATACGCGAAGACGCCCAGAGGCTCGGCACTCAGGCGCGGGCCGCAGGGCTGGCCTTCATGCGCCGCTGGCTGATGGAAGAGGTTCGTTAGGGCAGTTTACAAATGAAATGTGTTAACTGCTTTAGTCCTCGCATCATTCTGAATCACTGGTCGGTACAGGAGCGTTCAGATGGTCAATCCTGTTGTAAACATCACCATTCCTGTTTTTAACAGGTATCATCTTATGCAGAAGACGCTGCTGGCTCTGCGCAAAACCGCACCAGGCATCGCATATGCAGTTACGGTGGTGGATAACGGCAGCGAGCAATTCCTGCGAGACCGGCTGGTGGAACTGCACAAAGACGGGATCATCGACAATCTCTTTCTGCTGCCGCGCAATATGGGCATATCCTGCGCCTGCAACATCGGCTGGCGCGCTGTGGACGCCCCCTATTACATGAAGCTCGACAATGATATGGCGGTCATAACGCCCCACTGGCTGGAAAATCTTTTCAGGCTGTGGGCGCACGGCGATCCTGTTTCTACACTGGGGCCAACATTCAAAGCGCATGACATGGTGAAAAATCCCGACACGATCACCAGCGAAGACGGCATACTTGGCATCTGCGCATCCACGCTCATGGGAAGTGCCATTATTATTCCCAAAAGTGTTTCAGACATGCTGGGCTACTGGAGCGAGGATTACGGCCTGTACGGCGCAGATGACGGGGATTACGGCTCACGCGTGAACTGTGCCGGATTGCCGCAATACTATTATGACGCCAATGGTTTTTTTGTAAACGGCGGCAAGTACGACAATTCGGAATACGAAGATACAGACCTGAATAAAGGCAAGGAACATGGCCGGCTTTTCAAGGATGAATCCGGCGGCATGGGACTGTTTTTAGTGAATTACTATCTGTACAACATGTGTGTTCGCAACTGGAAGGTGCCGCTGCGCTACCGCATCAAGGATATGGATGGCTATAACGTAGTGCTGGAGGAAGATCCCGCCTATGCGCCCATTCAACATGCCCTGAGCCGCAGCAAGGATCTGCTGGACAATCTGGTTGCGGCAGGCCGCAATAACGACATGTACTCAGATGCCGTGGTGAACCGCCTTAAAAGAATCTGGAAGGATTGCGGACAGGAATGCGCCCCCTTGTGAATGCGCTTTGGGGTGTCAGTAAATAACATCAGGGGCTGTCTGCAATGCCGACAGCCCCTGATGTTTTATCAACGCTTAAAATTGACCGGGAGAATTTGCCTATTTAGGCAGCAGGCTGGCGTATTCCGCACTCTTTACATACTTTTTGATAAAAGCCAGGCCAAGCTTGCGGTCGCCGGTGATTGTGGTGACCATGAAAATATCGCCAGACGCCGCCACCCAGGACTGGCAAGGGGTCTGCTGCTGGGTGAAGGCAAAGGTGTATTGTCCGTTTTTTTCCACCGGGGGCTTGAGCGCCTTGAACTGGTTGGCGAACATTTCGGCAACAGTCTTGGTGTCCGCGCCGCCGTTGGGGCCGGTCACAAAACCCACCGTGGAATTGCCCGAGGCATTTGAAAAGATAACGGTGGTGGTCCCCTGATTTTCTGTGGGAGCCATAACGGCCTTCCAGTTGTCGGGAAGGTCAACGGAAATATACTTTGTACTCACCTCATCTGCCAGCACGGGCGTGGCCAGGAGCATGACAAAAAGAAGAATCGCAAATTTTCTGAACATGAAAAGTCTCCTGCTTGAGAGCGCACAGTTAACGGCGGGCGGCTTGCCCAGATGGGGCAGGCTGTCCCGGTCGCAGAGCATTACAATGGATCAGCCAGTTGTATGCAATGGCCCCTGAAAAGACAATGCCTTTTACTCGAGGCTGCAAGCTAAAAAGGCCCCGCCGCGTATAGCGGCAGGGCCTTTGAAACAGTGCAGCGGCTCCTGTGCGCGCAGTGCAGCGTGCGGGTTTAGCCCAGGGCCTGTGCAATGTCTTCGATAATGTCGTCCACATGCTCAATGCCAATGGAAAGCCTGACCGTGTTGGGCCGGATACCCGTTTCGGCAAGTTCTGTGGCAGTGAGCTGCGAATGCGTTGTGGATGCGGGGTGGATGACCAGCGATTTTGCATCCGCCACGTTTGCCAGCAGGGAGAAGACCTGCAACCTGTCGATGAATGCCCTGGCCTCGGCCGCGCCGCCCTTGACCTCAAAGGTAAAGATGGAGCCGCCCCCCTTGGGGAAATAGCGCTGGTACAAGGCGTGGCTGGGGCTGTTGGCGATGCACGGGTGGTTGACCCGCTCAACCTTGGGATGTTTCGTCAGGTAATCCACCACTGCCAGCGCGTTGCTGACGTGGCGCTCAACCCGTAGTGAAAGGGTTTCCAGCCCCTGAAGCAGAATAAAGGCGTTGAAGGGCGAAAGTGTAGCTCCAAGATCGCGCAGCAGGATGGCCCGCGCCCGCACCGCATAGGCTGCCGCCCCTACTGCCTTGGTAAAGCTCAGGCCGTGGTAGCTCGGTTCCGGCTCGCACAGCTGGGGAAACTTGCCCGAGGCCTCCCAGTCAAATTTGCCGCCGTCCACAATCACGCCGCCAAGGGTTGTGCCGTGACCGCCAATAAACTTGGTAGCCGAATGCACAACAACGTCCGCCCCGTGTTCGATGGGGCGCAGCAGCCAGGGCGTGGCAAAGGTATTGTCCACCACCAGGGGGATGCCGTTTTTATGGGCCAGATCCGCCAGCGCTTCAATATCCACAATATTGCTGTGCGGGTTGCCGAGGGTCTCGATAAAGATGGCCTTGGTGCGCGGTGTGATGGCGCGTTCAAAAGCGCCGGGTTCATCGGGATCCACAAAGGTGGTGTCGATGCCCCAGGCCTTGAGAGTATGCGCCAGCAGATTGTAGGTGCCGCCGTAGAGGGTCTTTTCGGCCACAATGTGGTCGCCAGCTTCAGCCAGATTTTGCAGGGCATAGGTGACCGCCGCAGCGCCGCTGGCCGTGGCCAGGGCCGCAACACCGCCTTCAAGTGCTGCGATGCGCTGCTCAAATGCGTCCTGCGTGGGATTGGTCAGGCGGCCGTAAATGTTGCCGGCATTTGTGAGGTTAAAGCGCGCCTCAGCGTGTGCGCAGTCGTCAAAAACAAAGGATGTTGTCTGATAGATCGGTACGGCGCGTGCGCCGGTAGCCGGGTCCGGCTGTTCCTGCCCTGCATGAACTTGCAGGGTTTCAAAACGTGGTTTCTTTTTTTCGCTCATTGCAGCCCCCTGATTCTTTTGCAGTTTATATGTTTCTAGTCGACAAATCATTTCTTAGTAAATTGGTAAGAAATGATTGGCCCAGATATTCGGGCTTGTCAAGCGATCATTGCCGGGAAATTTTGCGTGCGCAGCGCGTCAGTCTTGCGCCGCGCAAGCTGGGAGACTAGGATGCTCAACGGCGCATTCTACGCCTTTGCAGGTGGATGCGCATCAAGCAAAACGGAGGCCGCATGAAGGCGGAAATAATATCGGTCGGCACAGAACTTTTGCTGGGGCATACGGTCAATACGGATGCGACCCATGTGGCGCGGGAGCTTTCTGCGCTGGGTATGGATCTTTTACAGGTGCACACCGTGGGCGACAACCCGCAAAGGCTGGAGAAAGCCCTGCGCGAGGCGCTGGAACGCGCGGAGGTTGTCATCACCACCGGCGGCCTGGGCCCCACGGAAGACGATCTGACCAAGGAAACCGTAGCCCTGGTGGCTGAAGCGCCGCTTGAGGAACATGCGGACAGCATGGCGCGGCTGCGGGAATATTTCGGTACGCGCCCCATGTCGGCCAATCAGGCCAAGCAGGCCATGTTGCCGCGCGGATCCGTGGTTTTTCCCAATCTGGCGGGTACCGCCCCCGGCTGCGCCACGCCTGCGGGCGCCGGGCGCTGGGTGCTCATGCTGCCTGGGCCGCCATCCGAACTGCTGCCCATGCTGCACGACAGCGCCGTGCCTTTTTTGCGGAGCATGAGCGGGTCGGTCATATCCTCGTTCATGGTAAAGACTTTTGGCATAGGCGAGGGCGTGGCTGCCTTGCGCATTGCGGAGCTGACCGGCGGGGCCAACCCCACGGCGGCAACCTATGCGGGCGATGCGGAAATGTTTGTGCGGGTAACGGCCAAGGCGCAGGATGCCGCCGCTGCCGAGGTTCTGGCTGCCCCCATGGTGGCGGAGGTGCGCAAACTGCTGGGGCATTTTGTGTACGGCGTGAATGTTGCGGGGCTGGAGACCGTGGTGGTGCAGGAGCTGGCGCGTCAGGGCAAAACCCTTGCCACTGCGGAATCCTGCACCGGCGGCCTGCTTGCCAAGCGTATCACTGACCAGCCCGGCGCATCGGATGTTTTTGGTTACGGTATGGTCACTTATGCCAACGAGGCCAAGGAGCGGCTGCTCGGCGTGCCGCACGATGTGTTGTGCGCACACGGGGCTGTCAGCCCGGAGGTGGCGCGGGCCATGGCTCAGGGGGTGCGCGAGTGCAGCGGCGCTCATTACGGCATTGGCATCACGGGCGTGGCTGGCCCCGGCGGCGGCACGCCGCAAAAGCCTGTGGGCCTTGTGTATATTGCCCTGAGTGATGCGGAGCACGTCTGGCTGCGCGTCATGCGTCCGCAAGGGCGCTATCTTGGCCGCGACTGGACGCGTCGCCTGGCCTCAAGCCATGCGCTGGACATGCTGCGCCGCCGTCTTGCCGACCTGCCAGTGGAAGATCAGTGGGGTCTGGATCAGGCTTAGTTTTTTCAGTTGAAGCAGTGAACCCCCGGCGGAAATGGTCTGAGAGGCCATCTCCGCCGGGGGCTTTTTTATTGGGAGGGATAGTTCCGCCTGTGGTCAGGCGGGCTGATTTTTTCCCGAGCAGGTGATGCCGAATTCCACAGGGATTTTCATGTAGAAGATCTGCAAATTTTCCTGCTCAATGCGGGCAAAAAGCTGCTCGCTGTGCTCCGGGCTCACGGCCATGGTCACTTCCATGGGCTGCTCGCCCACATCAAAAAATCGCGCGCTGTGGTATTTACCGTCGCGCCCGTAACCGCCCTGCGCCGCAGCAAAGGTTGCACCTTCAACGCCAAGGGCCTTTGCTTCCTTGAGCAGCCATTCCGCGATGCTCATGTGCCCGTGCGAGCGCCCCTGCTGCGTATAAAATGTCAGTCTGTAACCGTCCATGGCCTGCTCCTAACGAAAAAGGGATTTGAGAAGCGAAACCGCGCCAAGGCCCATGAAAAAACAGATCAGCGAGCCGCAGACATGCAGGGTTATGGCCCCGGCGGCCATGCCGATGCGTTGTTCTTGCAGCAGGGTGCCGATCTCCGCCGTGAAGGTGGAAAATGTGGTGAGGCCGCCCAGAAAACCGGTGATGATAAAGAGCCGCCATTCCGGGGCCAGACCGGGCAGCGAGTTGAACACGCCCAGCGAAAGCCCGATGCCGAACCCGCCGATAAAATTTGCCGCCACCGTGCCAAGCGGGACAGCCGGAAAGATGGAATTGAGCAGCATTGAAAGCACCCAGCGAAGGCAGGCCCCGGCACCGGCCCCCAATGTGATGACAAGAACGTTTTTGACCATGCGTCAATCCGTTATGCGGCGCAGGTACGGCTGTTAATGGCCCACGCTGCCCGCGTTTTCATGCTTGCCGATGGCAGCGGTAATGCCCCGGCGTTGAATAAAAAAGCAACCGCGCTTGGGCGCGGTCGCAAAATAGTCTACCAACGCCCTGGCCCTGGTAGGAGTTATCAGCAAATGCGGTTCAAGGGGAACTCCATCCCCTGGGTGATTTCTACATCCGCCGGGGGTGCAAGTAAACCCGTTTTTGCCGCCAGGGCTGCGCATTCACTGCCATGTCAGCCCTGCTTTTTATCCCGGCTGCACAGGCGGTAGTAAAACAGCAGCACGTACAGGGGGGCCAGATAGGCGGCGGCCATGATCGCCTCTGTGGCGCTGAAAAATTCCATGCACACGATCATGACCAGCACATTGTTGATAACGCCGAATGAAATCTGAAAGGCCATGCCCACCTGTCTGCTCATGCGGCGGGCCAAGGGGATGGCGGCAAGCGTCATGACGAGGCAGAGCAGGGAGGCCGCGCCCAGCGATTTGAGCAGCAGGTCGGGCGATTGGCGCAGCAGGTCGCCGTAGTGGCTGAAGATGGCAATGTTGGAAACCACGATGGACACGGTTATGAGCGGGAACTGCCAGCGCAAAAGCAGGTTGCGCAACCCGTCAAGGTGAATGCGCGTAATATGCGCGGCGGCAAAGGGCACAAGAATGGTCACGCAGAGCGACAGGCTCATGTGTCCCAGTTCAAGATGCGCGGGCATGTTGAGCGGCTCAAGCCCCAGCAGGCGCAGCGCGGCATCGGTTGCGGAAAGCACGGCGGGCAGGCTTGCGGGCAGCAGCAGGGACGTGGCGATGTTGGCCACAAGAATAAGCGCCGTATTAGCCCCCACCATGAGCGAAAAAACAGCGGCCATGACCCCCACTGGCGCTGCGCCCAGCAGAAAGGCCCCCAGCGCAAACTGGGGCATGAGCAGGCGGAAGACCGCAAGACACAGCAGCGGCAGCACCGCAAGCCGCAAGGCCACCAGAAAGCAGAGTGTGCCCTTCATGTGGCGTATTTCGCGCATCAGGGCTTCCATGCCCACAGCCAGAAAGCTCATATAAAGCATGAAAATGAGAATAAGGCGCGGCATTGCGGCAAGCGGTTCTGCCGCCTGGGGCAGAAAAACGCCCGCCGCCATGGAAAGCAGCGAAGAAAGGACCATGATAAGGTCGCGGGAATTCATAAGGCCTCAACTTTTTCGCCACACTGCCCAACATGCCCGCCCTTGGCAAGTCCCAAGGGCGGGCATGTTCCGGCATGTTCAGACTCTCTCGGGCATGTTCAGGTTGCAGCGGGCGTGGAGCCGCGCGGCGGTTCAGCCTGCCCCCATGCAGCAATCAGTTTGTCTGGCGGATCAGGCGGTCAGGCGGCAAGGCCGTCAGCGGGCTGAATTTTTTGATGTATGCCGCCAGCACGTCCACATCAACCGGGTCCGGGGCTTCCACGGGCGATCCCTTGGCAAGCATGGCGTAGCCATCGCCCCGGCGTTCAAGGTAATCCACAAGAACCACCCGGTAGCGGGCGGCAGGGTCAAGGGCGCGCGCGGTTCCGCCCGCGTCCAGCAGCTCTGCGCGCACAATGCGTTTGCCGGAGGGCAGGGCGGGATTGTACACGTAGCGCAGGCCCGCCGTGTGCAGCACGGGGGAGCCAACGCCCTTGTTGTCGGCCACGCCGTGTTCCAGAGCGGCCAGCAGTTGTTCGCCTGTGAAATCGCGGATGATGACCTTGTTGCCAAAGGGCAGCACGGCCAGCATGTCGCCAAGGGTCAGCGCGCCTTGCCGCAGAGGGGCGCGTAACCCCCCGCCGTTGATAATGGCGGCCTGCGCTCCGTAGGGGCGGCCATAGTCCAGCATGGAATCGGTGGCGATCAGGCCGGAAAGGCATTCACCTATGCGGCACTGATGCAGGCCGTCAGGCGCGTTCAGGTTGTTCTGACCCACGGTAACGGAGGTAAAGGCTTCCAGCTTTTGGGCATACTGGGCAATCTTGGCCTCCACAGTCGGGTCGGGCGGAATGGAGGCATCCAGCGGCAGGGCCTCGCCCTGCCAGCGCACCGGGACGCCCTGCGCGTCAAAGGTCACGTCAAGCTGGCCCATATACTTGGCAAGCGCCCCGGCAGTGACCACCAGAACAGGCTTGCCCGAGGGCGAGTGCTCCACAATGGGGTACGGGCCTTTGGATGATTTGGGGCCAAGGTAGTCGTGGGTGTGGCCCCCCACAATGATATCCACGCCGTCCACCTTGCGGGCCAGTTCCAGATCCTTTGGCAGGCCAAGATGCGTCACGGCTATGATGTGCCGCACTCCCTGCTTTTCCAGCTCCGCCACGGCCTTTTTCAGCGTTGTTTCGCTCTTGTAGAACCACGTTTCGGGGCAGGCCGCAGAAAGCGTGCGCACGCTGGGGTTGGCAAGGCCCACAATGCCAACCTTGACCCCGCGTACCTCCTTGATGATCCATGGGCGGAAGGGCGTTCCGCGCAGGGGGCAGCCGGGGCGGGCATCCAGATTGGCGGCCAGCACCGGGTAGGGCTGCGCCCGCACAAATCCGGCAGTGGCCTCGCAGCCGTCGTCAAATTCGTGGTTGCCCAGCGTCATGGCGTCATAGGGCATCAGGCTGTTGATGTCGGCCAGCATGGGCCACTTGTTGGCGGTAAAAAACAGGGTGCCCTGAAACTGGTCGCCCGCGTCCACGGCCAGCACGTTGTCGTGTTCCGCCCGGGCGCGCTTCATGGCTGTGGCAAGGCGGGCAAAACCGCCCGTGCAGCCCTCGGATTTCAGGCAGGCGTTGCCGTGGGCATCCCTGCCCGCAAGGTAGGAGTGCAGGTCGTTGGTGTGCAGCAGGAGCAGCTCCAGGCCTGCCTTTTCCTGCGCTTGGCAGGGCAGGGAAACCAGCGAAAACACTGTAAACAGGCTGGCCCACAAAAACAGAGCCAGTGTGGAAAAACGGAATCGCAACAGGAATGACGCCATGATTTGCCCCCCGATGGAGTGTGCAGCGCGCAAGTGCGTTGATTTGTAGTGCAAAGGCGGTGTTGCGGGGTTTAGAGCAGTTTGCGAATGAAATGGCTTAACTGCTCTAGCTGATGACCGCGCACAGTTCCTGCGTGTTGCGCACCTGGGCGAACACCTGGCCGAGAGCCGCCATGTAGGCTGTTTGTACATGGGCCGCGCACACGGTTTTGCCGTCGTGCTCAAGATCGCGGGTGGCGCAGGCATCGTGGGCAAGATGGCAGGTGAAGCCAAGGTCAAAGGCGGCGCGAGTGGTGGTATCCACGCACATGTGGGTCATCATGCCCGCTATGGCGATGTCCGTGATGTTCTGCGCCTGGAGCAGGGCGAGCAGGGGAGTGTCGCGGAAGGAATTGGGAAAGTGCTTTTCCACCACGGCTTCGCCCGCAAGCGGCGCAACGCTGCCATGAATGAGCGCCCCTGCGGTGCCGGGCAGAAAAAACGTGGCCGTAGGCGCAAGAGAAATATGCTGCACATGAAAAACAGGTTTTCCAGCCTTGCGAAAGGCCTTGAGCAGCAGGGCGGCATTATCCGCCGCTGCCTCGCTGCCGCAAAGCTCCATCTTGCCGCCGGGGAAGTAATCGTTCTGAATATCTATGATTATAAGAGCCTGCATGTGAGGTGCCTCATGCGGTTATGCCGCCCGTACAGGTTAGCGCGGAATGCTGATGCATGAATCTGACCGTGCTCAACCGATAGCAGCACGCGCTCTGCCGGGTCAAGCACCGCAGCCGCGCGCACTTGACGCTGGGCGGTAAATGATGCCAAGTGACGGAAGGCATTTTGCCCCGCGGCGCGGCCCTCCTGCCTGCGCATCCCACCTTACCTTCCGCACACGGCGGACAGCACGACGGAATATCCATGAATATCGGCGCGTATACGTTTTCGCAATTCCACGGGATTGCAGAGGAGTTCCACGGTTGCGCGGCTCCCGGCCTGCTTATCGGCGGCTATATGGTCGAGCTTGCCAAGGGGATGCTGCCCGAAGGAACCCTTTTTGAAGCACTGGCGGAAACCAGCAAATGCCTGCCGGACGCGGTGCAGCTGCTCAGCCTGTGCAGCACGGGCAACAAGCGTTTGCATGTGCGCGATCTGGGGCTTTACGCGGTTTCGCTGTACGACAAAAAATCTGGCGTGGGCGTGCGCGTGAGCATAGACCCGGCCAAGTTATACGCCTATCCGGAAATCCAGGGCTGGTTCATGAAGGAAAAGCCCAAGCATGCCCAGGATATTGTGGAGCTAGAACGGCAAATTGAAGAAGCCGGCTATAGCATCTGCAAGGTGCAGCGTGTGCAGGTGGACAAGGTTTTTCTGGGGCATGACCATATGGGCACCATCGGCATTTGCCCCCGCTGCGGCGAGGCCTATCCTCTGGATCACGGCCCGCAGTGCCTTGGCTGCCAGGGGCAGGCCCCCTACACAACGCTTGACCCTGAAAGTTGAGGCAAAAAGTCGTGTCTGATGCTGTAAACAGGGGCAAATCCCCCGATGTTTGGCGCTGTTCCGCCAGTCAGATTTTTTTTGCTGCCGCGCGCAAGGGTGGGGCCACGCTTTGTCTGCTTGCGCTTGCGCTGGCCCTCTGTTTTTCGCCCCTGCTGAGCGCCGGGGCCTCGGCTGCGCAGTCCGTGCCTGCTAAAACAGGCGCGGGCAGTGCCGCGCCATCGTTGGACGTCATGATTGGTTCCATGCTCATGCTGGGCTTTCGTGGGGCGGATCTGCCCCAGGGCGATGCCTTTCTTGCGCAGGTGCACGCCGGGCATGTGGGACATATTATCCTGTTTGACCGGGATGTTGCCACCGGCGGCGAACGCAATATCATTTCGCCCCAGCAGGTGCGCCAGCTCACAGCCACGCTGCGGGCGGCATCCCCCTGCCCCCTGCTCATAGCAGTTGACCAGGAGGGCGGACGGGTGCGGCGGCTCAAGCCGCAACGCGGCTTTGCCGATCTGCCTTCTGCCCAGAGCATGGGCGCGGCCAGCCCTGAGAAAACCCGCGCCATCGCCCGGCAACTGGGCGTGGAACTTGCCTCGCTGGGAATTTCTGTTGATCTGGCCCCGGTGGCGGATGTGAACAGCAATCCCGCCAATCCGGCCATTGGCGCGCTGGAGCGCAGCTTCAGCCCCAATCCGGCGCTTGTGGCGGCGCACGCACTGGCCTTTGGGCAGGGGCTGGCCCAGAGCGGCATCATCCCCGCGCTCAAACATTTTCCCGGTCAGGGCGGCGCGCAAAAGGATTCGCATCTGGGGCTGACGGACATCACCCGCAGCTGGAACGCCAAGGCCGACCTTGCGCCCTACGCGCAGGCCTTTGCCCAAGGCTGGCCCGGCATGGTGATGCTTGGGCACCTGTATCACAAAGGGCTTGACCCGCAATATCCTGCCACGCTTTCCCGCGCTGTTGTTGCCGACCTGTTGCGCGGGCGCATGGGCTGGCAGGGCGTGATCATCAGCGACGACATGCAGATGAAGGCCATCACCGACCATTACGGCATGGAGCAG
>NZ_DASQOG010000121.1:0-20400 GCF_035644575.1 Desulfovibrio sp. | reverse complement strand
ATGTTGGGAAAGAATGAACGATAATAAAATTAGAGAGACGATTGACGCGGCCTTGAGTGAAGAATTTGAATTGTCCCCGGATCAGCTTGTTCCTACAGCGCATATCAAGGAAGACCTCGGGCTTGATAGCCTTGATATCGTGGATATGGTCATTGTGCTGGAAAAGGCCTTCAACTTCAAATTGCAAAACAAAGAGTCCCTGGTAAAAATTCAGACACTTGGGGACATTTATGCATTCATTGAGGCCTTGCGCGATGAAGGAACCGTCAAGGCGGAACAGTAATATTGTGTCAAACATTGCCATAAGTGCAATTTTTGTTTGCTGGACACTTGTTATTTTGCCTTTAACACTGTGCATTGCCGCGTTGCACACGGTTTTTCCCGGTGCCATGTGCGCGGTCAATCGGCGGTATATCTGGCTTTATGGTCGCTCTACGCTGTTTTTTTTGCGGCCTTGGCTGCCGGTGCGCATTCGCAACGCACATATGGCAGTGGAGTATCCTGGGTCGGTTGTTGTGTGCAACCATCAGTCTTTTTTGGATATTTATCTGCTTGCGGCGCAGGATCAGGCCAATGTGTGCCTGATAACCAAAAGCTGGCCCTTCCGGTTGCTCTTTTTCTTTGCGCCCACCATGCGCAGCGCGGAATATATTGATGCGCAGAGCCTGTCCGCAGAACAGGTCGAGGCTTTGTGCCTTGAACGTCTGCGGGATGGGGTTACTCTGGTGATTTTTCCAGAGGGCAGCCGTACCCGCACTGGTGCTCTGGGAAAGTTCAGGGCTGGTGCTTTCCACGTTGCTGTCAAGGCTGGTCGCCCTGTGCTCCCCTTGCTTATTCATAACAGCTTCCAGGTGTTTCCTCCTGGTGCCAAGGGCTTTCATCCTGCTACCATCCATATGGAGTTTCTTGATCCGGTATGGCCACAAGACTTTGCCGGAGAACTTTTACCGCATCGCGCCATGATGCGGTATGTCAGAAACCTTTATGTAAAACATCTAACGTGTGTGACAGGAGAGTAACTGTAATGAAAAAATATTTTTTGCTTACCGTGCTGGTGATGACTCTTGCAGCCATTGGCTGCCGTTTTGGCCAGCCTGTTGGCACCTTTGCCTATGACTTCCCCTCTGCTGAAGCCAGCAAGAATATTTCTGAAAAAAAGATGCACGATGCTATCGTCAAATCCTGCGCTGATACCGGCTGGCGTGTTTCTGAACCTTCCCCCAATACCATTGAAGCCACAATCATGGTGCGCAATAAGCACACTGTGGTGGTGTCCATCCCCTATACGGCCACGCATTACAGCATAAACTACAAGGCCAGCACCAACATGGAATACAAGGCCAAGAGTGACGGCAGCGCTTCCATCCACCCCAATTACAACAAGTGGGTGGGCATTCTTGACAAGGCCATCCGTCGGAATGTGGCGAGCAGTGAATACTGATTTGCAACAGTCTCTTACAGCCTTTGTGCCGCACCGTACCCCCATGCTTCTTCTGAGCGGGCTTGAAAGTTTTAGCTCGGAAGAAGCGCGGGCAACGGCGGCAGTGCGGGAAGATAATCCTTTTCTGCTGCCTGACGGCAAACTTGAGCGCGTTGCCTATGCGGAGATCATGGCGCAGTGTTTTGCAGCCGGGGCCGGGGCCAGCCTGCTTGCCGCAGGCGGTGCCTGCGCGGGCTGGGGCTACCTTGCCGCCTTGCGCGATGTGACCGTGCATGCAGATGCACATGTGGGGCAGCGCCTGGAGGTCTTTGTGCGCGTCTCAGCCAGACTTGGCGAAATTGCGGTGGTTGACGGCGAGGTGCACGCCGAGGGGCAGCTGCTGGCCACCGGGCAGTTCAAGATATTTATGCCGGAGGAAACGGCCTGATGCGTTCATCTGTGGGCCTGCTGCTCTTGGCTGGTATTATGGCTTTTACCGTGCTGCCCACTTTTGCATTTGCGCAGGAGCAGCCGCTTTCAAGCGCCGAGGCTCTGCTTGATGCTGCCGCACTGCAAAGCGCCGGCATTGCCAGCTTGAGCGCAGATTTTGTGCAGGAAAAATCCATGGCCGTACTGGCCCGCCCCATGACTTCGCAAGGGTATTTTTGCCTGCGCCGGGGCAGCCATGAAGGCAATGCCCCAGCGCGTGCAGCCAGCAAGGATGACAACGGCTTTGAAACCGCCGACAGCCTGCTTTGGGCGTATACCCGTCCTCTTGCCTCTGGCTTTATTTACAAGCATGGAAGGGGGGCATTGTGGGAAGGCTCACCGGAAGCAACGCGTCCTGCCAATGAGCGGGAATCCACTGTTATTACAGCGATAATCCGGAATATTCTGGACTGGATCAGCATTGATCCTGCTGCCCTGCGCGCCTCCTACAGGCTTGAGCGCCCGCAGGCCGACAAACCCATGCTTCTGCTGTATCCCCTTCGCCAGTCTTTTTTTGCAAAGCTTGAAGTAACCTTTGCTGATGATCTCAAGAGCGTGCGCCAGTTGACCTTTGCAGAACGTAACGGCGATACGGTGCGCATTGCCTTTAAACAAACTCGGGTCAACGAGGCCTTGCCAGCGCCCTGCGCCGTGCTTGGAGTAGCGGGGAGCGGTGGTCAGTAGGCCTATGGGCAAGCCTTTCATTGTCAGGCTTCATTGCTGGATACGCTCACACAAGATTCTGGGATTCAGCCTGGTTCTTGTTTGTTGGGCGGTTTTTGCCTTGCTGGCTGCCCGAATACAGCCAGATTCCAGCAGCTTGGCCTTTTTTCCCGACGATGCGCCGCAGGTGCGCCGCATGGCCAAAGCCCTGGATGTTTCCCCGGCTTCTGGCCTGCTGTTTATTGATCTTTCCACAGAGCGCCACGGCGGAAAGTATGCGCTGGCAGGCGCTGCCGACGCCATCGTGGGCGATCTGCCGCGGGATATGGCTGAGAGAGTGGGGGCCGTGGGCATGCCCGATGCCCAGGCGCTCATGGCTCTGCTGCCGTATTTTATGGATGATGCCACGTTGGCCCAACTGCAACAGGCAGCTGATGCCCCGCAGATTGATGCCGCCGTGCGCTCGGCTCATGACAATCTGAACAGCCTCCTAGCCGCTGGCCCTGCGCAGGACTGGCTGCGGGCCGATCCGCTGAGCTTGCGCCGGTTTGTGCTTTCACGCCTGCCAGCAGAGCATGCCGGGGCCATGCCCGACCCTGTGCTGGGCTACCCCGTGAGCGCGGACGGCAAACACCTGTTGCTGGTGCTGCGGCCAGCCCATTCCCTGCACGATGTCAGCGCCGCCGCTCAGTTGATGAACGCAATCCATGCCGCCATGCAGAAATATCTTGCCCCGGATATGCAGGGCCTTGTGGTGGGCGGGCACCGGCACAGCGCTGTCAATGCGCAGGTTATCCAGCGCGATGTGACCAATATCGTCTTTTTTTCCATGCTGGGATTTGTGCTGGTGTACGCCTTGCTGGTGCGCTCGCGCGGCGCCCTGTGGCTTATGCTTGTGCCTGCGTTTGCAGCCAGCTTCGCCCTGGGCGGCATGACCCTGCTCACGCCAGCACTCTCCGGGTTGGCTCTGGGTTTTGGCGCGTCCGTACTTGGCGTGGCGGAAGACTACGCCGTGCATATGCATTTTGCCCTGCGCAGCGGCGACTCAACAGAAAATGTGCTGGAGCATATTACGCCGCCGCTGTTTCAGGGGTATCTGGTCAATGCTTCCGGATTTGCTGTATTGCTGCTTTCGGGCATCCCGGCGGTACGCCAGCTGGCCCTGTTTGCCCTTCTGACCTTGAGCGCGGGCTTTGCGCTGGCCGTTGTTGTGCTCCCCGTGTGCCCCTGGTTCAATACGCCGCCCCTGCCTGTGCGCAAGGAAAATACAGCGCCGCGTCAGCCTGTGCCCCTACGTGTTTTTGCATGTGTTTTTGGATTGTTGCTGCTGTGCTACGCCTTGTTTTCCATCGTGCGCGTGGATGTTTCGCCCCGCACCATGGGGGCGGATATGGCGCAATTGCAGCAGGACGGCGAGAAGCTCAAGGCCATTTGGGGATCGCGCGACAGCAACATCCTCGTGGTCGAAGGGCCAACAACGGACGCAGTCCTTGCCAATGGCCGCGCTGTAGCGCAGGCCCTGCGCGTTCTGGAACCGGAAAACAAGATCGGTACCCTTACCGATGTGTGGCCTTCGCCAGAGCAGGCGCAGGCCAACGTGCAACGGTGGGAAGCCTTTGCAAAAGCTGAAGGGCCGCGTGTTCAAACCCTTTTGACATCTGACGCGCAGCGTTACGGATTCACCGCAGAAGCCTTTGCCCCCTTTGCGCAGTTGCTTGAACGCCCGGTGGCGGACTTTGATCCGGCAGTGCTGCGCGCCGCAGGCCTTGGCGAGATGATCGATGTATTTTTGCATGCGCCGCAAGCTGATGACCACACGGCTCGGCTTTTGCTCTTTACCAGTAAAAAGGCGGATGTGAGCCGTCTGGAACCTGCTCTCGCCGCGCAAACTATGGCGTTGGCCCCCGGTGAACTTGAAACTACGCTGTTGCAGCAGCTTGATATGGAAAAACGGCTTGTGCCCCTGGCCTGGATGGCCTGCCTGGCGCTTCTGTTTTTATACTTCCGCGATGCGCGGCGAACCTTGCTTGCATCTTTGCCACCGTTGTGTTCCGTTGCATGTATACTTGCGTGGATGTCCATCACCAGCCACCCCCTGACATTGGCGGGCATGGCGGCAATGCCGCTGGTGCTTGGCCTTGCGGCAGATCACGGTATTGTGGTCACGCACGATCTTGTCAGCGGGGTGAAAATGGGTGTGGAACGGGCTGTTGTTGTATCTTCTCTCACCACGTTCACGGGTATGGGACTGTTGGCTCTTGCGCAACACCCGGCCCTTAAAGCTATGGGTGAAGTAATTTTCTGGGGTTTGATTGTGGAGGTTCCTGTGGCCTTGTGGCTTTTGCCCAGACTCTGCCGCACGCAAGGAAAACAGGCATGAAGGCCATACGTTACATAGGATTGCTGCTGATGTTGGGGCTTGTTGCCGCTTGCGGCGCACAGCGCACAATGCAGTTGCCGCCGCTTCAGGCAGGCCAGCAGAAAGGTTCTCTGGTAGCGCAGTTCGGCGCGCGGCTGACCATTGCCGGGCAGAGCGCGCCTGTGCAGGGCGAAGTGCAAATGACTGAAGCGGGCGGGAGCATAGCCCTTATCCTCCCGCACGGCAGAACTCTGGGCGTGTGCACGTACAGCCCGGATGTTCCATCAGACAGTGGAGCAAAGGGCGCAGCAGGCGCGCAGCCAGTAAAAATGCAATGTACCCCGGCTGAGGGTATGGGCAGGGAGGCCGCCAGCCTGTTGTTCCGTACTGGCGTGGCCGTATACAGAATTTTGCCTGCTCTCGGTCAGGATGCTGTGCCGAATCTTGAGGGCAAAGGCTGGAAGGCCCGGTTCAGCCCCACAGCTGATGGTTTGAATGGCATATATAGTGAGCAGGATGGAATGACCATCGACATGTATTTTGTGGAGATTTCGCATTTATGAGCATGATGCGTCGTGCCGTCTTGCAAGCGGCCAGCCAGTTGGAACATCTGCCCGAGCAGGGCGCGTGGCGGCAGAGCTTTTGTTTTGCGGCAGACAGTGCGGTGTTTGCCGGGCATTTCCCTGGGCATCCAGTGTTACCCGCTGTGGTTCAGGTGCTCATGGCTCAGGTTGCACTTGAAGCAATGGGGCATTCCGCTGACCTGGCCTGTGTGCCGCAGGCAAAATTTCTTGCGCCGCTTGGGCCGGATGTGGATATTTTGCTGACCTTGAGCAAGGGGCGGCGCGAAGGGCGCTGGGAATGCACCTTACAGAGCGGTGAAACCCTGGCAGCCCGCATACTGTTGGAGGTTGCTGCCCTATGAGCCTGCACCGCGCTTCACGTCCCCGCCGCCGTTGCGCGCCGGAAGTGCCTTCTCTCTGCGTCAGCGTTCAACGAACTGTGCGCTTTGAAGAAGTGGATGCCGTGCGCTTCATGTGGCATGGCCGCTATGCCAGTTGGCTTGAGGATGGCCGGGAAGCCATGGGTCGCGCCTATGGCCTGAGCTATCTGGATTTTCGTGATAATGGCGTTGTGGTCCCGCTCAAGCTTTTTCATCTGGATTTTCACCATCCGTTGCTCTACGGCCAGACATACACCATCCACGCGGAGCTGTTCTGGAATGAGGCCGCAGTGATGGATTTTGAATACCGCATTCAAGACGCGGACGGCCTTGTGACCACCACAGCCAGCACAACCCAGCTTATGCTTGATCTGGACGGCAAACTGCTCATGGAGCCGCCGGCCTTTTACCGGGAATTCTGCGCCCAGTGGCGTCAGGGCAAGGTCGCATGCCGCCAGTAATTGCCGTGGTCATTCCGGTGTACAACCACCGTGAAGGCCTGCGCGATGTGGTGCAGCGCGCCCTGAACCAGTGCGGCACGATCATTGTGGTGGACGACGGTTCTACAGACGGCAGTGCTGATCGTCTGGATGGCTTGCCCATTACCCTGGTGCGCCTGCCCCGCAACGGCGGCAAGGGTGCGGCCCTGCTGGCTGGCGCGGCTGAGGCCGCACGGCTAGGCGCAACGCATATGATTACGCTGGATGCCGACGGGCAGCATTACCCGGAGGATATCCCCTTTTTTTTGCAGGCCATTGCGCAGCATCCCAACGCAATCATTGTGGGCTGCAGAAATTTTAATGTACCGCATGTGCCGGGGTCGTCCCGTTTTGGCAGGGCGTTTTCCGCATTCTGGATGCGCGTGCAGACAGGGGAGCGGGTGCGCGACATGCAAAGCGGGTTTCGCGTCTATCCTTTGCGCGTGCTGGACTGCCTGAAATTCACGGAACCGGGCTACGCTTTTGAGGTTGAAGTGCTGGTCCGCGCCGCATGGGCCGGATTTGACGTGCGCGAGATTGATATTCGCGTGTATTATCCGCCGAGGGAAGAACGCGTATCGCATTTCAAGGCGCTCAAGGACAATGTGCGTATTTCTCTGCTGAACACGCGGCTGACCATCCGAGCCTTGGTGCCTGTGCCCTTTCGCCAGCACAGCGTGGACGAGCAGGGCCGCATATCCTTGCTGCACCCCATGGATTCCCTGCGCCGTCTGCTTGCAGACAGGGCCACTCCGTGGCAGCTGGGGCGTTCCGCTGCTGTTGCCATAGCGGTTTCCACGCTGCCTTTGCCGGGTTTGCAGAGTATTCTGCTTTTACTGTGCATTGGCTGGCTGCGGTTGAACAGGCTTTGCGCGCTGGCCATGATCCCGCTCACGTGGCCCCCATTTGTGCCGGGCCTTGGGGTTTTGCTTGGCTACAGGCTGCGCAGGGGCAGTTGGTTGACGGAATTTTCTGTGCAGACCCTCGGCTATGAAGCTCCCCAGCGCATACTCGACTGGTTTGTAGGTGCGCTTGTTCTTGCCCCGGTGCTGGGCCTGCTTGCAGGGGCCGTGGTGGGCGCGCTGGCCTATCTTGCGGCGCGCGGCATGACGCGCATGCGGCAAGAGGGCGGCAACGGGGGCAGCCATGCAGAATAAGCGACCAGTGGCCGCCGCGCTTGGTTCCCGGCTTCAGTACGGTTTTTTTGAAGTACTGGTGCGCTGCCGGATGGTCTTTGCAGCGCGAATGGTACTGGCCTTTGTTGTATTGTATTATGCCATGCTGCCCCATGTGCGCCAGCGCTGCGCGGCCTATATTGACCGCCGCTTTCCCCTCGCCGGAGCCTTGAGCAGGTTTGTGCATGCCTACCGCCTGTATCTGAATTTCGGGCAGGTATTGCTGGACAGGATGATTGCCGGGGTTACCGGGCGGTTTCCTTTTTGCGAAACGGACCAGCATGTGCGGCAGCGATTTGCCGAGGCAGGGGCCAACCCGCATGGCTGCATTGTGCTGACCGCCCACATTGGCGCATGGCAGGTGGGCATTGCGGGGCTGGAGCAGTTTGACCGCCCGGTGAACGTGGTGCAGTTGCACAATCCCGAGGATCAGGGCAAACACTACTTCCAGCATGGTAAGGGCAGGCCGTTCAAGATCATTGATTCGGCGGACCCTGTGGGTTCCATGGTCGAGGCTGCGGCAGCGCTGCGGCGCGGCGAAGTTGTCTGCCTTATGGGCGACCGGCTGCACGGTACACGTCAGGCCGGGCAGGGCGTTGAGGTCATGTTTATGGGGGGGAGCATCCGCATCCCTGCCAGCGCTTACGCGCTGGCTTCCGTCACGGGGGCGGAACTGCTCATGCTTTTTACCGTGCGGGAAAAAGGCGTCACAAGGGTTTTTAAGGCAGAGCGGCTGGCGGTTCCTGCTGGTTTGCCGCGCCGCGATGTTTCTGTTTTTCAGCCGTATGCGCAGCAGTTTGCCGCAGCTCTGGAGACTGTTGTGGAACGGCACCCGTACCAGTTCTTTAATTTTTACGATATGTGGTCGCAATGATGACAAAAAACGAAATGGAATCCGCCCTGAAAACGGCAATTATTGATGGCCTGCGCCTTGAAGACGTTACCGTGGAAGACATTGATTCCTCGGCCCCGTTGTTTGGTGATTCCGGCCTGATGCTGGACTCGCTGGACGCGGTGGAACTTGTGGTCGTGGTTGAAAAGCATTTTGGCGTAGCCATTGCTGATGCCGAAGAAGCCCGCAAGGCCTTTACCTCAGTGAGCGGCCTTGCAGACTTTATCTGCGCCCGCAAAGCGCAGGCGTGAGAAAAGCAATGCAGCACGGTTCAGGCGTTGTTGTAACAGGCATGGCCTGTCTGTGCGCGGCGGGTGACAGCCCGGCTGCGGTTCTGGATGGCCTGCAAAGCGGGCAGGGCGGGCTTGTTTCGGCTAGTGTGCTGGACAGCCGGGCCTTGCCATATCCGTTTTTCGGGCTTGCTGAAAAGCACTTTCCCGGCGGCCGCAAGCATTCCGCGCAGGATACCCTTACGCTCGCAAGGGCCGTGTGCCACAGCGCGCTGGTCGAGGCCGCACTGCCCCGGCATCTGCTGCGTGAGGCGGGCGTTGTACTTGGCACGACCGCCGGGAGCGCATCGCACTTTCTGGAGTCTTACGCCGCCAGCCGTGGAACCACGCCAGAGCAGGCTGCTGCATCGGCATCAGCATCATTTGTATGCTCCTGCGCAAATGGGGCTGACCGTGACGACTACTTTAGCGCCAATCTTGCGCTGGTGATGGACGTGGAGGCCCACGGCCCGCGGCTTACCGTTACCGATGCCTGTACATCCGGCGCGGACGCCATTGGTCTGGCAATGGATCTCATCACCACAGGCCAGTGCCAATGCGTGCTTTGCGGCGGCGCAGATGCCCTGAGCCTCGTGCCTCATACGGGTTTTGCGCGGTTGATGATATATTCCGACCAGCCCTGCCGCCCCTTTGACCGCGACCGCAAAGGCCTGAACCTTGGCGAAGGCGCAGCCGCGCTTGTTCTGGAAAGCGCCGAGCATGCCCGCGCGCGCAATGCCGCAGTGCTCGGGCATGTGCTGGGCTACGGCAACGCCTCCGACGCGCACCATTTTACCGCGCCGCATCCTGAAGGGCGGGGGCTGGCATTCGCCATCGGCTCGGCTCTGGATCAGGCTGGCCTCACAGCGGCAGATATGGCCTTTGTGAACGCGCATGGCACGTCTACCCGCGAGAACGACAAGGTTGAAGGGCGGCTTTTGCGCACCCTGTTGCCGGGGGTGCCCGTATGGGCCAGCAAGGGCGGCACGGGGCACACTCTCGGGGCTGCTGGCGCGCTGGAAGCCGTGCTGACGCTCGCGGCCCTGCGCAACGGCACGGTTCCGGCCTCGCCGGGTTTTTTCAATATTGACCCTGAAATAGGTTTTGCGCCCACGCAGAGCGCCCTTGCGGCATCGTCGCCATTTGCGCTTTCAACCTCGCTGGGTTTTGGCGGCGGCAATGCCGCTCTGGTTCTGGGGAGGGTGAAGCCATGAGCAGTGCAGCGCTTTCTGTGGCGGGAACCGGGCTTGTGCACAGTATCGGCGGCAAGGATGCCCTTGCTGCCATACAGCGAGGGCAAGCGCCTGCAATATCTGCCCCCGATATTTCTCCTCTCGCGGCATTGTTGCCGGGCGTGTCGCTGCGCCGCATTCCCCGATATGCGCGTATGGCGCTTCTGGCCTGTGTGCAGGCTCTGGATGCGGCGGGCTGGCGACAAAAAGAACTCCTGCACCGTACAGCTCTTGTGTTTGGCACGGCCTACAGCAGCTCGCAAATGAGCATGGACTTTATGGATTCCATTCTGGACAACGGGCCGCATCTTTCCTCGCCAACGGCCTTTTCGCATGCCGTCAACAATATGGGCGCGGGCCTGCTCAGCCTGCTGCTTGGCATTGAGGGGCCGTGTTTTACCATTTCGCAGTTTGAGCTTTCTTTTGCCGGTGCCGTGAGCACGGCGGCAGCCCTGCTGGGTGCGGGGCGGGCCGAGAGGGTGCTGCTGTGCGCGGTGGACGAAATCGACAGCCGTTTTTCCCGCTGCTGCCCGGAATATTTAAGCAGCAAGTACCCCCAGACGGAAGGGGCCGTTGCCCTGTGTCTGGGCAGGCAAGCTGCGGGTGCGTCCTCGTTGCGGGTGCGGTGGGGGCAACAGCCGGAAGCGGGCGGCCCTGTTTTTGCCTCGGGTGCCGCATCCGGGCCGGGCTGGACAAATCATGAACATCTGTACGGTCATGGGCCGCTGGCGCAGGCTCTGGATGTGATGCTGGCCCTGGACATACCGCAGACGACTAGGTCTGGAGCTGTTAACTGCGTCTGCACTGCGGCTGCAAGCGGCAGACAGGCATTAATCGAAGTGCGGGGTGCGTAATGGAATCCTGGCCGCTAGAGCGGATTGCAATTCTTGATTTCAGGGCTGTTACGGCGATTGTGCAATCCGTGGCGCAGGCAGAGTTGAGCCAGCGCAATCCGCTGAGCTTTGAGGCGCGCGCGCCGCACGAGTTTGCATCCATGCGGTGGGAATCGCTTGGGCTTGATGCCACTGCGCTGGAAAACATGGCGCAGCGCTGCAACGCCATGTTTCACACCACTGCGGCAGCGCCCGAGGTTGGCGGGCTGTGCGGCGATTTTTCGCAACAAGTTTTGCAGCAGTGGGAAAACAGCGACCGTTCGCTCACGTTTTTTACTTCCGGCTCAACAGGCAAGCCCAAGCCCTGCACGCATAAGGAAAGCCACATCCGGCAGGAAGTGACCAGTCTGGCACCCATTGTGGCGGACAGAACCTCGGCGCTGATCGCCGTCCCCATGCATCATATGTACGGTTTTACGTTTGGCTTGCTGTTGCCCCTGAGCCTCGGGGTGCCCATCCGCAGCGTGCCGCCTTTGCCGACAATGGTTGAGGCGCAAATGCGCCCCGGCGATCTTGTTATCAGCATACCCCTGTTGCTGTCGCGCCTTGTGGATATGCGGGGATGGCAGGCCTCCAGCTCGGAGGCGGGGCAGGGGATTACCCTGCTGACCGGCACATCGCCCACGCCGCCCGAGGTGATGTACGCGCTGGAGCGTCAGGGTTTTCGCGTGCTGGAATTTTTTGGCTCGTCAGAGATGGGTGTGGTTTGCGGCCGCTTTGAGCCGGAAGCCGATTATGAACTGTTGCCGCATGTGGCGCGGGGGGAAGGGGAGCACGGCAACGCGCTGGTGCGCTGCTTGCCGGATGGCGTGGTGCAGCATTACCCGCTGATGGATAACGTAACCTGGACAGGCCAGCGGCACCTGCGACCGGGTGCGCGTATCGACAAAGCCGTGCAGGTGGGCGGCATCAATGTGTTTCCCCAGTATGTGGCCTCGGTCATCGAGCGCTACGAAGGGGTAAAACAGTGCCTTGTGCGGCTGATGCGGCAGGACGAGGGATACAGACTCAAAGCCTTTGTGGTGCCGCAGCAGGGTTATGACGTGTCAGCCCTGCACAAGGAGCTGATACTGCATGCCCGCCGTGAACTGAGCGACGTGCAACGCCCCGGTGCCTATACCTTTGGGCCGGATATCCCTCGTGGCCCGCTTGGCAAGCCCATGGATTGGTAGGGGGAATCTGAGAGAAAAATACTTTTCTGCAAGCGGATAAATTATCCAAATTTTGCAGTTAGAAAACCTTCGAATAATCCACGAATATCTTGATCTCCGGGGCTGTAATGGCCGCTGGAACTACTACTGGTACTCTCGTTCCGATAGAAACTAGAGGCGATATTATTTAAATCTGTATAGTTAATAATATCTAAAGCATCTTGATTACTAATCGGGGTAACGAGTTCAGAAGTTTCATTTATAATAAGAGATGCAAGTGCGTCTTTGTCAATTGAATAGGATTCATCGATTTCTTCATCGTAGACAGAGCTTTCATCTTCTGTAAAATTTTCTATATTTTCAGTAGCGAATTCTTCTATTTTTTCATATTTCCATAGGTCGAGAAGGTTTCCATAAAATTTTTCATTAATATCATTAGAATGAAAATCTAGTGGATATTCTAATAATAGTGATGATAATATTTCTAATTCATTGTATTCAATTTCACAGTCTAGAATCGCTATAAATAGGTTGTAAACATCCATTTTACTGCAAGAAGAATAACACAATGAAAGTATTTTTGAACAGAATTCTAATGTTTCGCATGTAATATTTTTTAAAGTTGCAATGAGTTTGCATGTATCATTGATTGAAAAATGACCATATATAGATATGAATGTTTCAGAGTCTAACAAATTTCCAAGTCGAATATATTTGATATCGGAACATAGGTCATTCTTGTTGACTTTAGAGCAAATTAATTTAGCAACGTTTTCTGATATGTCTTGGTGATGAAATGTTGCTCTTTCAAGGAAACCAATTCCATCATCGCTTTCATAAAGTGAAATAATGTCTGCAATATGACTGTAATTTTTAGAATACTGTGAAATAATAAAATCTGATATAGAGGGGTTGAATAGTGAGAAAATAATTTCTTCTTTATTTAATTTTATTATAATAGTTTTTTTAACGAAAGAACGAATGAGTATGGATATGATAAAGTCAAATTCTTTAGAAATACTTGAATTGTTGAGAATGAGGTTTTTCTTCTGAAAATTGTAATAAGCTTCTCTTAAGGGCTGTTCTTTTATGTTTCCATTGCTGAAAACAATTAGATCAACAATGACACGTGCAGAGTTGTCTAATTGCACATAATATGGATGCTTCCATATTTCTTCAGGGTTGTTGAGTGATTTGTTGATAAAATCTAAATATAAATTGGAGTTTTCTAAGTCGACATGGTCACTTGAAGTGATAAATTCAAGTAATCTTGGATTATAATTTCTGTGCAATATTATTTTTAAATAGTTTTCGTCTTCAATGATATATTTTAAGAAATCAATACTTAAATCACTTTTCCATAAAAAACTGTAAAATATTCTCGCCTTATCAATATTGCTGTATTCTGAAATATTAATCAGATATTCTCTTTTCTTGATTTTTCCATTGGAAAATGATGGGCCAACGCGATATCCTTGGTCCAATATCGCAGTTCGTGACGTTAGAATGAATTTTTTGTTGTTAGCTTTAGAAATTATATTGATAAATTGCATGATTTTTGAGTCTTCATTGGTATGAAGTGTCTCAATATAGTTTTTCCCAAGAAAGTCATCAAAGTAAAATACCTGTTTTTCATCATTTGCAAGCGATGAGAAGCCTTCTTCGATATCACTTGTTATTACATATGGACTATAGCCATCGTTAACTATTTCAAGGCAAAGTTGTTCTGCCAAAGTTGTCTTCCCAACTCCTGGGTCACCTGTTATGACGAGAACGTTATTTTCTGTAATTTTTTCTTTGGCTTGAAAATGAGTTTTTGTCTTTACATAGTCAGCGCTCTTTCGCTTGGCTTCTGAAATAAAATGTTGGCTAATATTGGTATTTTTTGTGTTTAAAAAATGTATTAAAGCTGTAGAGCTAGGAATCCATAATTTATTGTAATTTTTTTCTACATCTGGAAATCTTCGTAAAAGGGAGTTAATATCATCTTTTCCGAAAATATCAGTAGGTTTCTTTATAAAAGGACTAAATCCATTTTGAATTTTTTCTTTTTCATATGGCGACAAGGGAACAGATGTGACAAGAATATATTTTTTAATAGTAATTTTGAAAATTTTTGGAAGTTCAACTTTGATTAAGTCGGATAAAAGCTTGCTGAATCCTGATGTTGCATAATGCTTGCTTTGAATTATTATTGGCAGGTCTTCTTCATAGCAAAAAAAACGTCCATCAATACCCATATCTTTACCAAGTTTAAACATTTCTATATGGGTATTAAAGAGCCTACTAAGCAGATCGTTTGCTAGAGTCTGAAATTCATTAGGATTTAAATTAGAAAAATCGTACTGGTTCATTTTATTGCAACTCTTATATTATTGCTATAGATTTGATTGGCGACTCGTTGCTAACATGTTGGCGGTTTATATTTTGCATAAATTAATCAATGTCACTTGCTTCTGCAATATGTTAATGCAAATGATGCTTGATGCTCTAATGTCAAAAAGTGGCTTATACGTCTTATCCAGATCGTATAAGCCACTTTAATTTGTGGGGGTGGTGGAGGCGGGGGGAGTTGAACCCCCGTCCGCGAACTGTCCACACGAAGCATCTACAGGTTTATGTCAGGTATTAATTTCACCGTGGTGGTAGCCCCTGACCGGGCGCATCACGGCAATCTCGCCGGTAAACTCCTCGCGGAAAACCCCGGTGAGCACCAGTTTCCGCCAGCCTGATAAGTGTCGCCATTCAGGGTTATCAGACATGGCCCAGAATGACGTGACCGCCTAAGCGGTCGTTGCCTCGCTGTTTTTAGGCAGCGTAAGCGTAGTCGTAATCGTTGTTGGCAATTACTTTTGTTGCCGCTTTTTACGAGGCCAGCGGCGCCTCGACCTGCCGCTAAGGCTTCCACGTCCCCGTCGAAACCAGTGCGCCCCCATTTGGTCAAGCATTACAATAAGTCGCTTGTTCGACTTTGGCAAGCTCTAACGGATGTAGAAATGCGAGAGCGGTCCCTTAAGGCACATATGGTAGTGCCCAAGCAGGGGATTGGCGTCTTCAACCTGATCGATAATATCATTATGGATCTGGGTCGCCAGTTCTACACCGTGCGAGAGCATGGCCACCTGGGCCATCTGCTTAAAGCTCTTTTGTAAATCCGGCTTGCGCGTGATGATGTCGCACAGCAGGTTGGCGTCGTTGTCGTTGCCTTCAACCACCAGGGTTCCCTCGGACGAAACATACACATGCAGACGGTCTTCGGGCCGGAGGTGGCGTTCTTCAAGCTGCGTGTTCAGCATGTCCATAAAGGCTTCCTGAAGCGCATCAAGCCGCGCTTCAAGCGCCGTAACAAGCCCTTCGCCATCCTTTGCCAGGCTTCGCAAGGCTCTGGCCGATGCTTCGTCCAGGCCCGAAAGCGGTTGCCCCGCAAACTGCCCATGCCGTACATGCGAGGCGGCTTCGGGAGCGCCAGTTTGCATATGGAGCATGGCGCTTATGCAATTATTATTTTCGTTAGTCACATGCTCCCCCTGTGGCTATGGTCAAATTTGCCTTTTCGTTATCTGGGAAAGGTATTAGCAAGATAAGTGCCAGTTCTCATTGCAGCCCTGAAAAAGGGCAAAAAGTTTAGAAAAAGTCAAAAAATTGTCAGAAAGATACGTAGATACTGGCCGCAGCACGATAATGTCGCGGCAAGTATGAAAGAAAAATGCCGCATGGCATTAAACCACACGGCAAATTTTGCAGAGTGCTATTTTTCCAGGCTGCGGGCCAGCGCCTCGCCCTGTTCGCCGCCGCCTGCCATACGCGCAAGCTCGGCGTGGCGGTCTGACTTGTTAAGGGGAGAGCAGAGGGTAAAGGTTTCCCCGTCGCGCACCATCTTAACAATCTGAAAGTGCCTGCGGGCGCGGGCTGCCAGTTGCGGCCAGTGGGTGATAAGCAGCATCTGGCGCGTTTCGGCCAGCGCGTAGAGCTTTTCGGCCAGCTTGTTCAGGGTCATGCCGCCAACGCCTGCATCGACTTCGTCAAATATGAATGTAGCGCCTTCGTCATCCTGCTGCACACTGGCAAGCGCCAGCAAAAAGCGCGAAAGCTCGCCGCCCGAGGCGATTTTATCCAGCGGTTGCGGGGGCTGACCGGGGTTGGGGGCCCAAAGGATGCGCCCGCGCTCGTCCGTAACGCCGGGCCAGATTTCCTGCACGGCAAAATCGGGCAATACCCGCACCTGATCCGAAAAGCCCAACTGGCGCAGTTCGTTTTCCAGCTTGGCCGCAATGGCGGATGCTGCCTCGCGGCGCGCCGGGATAATGCGGGCGGTCACGGCGGCAAGTTCTGCGGCAAGAGCTGCCGCTTCCTTGTTCAGCCGGGTGATGTCCAGGGCGCATACATCAAGGAAGGAAAGGTTCTCGGAAATTTCTTCGCGCAGGGAAAGAATCTCCGGCAGGGTTCTGTGCAGCTTGCGCTTGAGTTGCGCAAGGGCAAACAGGCGCTCTTCCAGATGATCCATGTCGGGCATTTCATCAAGCCCCGGCAGGGTAGGCGGGCGGCGAAGCCTGCCGCCGAGGTGGGCAAGCTGCTGGCGCAGGGCAGCCACGGCGTCGGCATCAGCCTGAAGGGATTCGTCCTCCCGGCACATGCGCTGCAGGAGCTTTTCAAGCTGGCCCAACTGGTCGATCACGCCTTCCTGCTCATCGCCTTGCAGCAAAATGAGCGCCTGCTCGTAATTCTCCTGCTGGTGCTCCATGGAGCGGGCCAGCGCGCGAATTTCTTCCAGTTTTTCTTCTTCGCCTTCTTCGGGAGAAACCTTGTCGATCTCCTGCTGCTGCATTTCAAGCAGCTCGCGCCGTTCGCCCAGCCCGGCCTGACGCTCAAGCAGGGCAGAGCGCTGGGCCGCATTGGCCTGAAGGCGCGCAAGCAGGTCGTCCCGCTGGCGCAGAAGCTCGGGACAGCTCAGGCCGCTTTCCAGCAGTTTGGCCTGAAATGAGGATTGAAGCAGTTTTTGCTGGGCGTGTTGGCTGGTGTGGGCCACAAGGCGATTACGCAGGTCGCGCAGGCTGTCTTGCGAGCGTAGTTCATCGTTGATGTACAGGCGACTGCGGCCTGTCTCCGCCACAATTTCGCGCCGCAGAACCATGTCGGCATCTTTTGTGCTGAACAGGGCCTCTACCTGGGCGCGCTCAGCACCCGCGCGAACCATATCCGCCGAAAGTTTGTCGCCAAGCAGAAAGCCCAGCGCTTTAAGGATAAAGCTCTTCCCCGCCCCGGTTTCACCCGTCAGCACGTTCATGCCGGGCGAAAACTCCAGTTCCATGTCCTCAATGAGGGCCAGATTGCGAATGCGCAGGTATTCAAGCATGGCTTTAACGTATTTTTATGGCGGTTTATGTACTTAATGTAGAACTTTAACTATCTTGGATGCCCTTACATTTCAAACTATTGGCGAAGGCGCGGATCAAAGATATCCCGCAGGCTTTCACCCAGAAGGTTATAGCCCAATACCGTTATCAGGATGGCCAGACCGGGATACACCGACAGCCAGGGCGCGGTTTCAATCACGGCTTTGCCGTCCATGAGCATATTGCCCCAACTGGCTGCGGGGGGCTGCACGCCAAGCCCCAGAAAGCTGAGACTAGATTCTACCAGTATGGCCCCGGCAACGCCCAGTGTAGCCGTTATCAGCACGGGCGCAAGGGCATTGGGCAGTATATGTCGAAACAATATGCCCGCAGTGGATGTGCCAGCCAGCCGCGCGGCGTCGACAAATTCACGCTCGCGCAGGGTAAGCGCCTCTGCGCGCACAAGGCGGGTAACGCCCATCCATGAGGTAAGCCCAATAACCACCATGATATTGGTAAGATTGGGTTCAAGAAAGGCAATAACCGCCAGAATAAGAAAAAATGACGGAAAGCAGAGCATGATGTCAACCACGCGCATGATGCACTCATCCACCCAGCGGCGGAAATAGCCGCTCACGAGGCCAAGAACCGTGCCTATGCTGACCGATATGCCCACAGCTACAAAGCCTACCCACAGCGAAACCCTGCCGCCGTAAAGCAGGCGCGAAAAAACATCGCGCCCAAGGCGGTCTGTGCCCAGCAGAAAGCGGGAGGAGGGCGGCTCCAGAATATTGTCCAGATGCAGGGCGTTGGGGTCAAAGGGCGCAATCCACGGGGCAAGGAGCGCGGCCAGCGACATGGCAAGCACAATGACAAGCCCCAGTGCAAGCATGAGATTGCGGCCAAGCAGCTTTTTGACGGCGCGGGGCAGCATCAGGCGTTGTCCTTTGCGTTGCGGATGCGCGGATCTGCGATCCCGTAGCAGAAATCCGCCAGCAGGTTGCCCGCGAGCGTAAGCACTGCCCCAAGCACCAGATTGCCCATGATCATGGTGTAATCGCGCGCCATGACAGCGCCGTAAAACAACTGGCCCAGCCCCGGCAGGGCAAATATGGATTCAATGATGACGCTGCCGCCGATAAGCCCCGGCACAGAAAGGCCCAGCAGGGTTATGACGGGCAAGAGAGCGTTGCGCAGGGCATGCCGCCAGATAACCGCGCCAGCGCCCAGCCCCTTGGCCTGCGCCGTGAGAATATAATCCTGCCGCAGCACCTCAAGCATGCAGGCCCGCATGTAACGCGACATGCCCGCCAGCCCGCCCACGGTATACACCAGCGTGGGCAAGGCCAGATGCCGCGCCAGATCGCAAAACTTGCCCCAGGCGCTCAACTGCTCGTAATTCATGGATGTAAGGCCGGAAATGGGCAGCCATTGCAGCTCGATGCCAAAAAACATCATGAGCAGCAGGGCCAGCCAGAAGGACGGCATGGCAAAACCCAGAAAAACCAGCACCGTGACGGACTTGTCCAGCAGCGAATTCTGCCGGCAGGCAGAAACAATGCCCACCGGGATGGCAATGAGCAGGGTGAGCACCAGTGAAATAACGTTCATGCCCACGGTGAGGGGCAGGCGCTCAAGAATCTTGGTCAGCACCGGGCGGGAATCGGCAGACATGGAATTGCCGAAATCCAGATGCACGATGCGGGTCAGCCAGTCCCAGTACTGCACATGGAGGGGGCGATCCAGCCCGTAAAGCACCTCAAGCCGCTGACGCGCCGCAGCGCCAGCCAGCGGATTGAGCGTGGTTTCCATATCTGTGGGCGAGCCGGGGGCCAGATGGATGACCCAGAAGCTGATAATGGTGATGCCCCACAGCACAAGCAGCATCCACAACGTTTTGCGTAAAACGTGCAGTAGCGGGCCGGAAAGACGGCCTTTTGCGGCAGATGCGGGCGGGGTGCTCATGAAAAAAGTTTACTCCGTGCGGGTCATCCACTGGCGCATGTCGTCCACTTCCTTCTGCCAGCCAGACGAGAGGCGCAGCTTCAAAAAGCGGGCGTACAGGGCATCCAGCAGGCCGGTGCACACTTCCATAAGATAGAACTTTTCAAGCAAGAGGGCGTCCGGGTCGTCATCGCTGTCGCCCTTGTCGAGCTTGGGGGTCTTGAGGCTGTTGAGGCCGAAATCCTCGGCCTTGAGGCTGACCTGAAAGGCGAGCTCTTCTTTTTCAAGGCGCAGCAGGGCGCGGCTGACCTGTTTGCCGTTGCCAAGGCCAAAGCGGGCCTCGCGGAGAGGGGAGAGCGAGCCAGAAACAGAGGCTGTTTCGCGGGCATCGCCTTCGCCGCCTTCCACCACGATGCGCTGTTCCATGGAAACGGCAAAGGGTGCGCCGTCCTTGTCAGTGAACGCGCCGGGGGCGGTGTCGCTCTGGTACCAGAGCCAGGTCAGAAATTCCTTGCCGAGAATGCTGTCAGTGGATTCGCCAAGATAAGGCATGTTCATGGGGTCTCCGTGCCGTCATCAGGAAAGGGGAGCGAACTGCGTGGGTTCCAGCTTGTCCAGACGGATCAGGCTTTCTTCGTCCAGCATGGAGACCGCCAGATTGTAGGGCGTCAGTTGCTCCAGGTGCAGCTCAAATGTTTTGAGAAACTCTTCCAGGAAGAGGTCGATCATCTTGTTCTGGGTGGACGCAAACCAGACTTCGTTCTTGTCTGTGGCCCAGAGCACGTTGAATTCGCCGGGAACAGGCAAAAAACGGGAGCGCAGGCGCAGCAGCACCTGCTCCTTGAGTTCTTTTTTGCGCTCGCGGGCAATGTAGTTCTTGCCCTGTTCGCCCATGCGTTTTTTTTCTTCCTTAAGGGCAAGGGCAACGTGCTTTTTGACCACACCAGCTGGTATGCGCCGCATATCCAGCCGCAGGGAGAACACGATGTACGCGCCTTTCTGCGGCGGGGCCGTCACCCAGTCAGTATCGAGCATGTCCTCAAAACAGGCCCATCCCTGGCCCTGCATTTCAGGAATATCGTCAATGTCGCGCATGGCGAACTGTTTCAGTTTGTCCAGTATCTGCGGCCAGAGCGTGGCCGGAACAGGATCAAGAAT
>NZ_DASQOG010000120.1:0-7104 GCF_035644575.1 Desulfovibrio sp. | reverse complement strand
AGCAGTGTGTTGCACAACGCTGATCTGAGTGGAGGATATCATGGCGGAAGCACCGGAGAAAAATCTGGCTCTGGACATTGTTCGCATTACCGAGGCTGCGGCCCTTGCATCGGCCCGCTGGCTCGGTCGGGGAGACAAGGAAGCCGGTGACGGCGCCGCCGTTGACGCCATGCGCGTCAGCTTCGCCACCCTCAGTATTGATGGCCTGGTCATTATCGGCGAGGGCGAAAAAGACAATGCCCCCATGCTCTTTAACGGCGAAAAGGTCGGCAAGGGCTGCGGCCCCAGCCTGGACGTGGCCGTTGATCCTGTGGAAGGCACCAATCTGCTGGCCTATGGCCGCCCCAACGCCATTTCGGTGGTGGGCGTTGCCCCCAGCGGCAGCATGTTCAACCCCGGCCCCAGCTACTACATGCAGAAGCTGGTGGTGCCGCGCGAGGCCCGCGATGTGGTTGATCTGGATGCGCCGGTAAAGGTCAATCTTGCCAATGTGGCCAAGGCCATGGGCAAGAGCGTGCAGGATCTTGTGGTCTTTGTGCTCGACAAGCCCCGGCACGAGAAGCTTATTACGGAAATTCGCCAGGCAGGCGCGCGCATTCAGCTGCAGACTGATGGCGACGTGGCAGGCGCGCTCATGGCTGTTGATCCCCGTTCCGAGGTTGATATCATGATGGGTACGGGCGGCACCCCCGAGGGCGTGTTGTCTGCCTGCGCCATCAAGGGCATGGGCGGGCAGATTCTGGCCCGTCTGGATCCCCAGTCGTATGTGGAAAAAGAAGCCATCACCGAAGCGGGCATTGACGCGCGCGAAGTGCTCACGGTGCATGATCTGGTGCGCAGTGATGACTGTTTCTTTGCCGCCACGGGTATTTCCGGCGGTGATTTTTTGAGAGGCGTGCGCTACAGTGCCAAGTACGCTGTTACTCATTCGCTGGTTTTGCGCGGCAAAACCGGCACCCTGCGATATGTGGAGTCTTACCATAATATGGACAGACTCTCGAAATTTAGCGCGGTTCGGTATTGAATGAATAAAATTTCATCTTTCTGCGGTGTTTTTGCGGCATTGGTGCTGGCCCTGCCGCTGATGGTTGTTGCCCCCGGCATGGCCGAGGCCGCACAGGCTCCTGCTGCCAAGAAAAAGGCGGAGCAGCCTGCCCCTAGTTCCAGCGCAAGCGTTAATGTGTATGAAAAACAGCCCCCGGTGACGGACAAGGAACTGCTGGACTTTCTTGAACTTCTGCCGCAGTTCCGGGCCTGGGCCAAGGGCAACAATGAAGAAGCCCACCCCATCATGCGCAACAACAAGGCGGATTTTCTCTATTCGCCCAGCGCCGCTGCCTGGGTGCAGGCGCATAACTGGAACCCGGTACGCTTTTTCTGCGTCATGGGCCGCATGGCAGCCGCTCTTTCCATCGTGGAAGAAGGCAATGACATGAGCGGCGCGCGTTCCAAGGATATGCCCGAAGTTTCAGAAGGCGAACTTGCCCTTGCGCGGCGTCACCTTGGCACCATGCTTAAAGCTGGTGGCGATGTGCCGCCCATAAACAAATAGGGCCACTTTGCACAAGCCCGCAGTGCGGGCGCAGACAAAAGATTGATGAAAGGCTCCGGTTGATTCCGGGGCCTTTTTTATTTGCGGGCTGTTTCAGCAGCGTTCACTGTCTGCAAGCGAAGGCAAAGGGGTGATGTTGAGGCGCTCTTGCACTGAGGGAGTCGCGGTGCATGCCCTCCCACTGGGGACTGTTCTGAACTGCCATATGGCGAAAAAAAGCCCCTCGTGAGAGGGGCCTTGGTATTGTGAGCGCGGTCTGCGCCGGGCTGATGTAGTTGAGCTAGTTTGCAGGAGCCTGAGGCGCTGCGCCCTTGGGTTGCTCTGGTTGCGCCGCAGGTGTCTGTTCCGCTGGCGCAGCGGGGGTGGCTTCCTTGACCACTTCCTTGGCGAGTTCCTTGGCTGCATCGGCAGGCGTCGCTGCGGGAGCTTCAGTCGGAGCAGCCGGAACCGTAGGTGCCATTGTTTGGGGAGCAGACGCTTCCGCAGGCTGGACGGCGGCTGGGGCAGCCGCAGGTTCCTGCACCGGCGCGGGTTTTTCAGCCGGAGCAGCGGGCGCGGATTCTGGCGCGGTTGCCGGGGCGGCGGGTTCAAGTTTGGGGGCCTCGGCAGGTGCTGCTGCGGGAGCTTCAGGCGCGGGGGCCGGAGCCGCCGCAGGAGCTGCAACCGCTGGGGCAGCAGGAGTCAGGATGGCGCTCAGGCTTTTTACCTGCGCTTCAGGGGTTTTTTCCAGCTGCGGCATGAGCATGAGCGATGCGGGCTGGGCCAGAACAACAGCAATGATTGCGCACATCACGAGCGAACCGCTGGTACCGCCGTGCGCGCCACGGCGCACCAGACGGGCAAGCAGTACTGCCGCCACAATGCCAATGCCGCCCAGCACGGGCAGGGCCTTGAGGCCAAGCACGGCGGTGCGCTGGCTTTCGGTAAGCGTAAAGTGGAAGAACTTGCCAAGCCAGTCAAGCGTGTAGCCAAAACCTGCGGCCACCAGGGCCATGCTGGCGTGCAGCAGGCACAGGGCTGCGATGATGTAGAACAGTTTGGCTCCGGCAACAGGCAGGCGCAGCAGAGCCTTGCCCAGCAGGAGGGCGGCGAGGCAGGCCGTGCACACGGCAGCGCCCACCATGTCGGCAGCAAAAATACTCAGCAGGCAGGCGAACACAAGGGCTATCCACAAAAAGGCCATTCCGGCTTTTTCCTTGCGGGAGGCAGCCAGATCCGCAGTGGCGGTGCGCAGCACGCGCGCCCACGAAACACCACAGATAACAGCCAGCCAGGGCAGCAGGCCCAGAGCCGCAAAGGCAAGGGGCTTCCACCATGTGGCCTTGGTGATGGGCCAGGTTACAAGCTGGGTGCCAAGGTTCTTGAGGTATCCTTCCGGCTGATGCCAGAGCATGACAACAGCAAGCCAGCAGCCAATGATGCCCAGCATGAGCACAAAGCCCACGAGGCCGTCCGCCTTTTGCGCGCGGCGGAATCCGCAACGCCAAAGCAGAAAGGCCAGACTGGTCAGCACGGGCAGCAACAGATGGAAAAGGCCACCCGTCAGGCCAGCCAATGCGGCCAATGCAAAACCCAGAGGCAGGGTGATGGTCGTGCCCGGCTGCTGCCAGCCGTGGCAAAGGCAGGCAAGGGAAAGCAGGGTCACTGCTGCAGCCAAAGCTTCCGGCCCGGTAAAGGTGGAGAGCGGCGCAAAAATGGGCGCGCAGAGCAGCAGCATGCCGCCAGCCAGCGCGGCCCGGCGATCCAGCCCGGCAACACGGCCCAGAACCCACACCGCCACAAGGCAGATCAGGGTTCCGGCCATCGCGGCCAGGGGAAAGAGCAGGTGGGCAAACTGCGGCGCGGCCTTGGTGAGCAGGGCTTCAATGCCGCGCACAAACCAGAAAAATACGGGCCACTGCGAAAGGCCGTCGCCAGCCGGGGCAAGCCACATGCCGCTTTGCGCGGTTTGGGTAAAGGCCAGTATGCCTGCGGCTTCACGCGGACAGTACAGGCTGTGCCCCATAAGGGCGGGCCAGGCCTGGGCCAGCATGATAAGCAGGAGCGCAAGCGGCCCAACAATGCTGGCTGCGTCAAAAATATTGTCGGCAAAACCGGGAGCGGCTGGCTGAGGAGCGGATTCTGCCGGTTTTGCAGAGGCAGCGGGTTTGCCTTCCTTGCCGGAGTTGCCAAACATTCCCCTGAATCCCTTGGCCGAGATCGTCACCGGACGGGAAGCCTTGGGCGCTGCGCCTTCTGCCTGCGGTGCGGCTGCTGCGGCGTTCGCAGCGGCCTGTGCCGCGCCAGCAGGATCGGGAGCTGGTGCAGATGGCTGGGAAACTGCCTTGGCAGCTTGCGCTTCGGACTGGGCGTGCGCCCCGTCCGAGCTTGTCTGCTGGCCCCCAGACTGACAGGCAGCCTGGTCTCCGGGATTCTGGGCGCTGTTCTGGGTCATGGCATCGCTCCTTCATGCGTTTTCGGCTCGCCAAGCAGGATATGTCGCGCCTGGCGGTCATCGAGGTCAATTTCTACGGCGCGCCCCGTGGGCAGGCTCTGGCCGCTCAGCACATCACGCGCGGGGCCTTGCGCGCCAGCGGGCAGAGGGCAGGCAAGGTGTTGTTTCCGGTCTGAAAAATTGGCCGCCAGCAGCCAGTAGCCGCCGCCCGGCAGGGCGCTCAGGGTCGCCACGCATCCTGCGGGGCCATTTACCACCTGCACAAGACGACCAGAGGCAAGCCCGGTGGCGCGTCTGGCCTGCAACAGGCGGGCAATCTGTCTGGCAAAACTTGTTTCCCGGCTCCACTGCATGTCCAGCGGGCCAAAAGTCAAAGAGGCTGGGCTTTGTCCGCCGGGCAGGTTTGTGGCCCCCCACAGGGGCACGCTGCCAGCGCTGGACGCCCCCTTGCCAGAACCCTGCGGCAACCCCAGCGCGCCCGTAAGATCCTGCGGGCTTAAAAATGTCAGACCCGGCAAGCCAATGCGCCAGCCCAGCAGGAGCAGGCAGGCAGATTCCATGGCCTGCGCGTGTTCGGGGCGCAGGGCGCTGGCTGCATCAAACCCAAGGGCGCGAACGGCCAGTTCCGTCTGGGTGACGGGCAAGCCCGAGGCCTCTGGCGCGCCCTTGGCAAGGGACTGCGCGCGGCGCACAAGAGCCTGACCGTCCGGCAGATCCAGCAGGGGACGCCAGTCAATATATTGCCTGTTCCGCAGTCCACGCGCAAGGCGGCTGTGGTCAACGCCCGCCGCAAGCGAGGCCTTCAGCAGCGCGCCCAGAGGGGCCGCGTCACCGCTCAGCAGGGCATATGCGGCGGCAGCCGGGGTGATGCTGTCGCGGCTGAAATCTACGGCTGTGGCAAGCACCGCTTTGGTCAGCGAGGGGGGCAGCACATCGTCCTGCACGGCCCATCCGCCGTAGCGGTGCACCTCGCCCGCCAGGGATTCCAGAGCTTCAAGCCCCGGAACCAGCGCCGAAGGGTCTGTTCTGCCCCCGCTCTGGCCTTCCACCTGAGCGTCAAGACCCATGAGGGCCTCCAGCCTGATGCCCGCAAGCGTTTGCTGCTGCAAGCCCGTGTGCTGGATAACAGCTGCGGAAAATACCCGCCGGGCCTGCCCGGAAGGGTCCTGCCACAGCAGTACGGGCCGCAGGGCATTGCCGCTGTAGCGGTAGACCCAGCGCCGCACCTGTCCATCAGCGCCGCGCACTTCGCCGGTGACGGCCCACCCGCCGGGGGTTGCCCAGTCAAGGGTGTCGCGCCGCAACTGATCGGGCACAACGCCCCGTTTGCGCAATTCCGCCACAGCGGTCTGGCGCAGGGGCAGGCAGTCCCATTCGCCGGCGGTGGCGGGCAAAATATCCCAGTCTTTCTGCGGCACAGACATCATGGCATACAGGCCGTCAAAGCGCGAGGCCCGCCGTGCCTGAAGAATAAAATCCGGCCCCAGGCCCGTGGCTGCGGGGGGCAGTTCGCCGCCCATCTGCATCTGCACCTGATCCAGCTTTGCAGTCAGCCGCGAAAAATCCTCGCCGGTGCCCAGTGAAGGGTCTGGCCGCAGGGCGGTGACGTTGTCGCCCGCCTCGGATGCAGCGTCAGGCAGTGCGGAAGCCGCGTGGGCGCTCCAGATGTCGCCCTTTTCGCCCAAAGGAGCCAGGAAAAGCCCGCCAAAGCCAGCTTGCGCCCAAAAAGCGTCCACGCCGGGTTGGGCCAGCGCCCGCAGGGCAGGCTGTCCGGCGCCAAGGCTGTGCGGGTTGACGTCAAACCAGTTGGGCGCGGCGGTCAGCAGCAGGGGCACACGCCGCGCCGAGGCGCTGTTGCGCCAGATAAGATCCGTGCCGGAAACCTGCCCTGTCAGTTCCTGGGTGGAGCCGAGCATGGACTGGCGCTCAAGCCATTGCAGATACCCCGGATCCGCGCGCGGCAGCAGGGCTGCGTTCCCTGCAGGCTGCTCGCGGCGCAGGGAGGTTGCCGTGCCGCTGTGCTTTGTGCAGGCCGCAAGGCACAGGCCCACCACCAGAGCCGCCACAAGCACGGCCAGCAGGGGCAGCCGGGCCGCAAGCCCGGTTGTCAGCGGTACGGGCCGCCGCAGGATTTTCCGCAATGGTTGGGCACGCATGGTTGCGACCGTCAGGCCTTTGCCGCAGTTTCCTCGGCCTTTGCCGTGTTCCACAGCTCGTCCTTTTCATCAAGGGTCAGGGCCGAAAAATCAATGTTCTGCTCGCGGGCGATTTCTTCCATGCGGGCAAAACGCTTGAGGAAGCGCCGGTTGGCGTAGTCCAGCGCTTCGCTGGCCTTGATGCCCTTGCGGCGGCCAAGCTCTGCAATGCTGAACAGCAAATCGCCCAGTTCGTGCTTCTGGGCATCCTGATCGCCGCCTGCAGAGGCGTCCAGCCACTCCAGCCACTCGGCTTCCACCTGCTGCTCCACCTCTTCATCTTCCTGCCAGGTAAAGCCCACGCGGGCCGCTTTGGAGTTGATGCGGTAGGCCTTGGCAAGGGGGGGCAGGCTTTCGGGCAGGCTGTCAAACAGGCCCTTGGGTTTGCCTTCGTCGTCAGTATGCTCGGCGCGTTTGATTTTTTCCCAGGCCTTGAGTTGTTCTTCAAGGCTGTCAAAAACCGTGTTGCTGAACACGTGGGGGTGGCGGCGGATCATCTTGGCCCTGTTGTTGTTGAGGGCATCATCAAGGTTGAACTGCCCCTGCTTTTCATACAGGCGCGCCACAAAAAGCAGCAAAAAGGCCACGTCGCCCAGTTCTTCGCGGATGTCTGCCACATTGCCGGAGCGGATGGCGCTCACAAGCTCATGGCTTTCTTCAATGACGTATTCGGCAAGGCTTTCGGGGGTCTGTTCCTTGTCCCAGGGGCAGCCGTCGGGAGCGGTGAGCTTGTCTATGATGAGCTGCAATTCTTCGAGGGCGGTCTTTTCCATGATGGCGTGTTTCCTTGGTAATTCTGGCAGTTAAATGCCCAGGCGGGCGGTGAGGTCAGGCGGCAGCCAGCCGTGTACCTGGGTCATGAGCGCGTTGAAGTAGGGCAGTGCGCGCGAATGCTGCATAAAGGGCGCGCCCGCGAAAAATTT
>NZ_DASQOG010000119.1:0-3001 GCF_035644575.1 Desulfovibrio sp. | reverse complement strand
CCTAGTGCTTGCCCAGCGCCGCCATGACCTCTAGAGCGTCAGCCTGCTCTGGGTCTGTCTGTAAGGCGCGCAGGGCGTTATCTTCCGCAGCCTGTTTTTTACGCCAAGCAAGGTACATTTTCGACATTTTGCCAAAGGTGGAGGCATGCCCGCCAAACGTGCGCAGCACCGCCTGATACACCGCCTCGGCCTTTTCGTATTCCCGCAGTTCCATCCACGCTGCCACGGCCCCGGTGTAGGCCGAGGCCTCGCGAGGCTGAATGGTCATAGCTTCCTCATACATGGCGGCGGCTTCGGCAAATAGCCCGGCAGCGGCAAAAATCTGGCCCATCTGCAGGCGGATGCCGTCCTCGTCGCCAAACTCTTCCACTATACGCTTCAAAAAAGCGCGCCCCTTGGCAACCTGCCCCTCGCGCAAGAAATCGAGCCCGCTGCTGATAAGCTGCTTTTTCCGCTCCAGCCGGGCCTCCGCCTCCTGCTGCACAGCTTGCTCTGCAGCAGTTTGCAGAATTTTTGCCAACCCATCCAGCACGGTTGAGAGCGTGGCTTCCTTGCCCGCTTGCAGGGTGATGCTGCGCGGCTTGCCCGTATTGCCGGGATCAAGCAGCGGTTGCAGGGCGCTATGGCGCACAATAGTCGCCAGGAATTCCCCGATCTGGATATCAAGTTCCGCCCTTGCCGAACGCATCAGTTTTACCCCGGCGAGGAGCCGCAAAGCCTCACTCATGGTCACAAGGGCGCGCTCAACCTCGTCACGCCGCAGATAGCCCATTGCACGGGCGATATTTTCCCTGATTTCTTTGGGAGCAGTAGTCAGCATGCCGAGCCGTCCTCCAGCCAGTGATGCCGCACGGTTTGAACGTTGCTTCGCAAAATCTGCAAGGCCGCATCCGGCACAAGAAAATCCACATTACGGCCAGTCAGCCAGAGCTGCCGCACCCGAGAGGCGCTCACAGCCAGCCACGGCATAGAAAGAAAATGCGCCAAGCCCCCCCCCGGCAAGACCATGCACGGGCAGGCAGGCAACAACGGAGCGCGCTCTGCGGCAGCGGGCCACAGGACTTTGGCAGCAGTGATAAAATCGGCAGAGGTATGCCCTTTGCGGGGCACAACCACAAAATGGCACAGCCGGGGCAGATCCAGCCCCTTATACCATGCGGAGAGCATGGCGAAATCCGGGCTGCCCAGAATAAAATACAGATCCATATCCGGCTTTGCCTCACGGTAGGCGCAAAGCGTATCCCACGTATACGACGGCCCCTGGCGCTGGGCCTCCATCCGGTTGCAGCGCAGCCAGGGCAAACCCTGAGCGCAGGCCTCTACCATGTCGGCGCGCAGATCAAATGGCAGCATGCTGCGCTGCGCTTTGTGCGGCGGTACAGCGCACGGCACCATATCCACACCCTGCACAAGGTCGCCCAAGGCCTCGCGGGCCTCGATGGCCAGCCGCAGGTGTCCCACATGGGGGGGGTTAAAACTGCCGCCAAGAATGGCTCTGCCCGGCGGGGGGGACGCCGCTTCCGTCATTTATCCGCGCACCTGCCCCTGGCCAAGCACCACAAACTTGGTGGTGGTCAGTTCGTCCACGCCCATGGGGCCGTAGGCATGCAGCTTTGAGGTAGAAATGCCGATCTCCGCGCCCAGGCCAAGCTGCCCGCCATCGTTGAAACGGCTGGAAGCGTTGACCGCCACCATGGAAGCATCCGCCTCGCGCAAAAAGCGCATGGCGTGCTCGTGGTTGTTGGTGCAGATGATTTCCGTGTGGTTTGAGCCGTAGCGGGCAATGTGATCCAGCGCGGCATCCATACTCTCCACCACGCAAACGGCAAGCACCAGGGCATGGAATTCCTGCCCGAGATCATCGGGCTGCTGGGCAGTGGCTGTCGCGCCAAGCAGGGGCAGCGATTGCGGGCAGGCGCGAAATTCCACACCGGCAGCGCCAAGCTTTGCCGCCACCTTGGGCAGAAAATCCTTGGCCACGTCACGGTGCACCAGCAGGCATTCCAGAGCGTTGCACACGCCGGGGCGCTGCACCTTGCCGTTAAAAACAATCTCCGCCGCTGCGTCCAGGTCGGCATCCGCATCAATATACGCGTGGCACACGCCCTTGAAGTGCTTGAGCACGGGCATGGTGGCAGCCTCGGTCACGGCGCGCACAAGGCCCTCGCCGCCGCGCGGGATGATTACATCAATATAGCGGTCGAGCTTGCACAGGGCGTTGACGGCCTCGTGTCCAGGTATGGACACAAGCTGGGCCGCATCGGCGGGCAGTCCCGCCTGGGCCAGTGCATCGCACAGGGCCTTGGCAAGCGCAATGTTGGAGCGCAAAGCCTCGCTGCCGCCGCGCAGAATAACCGCGTTGCCAGCCTTGATGCACAAAATGGCGGCGTCGATGGTCACGTTGGGGCGCGCCTCGTAGATCATGGCGATCACGCCCAGCGGCACGCGCATGCGGCCCACAAGCAGGCCGTTGGGGCGCTGCCACTGGCGTTCCGTAGCGCCCACAGGATCGGGCAGATTGGCCACGTGACGGCAGGCGGCGCGCATTTCGTCCATGATGGCAGGGGTAAGCGTCAGGCGGTCAAGGCGGGGGGCATCCTGCCCGGCGGCACGAGCCGCAGCAAGGTCTTCCGCATTGGCGGCCAGAATTTCGGCCTCCCGCTCCTGCAGCAGTTGCGCCAGCCCAAGCAGGGCTTGCGTTTTGGCATCGGGGTGGGCCTTGGCTATGGCCCTGGCCGCTTCCTTTGCCCGCGCGCCGAGGCGCGACATTTCTTCTGCAGGCGTCATGCATACTCCTTATTGTATTGGCCGGGGCCGCGCAGGCAGCCTGACCAGAGGATATTTGTTTTGACAGAGGGGCTGATTCTGGCCTAAGAAAAAAGCTTCCGTCCAGCTCCGCCGATCATGGAACGCGCAGGGCAAACGCGCGGAAAAACTACGGCGGTTCCGCCTCCCTAAGGAGTTTTGATACATGAATCCGCAAAAGAATCAAGGCGCAGAG
>NZ_DASQOG010000118.1:0-6004 GCF_035644575.1 Desulfovibrio sp. | reverse complement strand
TCTTGCCGTAAACCGGGCAGATGGTGAGGCACTGCCCGCAACGGGTGCATTTGAGGGCGGCTGCTTTCAATTCGTCCAGGGACTTGCTCATGCCTGGCCTCCGAAGATGCAGCCAGGATTCAGGATATTGTTGGGATCAAGAGCCTTTTTGATGGCCCGCATGGCCCCGACCTGAGCTTCGCCCAGCTGCTTGGTGATGTAGGGCGCTTTTTCGCGGCCCACGCCGTGCTCCGCAGAAACTGTCCCGCCCATCTTGATGATTTCGTAATGGAACTCGGAACGGGCCTTGGCGGCTGTTTTCTTTTCTTCATCAGAGTTGAAGAAGAAGTGCGGATGAATGTTGCCGTCGCCCGCATGTCCCTGACAGCTCACCTTGATGCCGTGCTTTTTGCCCACTTCAAAAAGCATGTGCACGGCTTGGGCAAGCTTGTTGATGGGCACCGCAGGGTCACCGCCCAAGCGCCCCTTTGCCACGCGGGCAAGGGCGGGCAGGCCGGAACGGCGCGCAACCCAGAGCTGCTCGGCTTCTTCTGCGGTTTCTGCCACGTGAAAATCGACCATGCCCAGCTGCTCGCACACCCGGCGGATCACTTCCACCTGCGGTTTGAGGGTGGAAACGTCGCCGTCCACTTCGATCAGCAGCATTGCGCCCGCATCCACGGGCAGGCCCGCATGGGTATAGTCTTCAACCGCGCGGATCAACGTCTGTTCCTGAAATTCCATGATGGAGGGCACAACGCCGCTGGTCATGATTGCAGAAACAGCCTTGGCGGCGTTTTCAATGTTGTTGAAGGCAACGCGCATGGCGCGTTTTGCCTGCGGCAGGGGGATGAGCTTGAGGGTGATTTCTGTGATGACGCCAAGCGTGCCCTCTGATCCCGTGAACAATTGGGTGAGGTTGTAGCCGGTCACGTCCTTGATGCACTTGCCGCCCGCGCGGATGATCTCGCCCGAAGCCAGCACGACCTGCATACCCGTGACGTAGCTCTTGGTGGTGCCGTACTTGACGCACTGCAAGCCGCCTGCATCGGTCGCCACGTTGCCGCCGATGGAAGAAAACGTGAAGCTGGCGGGATCCGGGGGGTACATGAGGCTGTGCGCGGCAGCAGCTTTTTTGATGTCGGCGGTGATGGCGCCGGGGCCAACAACAGCCATCAGGATTTCCGGCTCCACAATGATGGAGTTCATGCGTTGCAGCGAAATGATGATGGAATAGTCGCTTTCAGTAATGGCGTTGACGCTGAGGCCGCTTCCCTGCGAGCGGGTGACCACGCTGATTTTGTGCTCATTGCAGAAGCCGACGATTTTGGAAACTTCTTCGGCGGTGACGGGCAATGCAACCAGAATGGGCAGAAAGGCTGAGGGGGCCGCTCCGCCAGCGTTGTAGGTGTAACAAACGAGGTCTTCCTGCTTGGTGAGCATATTTTTTTCACCAATAAATGCAGCGATATGTGTGCGAATATCCTCTTTTGTCAGCATTTTCTCTCCTCGCTAACCGCATTGGCGCGGTGTGCAAATTGGGGGGCCTTCCAAACGCCTGCCGATGGCATGTGCGTCCGGCAAGACAGCAACAACATATTCAATAAAATCGCGGACACTCCGCGCATAACTTGTCTGTTTTGGCGTAACGTGCGCCGTCAATTGCCGAGAACATGCAGCGTTTGTTACGGATTGCTCATGAATAAGCAGCAATCATGCCACAAGAAATATAATTTTATTTTTTAAATAGTTAGATATATTTTTTGGAAATTCTGCGGCTCAAAATCCCCATTGCTCGTTTATATTCCGTACGTACTAGTTGCAAAAATTAACACGGTGACAAGGGGAGTAACGAGGCCCGGAGCTGTGCACATGGCTTTGTTAGCCTGTGCCGGGGCTTGTTGCCGGACGGTCACAGCTCGCGGCAGTCTGCACCCAGTCTGCGGGCACGGCGGCGGGACGTTTGCCATCTGCTCGTCTGCCCATCTGCCAGCTTGCCGGATTCGGGCAGGCAAGACAGCCGGAACAAACGCTGAAAACTGTTTTATGGATTTAAGCTTCGGCTATGCCCTTGCTTATGTCCGGAGCGTGCTTACTGAATAACAACAGAACAGTGTGGTTTTTAGGGCGCGCCATGTCCGGAGTAATTCTTCTGCATGCAGCTTTTTTTGAGAAGATGTTGGGTGTGAAGTATGGTGCGCCAGTTTGCGTTAAAATTTTTAACGAAGAGCCTGATTTGTTGTGTATTCTCTGGAGCGGCGCTGACTACCCATTGCGGCAGCGGGCAACTCCATGTAGAATGATAAGAATTACCGGGATGCCCGCAGTCGGCCTGAGCCATTTGTGGGTTCAAGCGCAACCGAATATTTTCGCAGGATTTTGCCATGAACAAAAAGCAGGACATCACCACGACCGGCATGCCCCTTATAGACAGCGTTGTTGAACGCCTCTGCCGCGAAGATTCGCTCAGCACAGTGTGGCACCGCTCGGGGCAGGGCGCGCCCATGCCGTCTTTGCCGGTGCTTTCCGAGATACTGGAGCGTCTGCGCGCGGCTATCTTTCCCGGTTATTTTGGCGCGGCCACGGTGCGGCGCGAATCCATGCGCTATCACCTTGCCGCCAATCTGGACAGCATTCACCGCCTGCTGGGCGAGCAGATAGTGCGGGGTTTTTGCTTCAGCTGCGAGGGCTTGGGCATCCCCTGCACCTCGTGCGAAACAGAGGGTCAGCAGGCCGCGCTGGCCTTTATGGACAGCCTGCCGGAAATACGCCGCCTGCTGGCGGGGGACGCCAAGGCCGCCTATGAGGGCGATCCTGCGGCCACCAGCCCCGGCGAAACCATTTTCTGCTATCCTTCGCTGCGGGCCATGTTTCACCACCGCATTGCCCATGAGCTCTACAAGCTCAAGGTGCCAGTCATTCCGCGCATCATTTCTGAAATGGCCCACGGCACTACGGGTATCGACATCCACCCCGGCGCCGCCATTGGCGAGGAATTTTTCATCGACCACGGCACAGGCGTGGTTATTGGCGAAACCTGCATCATCGGGCGTAACTGCCGCCTGTATCAGGGCGTGACCCTGGGCGCGCTCTCCTTTCCCAAGAATGCGGACGGAACCCTCACCAAGGGCAATCCCCGGCACCCCATACTGTGCGACAACGTCACGGTTTACGCCGGGGCCACGATTCTTGGGCGCGTGACGGTGGGCAAGGGGGCCGTGATTGGCGGCAATGTGTGGATTACTCAGGATGTGCAGGCTGGCGCGCGTATTACCCAGGAAAAGCCGCGTGACTAAAAGCCGCAAGCTGTTGCGCCGCATGGCGCTGCTCTTGCGAAGCGTGGCCCTGTGCGCTGCCTTGCTGAATCTTGGAGGCTGCGGCCTCAGTGTACAACCCAAAGGTCAGGTGGTGACAGGCGTCAGCGTGGGGCATTAAGGCGGCTTGTGCCCCTGCCTCAAATTGGCAAGCCCTGTCGTTCTTGCGCGCCCAGAGGTGTGCAGGAACGGCAGGGTCTGTTGTTTGCTTTTGAAACAGTGACCAATGTTGCTGGCCTGCTGGTAGTGGATGCTCGGAACCGCGCAGGCACCAGGCTGTGCAGGGCGCGTCAGTGCAGGAAATTTCAGGTTCACGCGGGCTGACGGTATGGACATGACGCCCCTTGCATGACATACTCCCGCCTTCATAAATTCTGGCCTTTCGCGGCGCATGTTCCTTGGTGTTTTTCTATTTTGAAATGTTTGCTTGCCAGCAATGCCTCCAAGCTGCCTTCAGGGGTAACTTTCTGTAGGGCAACGATTGGGGCGGCGGACAGACACATTGCCTTGCAAACATTTTATGTGCGGATTTTTGCAACAATTCGTGCAGGGCAGGCAAGTTGCTTCAACGCCAGGCTTCCGGCGCAGGAAGGGGAGTTCGCATGGAATTTTTTACTGAAGTTGTGGGCACGAGCATCAAAATCTATGCGCTCATGACGCCCCCTGCCGTGTTGAGCGCCTTTATCAGCGGCACCAAGGGCTTTGATAAAAAACAGAAATCCATGGTGGCCGCCAAAACATCTGCGGCCATCTTTCTTATCGGCGTTACGCTGTTCCTGTTTGGCCCGCACCTGTTTTCGCTCTTCGGCTTCACCCTTGACGCCTTTCGTATCGGCGCGGGCGTGTTGCTTTTTCTTACGGCAGTTTCTCTCATGAACGATGACGGCAAGGATGCGCTTTCCGGCAAGGAGGGCGACATCAGCGTTGTGCCGCTGGCCATCCCGCTTGGCATGGGGCCAGCCTCCATCGGCGCGGTGATGGTCATGGGCGCGTCCGCCACAGAGATGCATCAGGTCTTGGTGGGCGTGTTTTCACTGCTGGCCGCAGCCTTTGGCATGTTTGTGCTGCTGCGTATGGCCGATGGCGTGGTGCGCGCCCTACACCGCACGGGCATTGCCGTGCTGTCCAAGCTGACGGGGCTTTTGCTGGCAGCCATTGCGGCGCAGGTGATCTTTACAGGTATACGGGCCTTTCTGGGGTAGAATGGTTTTCCGCAGCGCTGCTGCGGGCCAACAATGCGAACAGGCGGCGAAAGATACTGATTTCGCCGTACTTTCTATAAGATAAACAGGATGTTGGCGGTAGAGGGGTAGGCCGCCCCGGCTGTGATTCAGGGTCAACCTGGGCACAGACTCGGGGCGAGGCCCGGCGCGATGGCCGCAAGCGGCAGCGCTGCAAAGGGCAAACCGAAGCGATTAACGGCATGGGGGCTGCTGCCCCGGCGCAAAACAACTTGATATCTTGGGCGCGCGGTGCGGCAACAAGAGGAGGATGTCATGGGCATACTGGAAAAAATGTTTAATCCTGCGGCCAGAGGCAGCACGGTTCGGCGCGAGTTACGGGCTGGCCTTACCAGCTTTATGGCCATGTGCTACCTCATTTTTGTGGTTCCCAGCATGCTTGCTGACGCCGGTATGCCCAAGGATTCCGCCGTGGCGGCCACCATCTGGATTACCGTCATCGCAACGCTGCTCATGGGCCTCTGGGCCAAGTTCCCCGTGGGCGTAGCGCCCGGCCTCGGCATCACGGCCTTTTTTGCCTACTACGTTTGCGGCCCTGCGGGCTATACATGGCAGACCGGCCTTGGCGCTGTGTTCATTTCTGGCGTGGTCTTTCTGCTGCTCACCGTCACCAAGGTGCGCCAGCTTATCATCAACGCCGTTCCCATGGATCTCAAGTACGCCATCGTGGTTGGTATTGGCGCGTTCATCGCCTTTATCGGCATGAAGAGCTGCGGCCTTGTGGTGGCCAGCCCGGCCACCTTTGTGACCCTCGGCAACCTGGGCGACCCCAAGACCCTGCTTTCGGTGGTGGGCATCTTCCTCATCAGCGCGCTGCTTGCACTGCGTGTGCCGGGAGCCATGATCATCGGCATCGTGGCCATTGCGGCGGCGGACATGATGCTGAACGGGCCGCATATGCCGCAGGGCAGCATCATCAACACATCCCTGCTCCTGCCCACAGAGACCTTCATGGCGATGGACCTCAAGGGCGCGCTGCACCACGGCCTGATCTCCATCATTTTTACCCTGACCATGGTTGATCTGTTCGACAACATGGGCGTGCTCATAGGCCTTTCGCAGAAAGCCGGGTTCATCGGTGAAGACGGGCACATTGAAAATCTGGACAAGGCCCTGATTTCCGACTCAATCGCCACTATGGCCAGCGCCGTCATGGGCGCGACCACATCCACCAGCTATCTGGAAAGCGCCGCAGGCGTGGTCGAGGGCGGGCGCACCGGGCTGACCGCCGTGACCATTGCCGTGCTCTTTTTCCTCACCCTGTTTTTTGCGCCGGTGATTGGCATGGCTCCGGCCTATGCCACGGCCCCGGTGCTGATCATCGTGGGCGCCATGATGATGCAGGAAGTGGGGCGCATCAAGTTCAAGGACTTTACCGTTGCCTTGCCCGCCTTTTTGACCATCATCAGCATGCCGCTTACCTTCAACATCGCCACGGGTTTTGGCTTTGGCTTTGTGAGCTGGGTCGGC
>NZ_DASQOG010000117.1:0-3685 GCF_035644575.1 Desulfovibrio sp. | reverse complement strand
GAACAGATAGCTCAGCGCCAGAACGGGTATTATGTATCGTGCCTGCATATGCTCCTCTCCTTCCACCTTTAAACGCTAGTGGATTTCCACGGTGCTGCCATCTTTGACAATGGCGTATACCTGTTTTTTGGTTTGCAGATTCCGTACCGCAATGGTGGCCCCCGGCTCGCCGTCGGCCAGGGCCTGGGCCTGCGTGGCTATGCGCAGGTTGCCCTTTATATAGATGAGGTTGACCACATCGCCGCGCCTTACCATCAACTGGCTCACAAGGTCGCTTTGTAAAATTGGCTCGCCGGTGTTCAGCGCGCGGTTCACCTGCCAGGGACCGCCGCGCCCATCCCAGGGCAGATCGCGCAACTGGCTGGCGTTGACCTTCATAAAGGTGACGGACTCTGCCGCCAGGGCTTCCCCTTTGTTCATGGGGCGCGATGCCGCCGGGGCCGTTATCCAGAGCGTGAGATTGACCGTGCCGGAAATGCGCCGAAGCACGTTGCCGTCCACTTCCTGCACAGCAAAGCGCAAAGGCACGCGACCGGGGGACAGTTTGCCCGGTTCAAGCTGCACTCGCTGCTGCGCGTGAGCCAAAAAAATGTAATCCGGCAGCCGAAAATCGCTCAGCTCCACCTGGCCCGGCATGGCGGACAATTGTGGTGTCAGACTTTTGACCACATAGGAACGCAGGTCTTCCTCATGAAACACCAGCCCCCCGCGCTGAATCACCAGCGAAGATGGCAAAATGCAACGTCCGGCAACATCCTTGCCCAAGGCCTGCCGCAAAGCCTGAGAAAGGCGGGAATGACTGATCTGCAAGGGTTTGCCTTCTTCCGGGGGCGCAGGCCAAAGTTGCTGTACGCGCAGTTGCGCCCAGGTATCTTGCCCCATCTGCCCCAGCGGAACAGCTATATCACCCAGCAAAACCATATCTGAATTGGTAACCGCCGCTGAAAGGATTTTGATCCGCCAGTCGTCAGGGCCAAGCATGTTCAGCTGGCCATCCTGCACCACGGGGGCTTCGCCTGCGGCAAGCTGGTTGCGCGCCTTGGCGGCCCGTTGATCCTGCGCACCATCCGCAAGGGGCATTTGCCCTGCCTGAGCCTGGGGAGTGCGCAACTGGGTGACTATCTGATTGGGCGAGCGACGATGGTTGCGGTCATTATCCTGCCAGGTGGCGCTGGGAACGCCGCCCTGCGGAGCCGCCACAGCGGCCGTAGCCCACAGGCAGCACACCAGAGCCGCAGCCAGAAGCGCGCGCAAAGGCAGCACCTGACCATCCCGCATTGCCCATATGACCTGCAAAAACCGCATGACGCATACCCCTGGAGTCTTTTCACGCTCAGATGCCTGCACGACGGCGACGCCGCATTGTTGCCATCGCCCTGCAAGCTTTTAGTGGCGCGGATTTTTCAAAATCAGCGCAAAACAGACAAACATTTTCAACAATAATCAGCCCTAGCTGCGCTTGAGCTGCACAGCGATGCCCAGCATGGAGTCTGATGTCTGGATGGACTTTGAGTTCACTTCATAGGCGCGCTGGCCCACAATCATGTTCACCATTTCGTCCACGACTTCCACGTTGGACATTTCCAGAAAGCCCTGAGCCAGGGTACCCACATTGTCTGTGCCGGGCACGCCTTCTGTGGCATCGCCCGAAGCCTGGGTTGGCGTGTAGAGGTTGCGCCCACGGGCATCAAGACCCGCCGGATTGATAAAGGTGTAGAGCGGCAATTCGGCCCCGGCCAGTTCCTGCCCCTGAGCATCCAGAGCCGCCATGTGACCGGAGGATGAAATGGAAATGGTCTTGGTTTGCGCGGGCACGGCGAACTGCGGTTGCAGAATATAGCCGTTGGCGGTGACCACGGTGCCGTCCTGATTGAGCTTGAAGGAACCGGCGCGCGTGTACATGAGTTCGCCGTTCACATCCACCTGGAAAAAGCCGTCGCCTTCAATGGCTACGTCCAGCGTGTTGCCGGTATTCTGAAAATCGCCCTGGGTAAAAAACTTGTGCACAGCCGTGGGACGAGCGCCCATGCCGACCTGAATACCCACAGGCAGACGGTTGTCGCCCTCGGTGGTGGCGCCGGCCATGCGCATGGTCTGGTACATGAGATCTTCAAACTCGGCCCTGCTCTTTTTAAAGCCCGTGGTGTTGACGTTGGCCAGGTTGTTTGAAATCACGTCGATATTGAGCTGTTGGGCCACCATGCCGGTGGCGCCTGTCCAAAGCGATCGCATCATGGGAATTTCTCCTTATACATAACCAGCGCGGCGGCCGATTGCTGCTAAACCATCACCGGTTAACCCTGGCGGCGGCCCACTTTTTCGTTGGCAGCGCGATCCAGCGTGTCTGAGGTCTGCATGACCTTTTGATAGGCTTCAAACTGGCGCTGCACTTCGATCATGTTGACCATTTCGGACACGACTTCCACATTGGCGGCTTCCGTAAAGCCCTGCTCGACACGCGCGCCATCGTCGTAGGCATTGCCTTCAACAATCTGAACTCCATCGCGCGGGCGAAAGAGGTTGCCGCCCATTTTTTCAAGATTCTGCGGGTTGTTCACGCTGACAAGGGCCAGCTGGTCAATAACGTTGCCATCGGCAAGCACTTGGCCATCGCCGCTGATCTGCAAATGGCGCGTACCTGCCGGAACGTTGATAACGCCGCCAGCACCTTGCACGGTGTACCCCTGCGGCGTCATAAGAACGCCATCGCCGTTGAGCACAAAAGCCCCGTTACGCGTGAGGTACTGCCCCGTAGGTGTCGTGACCCGGAAAAAGGCGTTGTCGCCATTGATGGCAACATCAAGATCGTTGCCGGTATATTGCATGGATCCTTGTGAAAAATCTGTATGCGAAACGGCCACGCGAACCCTTGCGGCATTCATCGGTTCGGGAAACAGGGGCGTCGATTTGAGGTTCAAAATCGGCTCCCGGATCTCGTCAAAGGCAAAGGTGGGCATGGTGTCCTTGAACGCCAGCGTTTCCCGCTTGTAGCCGCGCGTGTTCACGTTCGCCAAATTATTGGCGATGAAATTCATGCGGTGTTCTGTGGTCAGCGCGGCAAAAAGTCCGCTAAACATGCCTGCTTGCATAAGCAGCTCCTTGTGTTGGCAGCAGCGCTAAAGGTGAAGCGCAGCCGTCTACCTCGGGCCTGATAGCCCTTGCCAGAGCTTTTGCAATATGCGGGCCAATACTCGTGCATTTGGAAATATTCTCTACTTGCTCGCGTAGCTCGAAAAGGCACAGACGACACTGGCGGCGGCAAGCAGAACTATCAGCCCCGGAATGCAAGCATGGTGCCCAAGCATTAATCAGACGATTCTGAGGTCGCCCCCCCATATTATTGATAAAAGAGGCTACCCGGAGCGCCCCGACACGGCGGCGGCATTGCCGCGAGTAGAGGTTGCCTTTGACGGAGACAAAAGCGGCATTTGCACGCGCCATCCCTGACAAGCCCAAAAATCGGCCCCAGGAGCCACTTTGTGAAGGGAATTAAGCCTATCGTACTTGCCGCAATAAACTTTTTTTGCCGAAATCAAAAAAAATGCTTGCCAGCCACCCCCTGTTGGCGTAAACACATCTTCGCGCCGAAGTGGTGGAATTGGTAGACACGCTAGGTTCAGGGTCTAGTTCTCGCAAGGGAGTGGGAGTTCGAGTCTCCCCTTCGGCACCATCTTTTAAGAGTCGT
>NZ_DASQOG010000116.1:0-16033 GCF_035644575.1 Desulfovibrio sp. | reverse complement strand
GTTCCTTCAGGAGATATCAATGGATTTTCTTAAAGACCTGCTGCAATTTTTTATGCAGCGCAAAAAATTCTGGCTGCTTCCCCTTGTGCTCGTTCTGCTGCTGTTTGGCGTGCTTGTGGTGATGACCAGCGGCTCGGCCATCGCGCCCTTTATTTACTCTGTTTTTTAACAGCATCTGGTCAGGCGCGCCCAGCGCCAACGACATATGGGAGCCTTCATGCCCAGAGCCATTCTTGGCATTTCTGCCTATTACCACGACTCCGCAGCCGTGCTGCTGGTGGACGGCAAAATCGTGGCAGCCGCTCACGAAGAGCGCTTTTCACGCATCAAGCACGATTCCGGGTTTCCCAGCCACGCTGCGGCCTACGTGCTGCGTGAGGGTGGCCTGAATATTTCCGACCTTGAGGCTGTGGCTTTTTACGACAAGCCCTACCTCAAGTTCGAGCGCCTGCTTGAAACCTACAACGGCTTTGCCCCGGCTGGCCTGCGCAGCTTTCTCTCTGCCATTCCTGTCTGGATCAAGGAGAAGCTGTTCATGCGCTCCATGCTGCGCGAGGCCATAGCCAAGCTCGGCCCCGGCTCGCCCAAGATGCTTTTTCCAGAGCACCATCTTTCGCACGCTGCCAGCGCCTTTTATCCTTCGCCCTTTGACAGGGCCGCCATTCTGACCATTGATGGCGTTGGCGAATGGGCAACCACCACCATTGGCCTTGGCGAGAACGCCAGCATTCGAATTCTCAAAGAGCAGCAGTTCCCCCACTCGCTGGGCCTGCTCTACACGGCTTTTACAGCGTACTGCGGCTTCAAGGTCAATTCGGGCGAATACAAGCTCATGGGGCTTGCCCCTTACGGCGATGGCGACATGGAGCTTGTGGCCAGGCTCAAAAAAGCCATCTGCGACAGCCTTGTGGATATTCGCGAAGACGGCTCCCTGCTGCTGAACATGGAATACTTTGACTATGCCACCGGCCTGCGCATGTACAAGCGCGACAAGTGGGAAAAGCTGCTGGGTATTCCCCCTCGCGATGCGGAGAGCGAAATAGGTCAGGAATATATGGCCCTGGCGCTGGCTATCCAGCAGGTGACGGAAGACATCGTGCTCAAGCTGGCCCGCACGGCCCGCGAGCTGACCGGCTGCGACAATCTGGTCATGGCGGGCGGTGTGGCCCTGAACTGCGTTGCCAACGGCCTGCTGATACGCAGCGGCATCTTCAAGAAGGTATGGATTCAGCCCGCCTCCGGCGACTCTGGCGGCGCGCTGGGTGCTGCGCAGGCTGCCTGGCATATCTGGGGCGGCAACGAGCGTCCATCACCCAACGGTATTGATGCCATGCAAGGCTCCTACCTTGGGCCCGAGTTTTCTCGCAACGACATTATGCGGGTTGCTCGCCGTTTTGACGCGCCCTATACCGAATACGCCAACCTTGAAGAACTGTATTCCACAGTGGCCCAGCATCTTGCGGACGGCGCTGTGGTCGGCTGGTTTCAGGGCCGCATGGAATACGGCCCCCGAGCCTTGGGCGACAGGTCTATTCTGGGCGACCCCAGAAGGCCTGAAATGCAAAAAAAGCTGAACCTCAAGATCAAATTTCGCGAGGGGTTCCGTCCCTTTGCGCCCTCCGTGCTGGAAGAATACTGCGCTGAATGGTTTGATCTTGACGCCAAGTCGCCCTACATGCTGGTGTGCGCCCCTGTGGCGCAGAAGCACCGCACGGCGCTGCCGGAAAACGTGCGTGAGCTGCCGCTCTACGACAGGCTGTATCTGCAACGCTCCTCTGTACCGGCCATCACGCATGTGGATTGGTCTGCCCGCATCCAGAGCGTTTCGCGCAGCACCAATCCCCGTTACTGGGGGCTGATAGACACGTTTCGGCGTGAGCAGGGCTGCCCCATGGTCGTCAACACAAGCTTTAACGTGCGTGGCGAACCCATTGTCTGCACGCCACTGGACGCCTATACCTGCTTTATGCGTACAGAAATGGACTTTCTTGTGCTTGGCGACACGATTTTTGACAAACGCAACCAGCCAGAGTGGCAGGAAAATGTAGACTTCAAGTCCATTTTCACACTCGACTGACGTACTGCTGCATTACAAAAAGCATAAACCAAGAGCGGAACTCCATCTAGGAGTTCCGCTCTTGGTTTATGTGCTGCAAATGGTGCGCGGCCAGTATCGCATAAGTATGTATACACAGATTAAAAACGCTATTAATAATTGTTTATGCAATCAAGTAATCTTGTTGCCGTTTTAGCAAATATTATATAATTTGACTGTTGATATATTTTTATTACTATAATGTATTATATTCATACCATACACGAACGAGTTATGGTAACTTTGGAGCTAAAGTGGAATTTCATATTCCAACAATTTTTGTGATGCTGGTTGTTGGTTGCATTACGCTTGCGGCATCTGCACTTGCGGCTTCAGAACGTCATGCAGGCGATGGTTTACGCGAATGGGGTTTGGCGCTTTGCATTCACGCCACAAGTTATATTCTCTTTGCTCTGCGCGGAAATATTCCAGATTTTTTATCTGTTGTGTGCGCAAACACTTTTTTTTCTATTTCCTATGCAATTTTTTACCATGCTGTTCATATTTTTCTTGGCATACATCCGCGAAACAGATTTCTGTTTTGGGGGCCGCCTCTGGTTACAACGGTTGGCGTGCTTGCTTTCTTTGACTCTGTCATCTTTCGCGTTCTGATGATCAATGCCTTGCTGGCATTTCAGGGTTTTCTCGTGCAAAAGGCACTGCTAAGTTACAGGTTTGATTTTTCTGTGCGGGGGCGCAACCTGATGGTATTTGGCATTGGGTTATCAATTGTCGCGCTTGCATGGAAATTTTGCACAGCCCTTGTTGCCCCAGATCAGATAATGAGCATTTTTCTGAACACTCCTGTTCAGGTAACACTCTACCTTGTCACATTTATTTCCTTGATCATGGTGTCAACGGGCTTTGCGCTTATGGCAAAGGAGCGCTCGGATGCGGCCTTGCGCAAGGCTGCCCTGCTGGACAGGCTGACCGGCTGCTGGAACCGTGTGCGCATTGAAGAGATCTTGCAGCAGGAAATGGCGCGCATGCACCGCTATGGACACCCGGTTACGCTGCTGATGCTGGATCTGGACAATTTCAAGCGTATCAATGACCAGTTCGGGCACCTTGCTGGTGATGAAGTGCTGCGGGGGTTTGGAAGATTACTGCGCACAGATATACGCGCAACTGACGTGCCTGGACGGTGGGGCGGTGAAGAATTTGTTGTGGTCTTGCCTTCATCCACATTTTTCGATGCCGTAACGCTGGCGGAGCACATCCGTGAGCGTTTGGAAAAATTCAAATTTTCTTTTGGTACGCTGGTTACTGTCAGCATTGGCGTGGCGGCCTGCCGGGCAACTGACACTATGGAAGAATGGATGCAACGGGCAGATATGGCCCTCTATAGAGCTAAACTTGCCGGACGCAATCAGGTCAAGGTGGAGGATCTGGACGGCAGCATCAGCAATTTTATTTGCAGCCCTTCAAGCGCATTGCGCCTTCAGTGGAGCGAGACATATGAATGCGGGCATGCGGAAATTGACCAGCAGCACCGCAATCTGTTTGCAACGGTCAACAACCTGCTGCAACTGGACAGCTCCGGCGCTGACCAAAAAACGATTGCATCCGCAGTGAAAGGCCTGCTGGCGGACACGGTGGAGCATTTTCAGTTTGAAGAGCACATCCTGAACCAGATCGAATACCCGGATGCGCCCTCGCACATACAGGCACATCAACGCCTGCTGGACAGAGCCAACATCCTGCTGGCCCAGTTCCAGCGTGATGGCGCAGACCTCGCGGCCTTGCTGCACTTTATGATTTACGAGCTGACAGCCCAGCACATCATGATTGACGACAGGTGCTTTGGCAAAATTGACGCCGCAGCGCCTGGAGCGCCCACACCGTCACGTCCGACTGCACATGACTAAGCAACGCTGGCCGGGGCAAAGCGCCAGCCAGCAATACTGCCTGAGACTACGCCCTGCCCCTGTCCTGACGCACAAAAAAGCCCGCAATGCCAAAAATCAGTGCGGGCAATATCCAGCCAAGCCCCACCGATTCAAAAGGCAGCATGGCTGTCAGCTTGATGGGCAGCCCAAAATCTTCAAGCACGCTCATGCCGCTGCTCAGTAGAGCGCCAACCGTAGCAAAACGAAAAATGTTGTCGTTCTTGATGAACCTGTCAAACAGTGAAAGCACGATAACAGTGAGTGCGCCGGGGTACAGAAAAATCAGCACTGGCGCCGCAAGGGAAATGATGCTGTCCAGCCCCACGTTTGAGGCCACCATGCTGAACAAGCCAGTGGTGATGACCACAGCCCTGTAGCTGAAGCGCCCCTTGCTGAACTGCGAAATAAAGGTGCCTGTGGTGCCGATCAACCCAACAGCCGTTGCCATACAGGAAACACTTATCACGACTGCCAGCAGCCAATTGCTGGCACGGCCAAAAAGTCCACTTACAAGGCCTGAGACAAGCGCGCCCTTTTCCGTATCAGCCGGATACAGCCCGGAGCCTGTCGCACCAAGGTAGCACAGCCCGCCGTAAATTATGAACAGCAGCACCCCTGCCACAAGGCTGGACAGGCCAACGGAAAGCGCTTTCTGACTGCCTGAGGTATAGCCCTTGCCCTTGAGCGTATTCACAATAATAAAACCGTAAACCAACGCGGCCATGACATCCAGAGTCTGATATCCGGCGAGAATGCTGTTCCACGCAACCTTGGCGTCGTGTACGCTGGCGTTGATTTCTCCCAGCGGCCAGGCAACGGCGGCGCATACAATCAGGATAAACCCGCCGATCTTGATGGGCGAAAGGTAGCGGGCGATGGCGTCCACCATATTTGATTCGCGATATGCCAGTAATGTAGAAATACCAAAAAAAGCGGCAGAATAGAGAACTTTGGCAAGGCTGAACCCCCTGGACGAGTAGCCAAGCGGCGCAAAAGAAATGGCAAAGGCGGTGGCCCCTGTGCGGGGAATGGCCAGCAACGGCCCAATGCACATAATGATTGCCAGCATCATGAGCATGGCCGGGGTTCCGCCAAGCCTGTAAAAAAGCCCTTCCTTTCTGTCAATGCAGGAAGAAGCCAGCATGGCGTAAATGGTCAGCAGGGCAAGGCCCACATCTGCCGCGTAATAGCACAAAAAACCCGTAAACCACTGCGATCCCGCCGTCAGGCCGATGTAGGGAGGAAAAACCACATTCCCCGCGCCAAAAAGCATGGCGAACAAGGCCGCCCCAACCACAAATGAATCGCGCACGAGTTTTTTGTTCATAAAATTCCAGTAGTACGAGTATTACAGGGGCCTGCCCTTTGCCGTGGAACGGCGCAAGCCACCCGCGCCGCCTCAAATATCAGAAGGCGAGGCCGCAGGCTATATGGTCAGGTCAATTTTTTTTTGAGCCAGGCACGAAAGGCGGTCAAAAATAATAACCTTTCAGCATGTTATATACGCAGGCCAGAGCAAAAAATTCGGCTCTGCCGTTTAGTGCAAACAGCAGAGCCGCTACAGATCAGGGCCTGTGAGAATGGCCCTGAACCTAAACTCAATGAATCGATTTACTTGGCTACAGCAAGAATAACCTGCGAGGCCTTAACAATGGCGGTAACCTTTTTGCCGGGTTCCAGGCCAAGGTTCTTGATGCTGCCCATGGTCACAATGGATGCGATGGAAGCGCCGCCGGGCAGTTCAACAATAACCTCGGCATTGACCGCGCCGGGCGTAACTTTGCTCACAGTACCGGCAAACTGGTTGCGGGTAGAGAGTAGGTAGTTTTCTGCATCATTCATCAGCAGTACAAAGCTGGCCTTGATGAGGGCCATTGCGCTGGCGCCAGGCTTGAGACCAAGATTCTTGGTGCTCACCTTGGTAATGGAGGCAACGATGTTAATACCGCCTTCAACGGCCAATTCCACTTCATCATTGACTGCGCCGGAGTTAACGGCAACAATTTTTCCGGAAAAAACGTTTCTTGCGCTGGTTTCCATATGGTTCTCCTTCAGTTTGCGGAGTGACTGGAATAATCGGGGGGAGGACAACCTCCGCTTTGTATGGAGCAAGACTACAGGCTTTGCAGTAAAATAGCCAACCACTCGCAGCGGTACACAGATAAATATTAATATTCTGTTATTTCATACGATTAAATCATCACGTTTTTTATTAAATGCGTGATTATAAAAATTATTTTTTTGATGCCCCGGCAAAAGCACAGCGCCACCTCGATACGCAGAATACGCAGTCTATCCCCGCCGCCAGACCGCGCATGGTGACAATGTATTCAAGACACCGTACCATGCTCTGCCACAAGCCGTGCGCTACTGCACCCAGCGAGGAGCCAGCGGCCTTTCCCTCTAACAGCAGCCTTCAGTGGGGCCATGACAGCCACGCCCTGATTAACCGTGCGCGTGACACATGCCCAACTGCCAATATCCGGAGAACGCATGAATACGTTTGATGTTGTCATTATCGGCGGCGGCCCAGGCGGAGCCAAGGCCGCAGGCATACTTGCCCGTGGTGGAAAATCCGTTGCGCTGATTGAAAGCACCCATATGGGCGGCGTATGCCTTAACTGCGGCTGCATCCCAACCAAACTGCTCCTGGGCGCAACCGCTCCTGCGGGATTGCTGCGTGGTCTTGAGCGCCAACGCGTGGCCAAGGGCAGCATTGAAGTGGATTACGATGCTCTGCAAAAACGGATTCAGCGTTTTGTCAAAGCCTCGTCCCAGACTCTGAGCAAAGGCCTGGAGCAGCTTGGCGTAACACTCATTGAAGGCCGCACCGCTTGCGTCAGCCCCTCCGAGGTTATGGTGACAGCCGCAGACGGCAGTGTGCAGAATCTGTGCGCAGAACACATCATCCTTGCTGGCGGTTCCCGCTCCGCCGCATTCCCCGGCATGACGCCTGACCATGACGCGGTTCTGGACAGCACAGACATGCTGCGCGTGCCCGCTGTGCCGGAAAGTCTGATTGTTGTGGGCGCGGGGGCCATTGGCCTTGAAATGGCCGACTTTTTCAACGCCATGGGCAGCAAGGTCACCATTGTAGAAGCCGCACCCCACCTTGCCCCAACGGAAGATGCCGATCTTGGTCTGGAAATGGCAAAGCTCCTTGGCAAAACCGGCATAACCTGCATCACTGGCGTTAAGGCTGCATCACTGACAACGCGTGAGGGCGCGGCAGTGCTCGTTCTTGAGGACGGCAGGGAACTGACCGCCGCCAAGGCTCTTGTGGCTGTGGGCAGAACGCCCAACACTGACAATCTTGGAGCGGAAAAAGCCGGATGCACGCTTCAGGCGCGCGGATTCATCACCGTTGACGAGCACCTTATGGCAGCCCCAAATGTTTACGCCATTGGCGACATCAACGGGCAAACCCTGTTGGCGCATGCTGCCGAGCATCAGGGCGCGTATGTGGCGCGGCGCATTGTTGGAGCGCAAAGCGGCCCCTACGCCTCCGGGCCGGTGCCTTCCTGCGTTTACGGCAGTCTGGAAATCATGCGTGTTGGCATTACCGCCAGGCAGGCCCTGGCCCAGAGCGGCCCGGTGGCAGTTTCCAAGGCGCAGCTCATGGGCAACGCCATTGCCCAGGCCGGGGGCGATGCGTCCGGCTTTATCAAGATTGTGTGGCAGAACGGGAGCATTGTTGGCATTGCTGCTCTGGGGCACGGTGTTTCGCACCTTGTCACAGCGGCGCAGTTGCTGCTCATAGGCCAATACCACGGCAACGCGCTCAACGCCTTCATGTTTGCGCACCCGACACTGGACGAAGCGTTGCACTCCGCGCTGGAAGCGACACCAGAACCTTTTGCTGGCTGATGCCAGAAATTCCGCATTTCCGGCCATCTGCCCCGGTCAGCCCTCAAGCCGACCGGGGCTTTTTGTCGCAAACGTCACATCCCTCATATCGGATTACGTATTTTTTTAAATTCTTGTCAAACTACATCATCTTGTCTAAAAAAAACCTGCTTGGATCAATGTTATGCGGAAATTTTTTCGTGCAATCCTTACCCCCCCTATCAGGAGAGCAACATGCCTTATGTTGAACGTGTGTTAAATAACCTTAAAGAAGCCTACCCCCATGAGCCTGTTTTTTTGCAGGCAGTACAAGAGGTGTTGCAAAGTCTGCAACCCATTCTGGACAAGCAAACTGAATACGCAAAAATGAAAATCCTTGAGCGGATTGTGGAGCCGGAACGCTGCGTCTCCTTCCGCGTGCAATGGATGGACGACACAGGGCAGGTTCAGGTTAACCGGGGGTATCGGGTTCAGTACAACTCGGCTCTCGGCCCGTTCAAGGGCGGCCTGCGCTTTCACCCCAGCGTAAATCAGGGCGTGCTGAAATTTCTTGGCTTTGAGCAGATTTTCAAGAACTCGCTCTCGGGCCTTGCCATTGGCGGCGCCAAGGGCGGCTCGGATTTTAACCCCAAGGGTAAATCCAAGACGGAGATCATGCGCTTCTGCCAGGCATTCATGACGGAACTCTGGACGCACATTGGCGCAACTGTTGATGTGCCTGCTGGCGATATTGGCGTGGGCAGTCAGGAAATCAGCTTTCTTTTTGGGCAGTACAAACGCCTGACCCGGCGTTATGAAGGCGTACTCACCGGCAAAAACCTGCTCTTTGGCGGTTCGCTGGCGCGGCCTGAAGCCACTGGCTACGGCGCTGTGTATTTTGCCCAGGCCATGCTCGATGCGCGAGGCCAGAGCCTTGAAGGCAAGGTCTGCACGGTCTCAGGCGCGGGCAACGTGGCTATCCACTGCTGCCAGAAGCTTACTCAGGTGGGGGCAAAACCCGTGACAGTTTCCGACTCGCGCGGCATGATCTATGACCCTGAGGGCATCAGGCTGGACGTGCTCAAGCAGGTGAAAGAAATTGAGCGCGGCCCCCTCACCCGTTATGCGGAGCTGGTTTCTTCCGCCAAGTACACGCCTGTGGCGTCCTATCCCGCTGGGCGCAATGCCGTGTGGAACGTACCCTGCTTTGCGGCTTTTCCCTGCGCGACGCAGAACGAACTGAACCTTGCGGACGCCGAGACCCTGCTGGCCAATGGCTGCGGTTGCGTGGCGGAAGGTGCAAACATGCCCTCTACGCTTGACGCAGTGCATGCCTTTATCTCCTCCGGCATCGCCTACGGCCCCGCCAAGGCCGCCAACGCGGGCGGCGTGTCTGTGAGCCAGCTTGAAATGGCGCAGAATGCCAGCATGCAGCGCTGGACGTTTGAAGCGGTGGACAACCAGCTCAAGCACATCATGTATGATATTCACCAGCGTGCCGCTGCCACTGCCGCAGAATTCGGCCACAAGGGCAACCTTGTGATGGGCGCGAACATTGCGGGCTTCCGCAAGGTGGCTGACGCCATGATCGCTCTGGGCGTATAACACTACGGTTGGCAGTCATGCCTGAGCATGCTTGCCTGCAAGAATAACAAAAAGCCTGTTGCGTTGTGGAATATTCCTGAGAAGGACACATTCCGCCGCAACAGGCTTTTTTTGTGATTACGTGCATTCATATGATAGAGTGTCGCGCCGCAACTCCCTGGAATCACACGCCAGTGGTGTCTCCAAGTCCCAGTGGCCGCTGCATCAGCACAACATCAACCCATTGGCCGAGCTTGTAGCCCGCAGACTGGAGCACACCTGCGTGCCTAAAGCCATGCGCCGCATGCAGGGCAATGGAACCAGCGTTGCCGCTGTGGCCGATAACAGCCACCATCTGCCGCCAGGGGCCGCGCTCGCACCGCTCAATGAGCGCTTGCAGCAGCGCATGCCCAAGCCCTTGCCCCATGGCCTGTTGGGCAACATAGATGGAATCTTCCAGGCAAAATCTGTAAGCTGACCGCGCACCGTATAGACCAGCGTAACAATAGCCCACAACGGTATTGTCCTGCCGGGCCACCAGATAGGGCAAACCAAGTGCGAGCACTGCCTGGCGGCGACGCTCCATTTCTTCCATGTTGGGCGGCAGCTCTTCAAACGTTGCCAGCCCGTGCAGCACGTGCCAGGCATAAATGTCCTGCACTGCCGCCATATCATCCGGTTGCGCGTCATCTACAATAATGTGCGGCGCGCAGCCCGCGCCGGAGCGCAAAGGTTGTGAATCCATGAGTGCAGGCCTCAAGGTTGCGGAGTAGCGCTGTTTACCAGCCGTTCAGGTGAACCTTGCTTTCGTTGAATCTGTCCGCCTCGGCAAAGGGCTGCGCAGGATGCCCCATGACCACAAGACCGAGCATGTTGATCTGGTCCGGAACATTGAGCAGTTCGCGGATAGGTTCAACGCGGTCTTCAAAGGGGTACATGCCGCACCACACCGTGCCAATGTTCAGGCCGCGCGCGGCGATGAGCATGTTTTCCAGAGCGGCCGTGCAATCCTGCTGCCAGTAGCCGGGAACCTTGGCTTCTTCGGGATTGGCGCAAACCACAATCACAACAGGCGCTTCAGCGGCCATTTTGGCATAGGGGTGCCGCTCGGCAATGGAGGCCAGCAGGGCCTTGTCGCGCACAACCACAAAGTGCCAGGGCTGTTTGTTGTGTGCGCTGGGCGCGCACATGGCGGCCTTGAGTACGAGCTGCAAGTCTTCATCGCTCACAGGCTCAGCCGTGAATTTACGTATGCTGCGGCGGGTAAACAGGGCTTCAAAAACATCCATTGAAATTCTCCTGAAAATGCTGGCAGTGAAACCGCATACTGCGATTGCGCGCAAAGCACGGCAAAATACAGTGCGGTCTGAATTCAGATAAACTGTGCCTGAACCCAGTATGCAATAATTTTGCTTCAAACAAAAGTCAGTATGCCTGGCACTGGCGGCGCAAAAAAGCCCCCTTTCTGACCCGGGTTGCGGGAGAAAGGGGGCTTTGCGTTCATTCAGGGCAGGCAAAAAGCCCGCCAGAGGCCTAGCTCATGTCCCAGTTGGGATACATGGTCCAGATGCCGCAGGGGCAGATACCGGAGCAGATGCCGCAGCCGATGCAGCGGGCAGGATCTGAAACGTATTCAAATCCACCGCCAGCGGTTTCCTTGCGGTCAATGGCCTTTTCCGGGCAGGATTTGAGGCACATCTTGCAGTCGCGGCAGGTGCCGCAGCTCACGCAGCGGGAGAATTCATCCTGCGGCGTCGGCAGCTCACGGTCATGACACTTGGCAAAATAGGCCGTGTGCAGACGCGTGGAAGGCACGAGCTTTTTCTTTTCCGGCGTGTAGGTTTCGCCGCGCACAAAGGCATCTGCGGCAAAGGCGGCATCGCGGCCCGTGCCGATGGCATGCACCAGCAAACCGGGCTTGATAACGTCGCCCACTGCAAAAACGCCGTCCATGATGCTGAGGTCGGGCTTGGGCACGATCCATTCGCGGAACTTTTCCAGCCCTTCCGGCAGGAAGGAGAGGTCGGGCGATTCGCCAATGGTGATAATGACCATCTTGCCGGGAATGAGCGTCCCTTCCTGGGTGATGATGCCGTTATCGGTGACTTCCTTGGTCTGCACGGGCCACACAAGCTTGCCGCCCAGCCCTTCAACATGCTCAATTTCATGGGCAAAGGCGGCGGGCTTCTGCACGTCGATGCAGGTCACCTGCTTGGCGCCCATGGCGTATGCGCCCACAGCGGCGTCCATACCCGCGTTGCCGCAACCGATAACAATCACGCTGTCGGGCACGGCGGGCTTTTCGCCCTTGTTGATGGCCTTCAGAAAGTCTATGCCAGCCACGATCTTTTCATGACCGGGCCAGGGGAAGATGCGCGGTACATGCCCGCCGGTGGCGACCACCAGGGCGGAGTGCTTTTTGCGCAGTTCCTCGAACTTTTTGGCGTCAACAGGGCAATTGTTCACAAAGGTCACGCCCATGTCCTCAATGCGCTTGAGTTCCTTGCGCAGCAGGTCATGGTTCAGGCGGGCACGGGGAATCACCTGCTCAAGCTTGCCGCCCATGACGGAATCGGCTTCGTACACGGTGACGTCGTGGCCCAGACGGGCCAGCTGCCAGGCAGCCGTGAGGCCGCCAACACCGCCGCCGATCACGCCAATGTGCTTGCCGGTGCGGGTTTTGGGCTTTTCGACCGTGATGTCCGCAGAACAGGAACCGAGCTTGCCGATCTGCACGGGGCTGTCCAGATCAGTGCGCGTGCAGCTCTGCATGCAGGGGTTGGGGCACACGCTGCCGCAGACGGAACCGGGGAACGGCGTGTAATCCAGCACCATGCGGTAGGCTTCTTCCACATTACCTTCACGCAGAAGGTTAAGTCTGCGCTGGGTGGGGATGGACGCCGGGCAGTTGAATTCACAAGGGGCGGCATATTCGGCGTTCTGCCACATGGGCACGCGCATGCGATAATCGCCGCGCGCCACCAGCCCGTTGACCATAAAGTCATCGGGGGCCACATCGCTGAAAATACCGCTGGGTATCCATTCCTTGCTGCGGAACTGCCCAAGGCTCAAGACTTCCTTCTGGCCCCGCTCCTCAAACGGCAGCGGCGTGATCTTCTGCCACTGGCTCCAGTCGCACAGTTCGCTGCGCAGGCTGGGCTGGTCAATGGCCATCAGAAAATCGTCAAGACCAGCGTCAAGCCAGGCGATGTCTTCATCGTCCAGGGGATTAAGTCGCACGTCCTTGGGCAGCTGTCCAACAGGCCCACGGAAGTAAACAGCACCGCCAACCATGCCGACGCAGGAGCGTTCGCCCATGACCGAGGCAATGTTCTGGCTGTCATGGCCGCACACAACGGCCTTGCCGCCGCCCATGAATTCAAAAGAGAAACTGCCCACGCTCTTGAGCACCCAGAGTTCCGGCGCTTCATAAAGGGGGTCGTGCTTCATGAGGGAGCCTGAGCGGGTACCCGCGCGGCCACCAATGTAAACAGTGCCAGCTGCCGCGCAGTGGGCCGCAGTGTCGCCCGCATCGCCGCGCACCACAATGCGCCCGCCCGCGTTCAACCAGCCTACGTCCGCCGAGGCGGAGCCTTCAACCAGGATTTCGGTGTTGGGCAGGCACATGGAGCCTACCCGCTGACCGGGGTTGCTGACCTTGAAGGTCAGCTTTTTTCCTTCTTTGTTCCACAGGGGGCCGCCGATGTCGTGCTGGCCCGAGGCCTCAATATAAAAGTCAGTCTCGCCCTTCTCTACCGCCGCCTCAATGGCCAGCAGCAAATCCTGGGTGGACATGCGCTTGTGTTCGTCTACCGTGCTAACGCGCAGCATGTTCTGCTCCTCGCCAAAGTCTAACAGGCGTACTGGATATCCAGCTTGTCGGCCACAGCCTTGTCCGTGGTAACCAAGGCGTCGGAACGCCCAACCGGCAGCGAACTGTTGCCCACAGGGGCCAGCAGCTTGCGCAGTTCGGAGTCAAAGGCCAGCATGTAGTCCACAATGTTCTGCGCGCCCCTGTCCACATCCAGCCTTTTGACCAGACGCGGATCCTGGGTGCATATGCCCGTGGGACATTTGCCGGTATTACAGGCATTGCAGCGGCCGTGTTCATTGCCGACGCAGCCCAGCAACTGAATGAGAATCTTGCCGATGATAACGCCGTTGGCGCCAAGACAGATCATCTTGAAGGCATCCGCAGCCGCGTTGCCCGTCAGGCCTATGCCGCCGCCAGCCCACAGGGGAATCTGCCCCTGAAGACCCTGGGCAACGGCAGCCATGTAGCAGTCGCGCAGCTTGGAAACAATGGGATGCCCGGTATGCTCCAGCGAAACCTCGTTGGCAGCGCCGGTGCCGCCCTGAATGCCGTCGATGAAGAACCCGCCGCAAATCTTGTAGGGATCGCGCAGCAGGTTGTTGTAAACGGAAACAGACGTGGCAGATGCAGCGCACTTGATAGCCACCGGCACGCGGAAGCCAAAGGCCGCATTGAGCGAAAGGTGCATTTTCTGCACGGATTCTTCAATGGAATACAGGCCCTGATGGTTCGGCGGCGAATGCAGGGTCGCCTTGGGCACGCCACGGATGGCCTGAATGTGCGGAGCCACCTTGGCTGCGGGCAGCAGGCCGCCGTCGCCGGGTTTTGCACCCTGCCCAATCTTGATGAGCACGCCCGCCGGGTCGGTCTTCATGCGGGGCATGGCCTTGATGATGCGGTTCCAGCCAAAGTGACCGGAGGCGATCTGCAAGATCATGTACTTGAGCTGGTCGGATTCCAGCAGCTTGATGGGCATGCCGCCCTCGCCCGAGCACATGCGCACGGGCATGCCGCAGTGTTCATTAAGATAGGCTGCGGCAAGGGCAATGGCTTCCCACGCGCGGGTGGAGAGCGCGCCGATGCTCATGTCGCTGAAGATGGCGGGGTAAATCCAGTGCACCGGGGGGGTGCGCTCGGTCAGCACAAGGCTGTCGCCGTCAACGCGCAGGGGCAGTTCCTTGGCAAGCATGACGCGGCCAAGGGGCGAGCGGATATCAAAGGTGTGACGCTCGGAATCCAGCGCGGGGTCGGTCATCTGGCTGATGCGGCCCACAAAGATGGAATCGAGCGTGCGCGGCGGGTTCAGGTTGGTGCGTCCGCCCCGTTTGACGGGGCCGTGGTGACGCGCCAGCACGGGGAACCGGTTATCCTGGTTGCGCACGGGTTTGATGGCCGCGTTGGGGCAGATTTTTTCGCACATGCCGCACCCAACGCAGGCGTTGGGGATGCTGGCCTTTTGCATGATGACCGGACGCGCGGAATGCTCCTGCGTAGGGTCGGGAAAGGCCTTGCGCGAAAGCGTGATGCTGCGGCGCATCATGCCCACTTCAATGGCGTTGAAAGTACACGCCGCCACGCACGAGCCGCACATGGTGCACAAATCGGGGCGGTATTCTATCTTCCAGCGCAGGTCGTTAACACTTACGTCCTGAGTTCTTACTGATTCCATCGCTGCACCGCCAGATCGTTGTCAATAACCACCATTTCCCGTTCATTGGGATAGATGTCGTTGGAGATGTCGCGGTCGGGCATGATGGCGTTCAGACCGCAGACCTCGGAGGCGATGGCCACCATGTCCGAGTTTACGCCCACAACAACGGGCCGCAGCTTTTTGGAGTCGCAGCAGGTAATCATCTTGCCGTCAGGCAGAAGGCCGATGATGGTGTTGGGGCCGTTGATCTCCAGATGCGCGAGGGATTCGCGAATAAGATTCAGCACCTTGCGGTCAGCGCGCTGTTCCGCCTCCACAAAAGGCAGGGGCGTGATAACATGCTTGTAATACTTGATGGGCCAACGCAGCTCATGCAAGACATAGTGCAAGGTGTACAGAAAGTTCTGCGAGTCGGATTCAAAACCCACATAACCTCTGTGCAGCGACTTCTGAAACTCTTTGTTCTTGGTGAAAAACGTGTTCTCGCCGTTGGCGCACACAGTGTAGCCCTGCAAAAAGAAGGGATGCGCAGCGTAACGCACGATGGCGTAGTTGGTATTCTGGCGGCACTGGGTCACGATATTGCGCGCGGTCAGGCGGCCATCGTCTTTCCATAGTCGAAAATATACAGCTATGTCGGCAGGATCACCGATTTCTTTAAGGGTCAGCACATCGGGCCAGAACGAATAGACAAAGCCATTCTTTTTCTCGGCCAATAAGTCCCGCAGCTCAAGGCGCGTGTCCAGCAGCAGGTTTTCACGATCTTCCTGACTACGGGAGCGGTATTCCTCCGGGTAGTCATAGTTGCGGAAGACGTAACGGGGCATGGCCTCAATCTTGAGGCCGGGGCGTTTGTCCACTTCAGGCACCCACTGGGCAACCTGCACAAAACCCTTTTCTTCCATGTAGTCGTTGACCAGTTGCACACCCTCGGGGGTGCAGGCCAATGAAAGCAGGGGCTTGTCTTTGTAGTGGCTGAACACGCCCTCCAGGTCTTGCATAACCATAGCAAAACCGGAGTTGTCATGCCCTTCCTGCTGCGGCAGCATTAGATTGAGCGCCATTGAGGGGGGTACAGGCGTCTTGCTCTTGATGGAACCAATTCTGCACATAGCTGTTAACCTCGGGAAAATGCGTCACTTGAAGACCAGCCCGCAAAACTGGGCTACAGGGAC
>NZ_DASQOG010000115.1:0-18657 GCF_035644575.1 Desulfovibrio sp. | reverse complement strand
GCTTGAAACCTACCGCGAAATCGTGCGCCTGTGCAGCAAGCCCCTGGACATGCCCAAAAAGATCGTTGTTGATGTGACCCCCATGGACATCAACACCACCATCTGCGTGGGCGACCTGCAGCTGCCCGAAAACGTCAAGGCTGTTTACGACCAGAACTTCGCCATCGTCAGCGTTCTTTCCAAGGCCAAGGAAGCCGCTGAAGCCGCCGAATAAGACTGTTTGACGCAAAGCCCGGTCATCGGGCCTTTGTGCGACTGTATTGGCCGGTTCCTAGCGGAACCGGCCTCATTTTATGTACGCATGGCGCCATGAACAAACCAGCCTTTGTCACGCACAAGCTGTCTGCCCATAACCGGGAACTGCGGCTCGAACTCTGGCCCAATCATGGGGCCGGGGTCATGCTGTTTTATCCTGGCACCATGCTGTCGCCCATACAGTATCGGCCCATGATTGCCGCCTTGCAGCAAGCTGGCTTTGCCGTTGCCGCAGTGCATTTTACCGGGCACGGGCTGAACCGCCACAGCGCGGGTTTCAGCTTTGACGACCTGCGGCAAAACTGCCTGGACGCCGAGGCATGGCTGCGTGACGCAGGCCATGCCCACATTGCCGTATGCGGGCACAGCCAGGGCGGCATACTCGCCTTGGCGCACGCTGCGGCATCCTCCAGCCTTACGGCGGCATTCCCCATTACCGGCGTGTTGCCCCAGATGCGCGAGGCTGTCTATCTGACGCGCTTTGCCGGGCTGGCTGACCGCAGGGCGGATATTGAACGTATTTTCTGTAGACTGGCACACTGGCTGCCGTGGCTGCCCATGCCCTTGCAGGCTTATCTTGATTCCTGGCGGATCATTTCCGGCGCGCGGCGAACTGTGAGCAACCGCCGCAGAACACGGCTGACGTACCCCCTGAGTTTTTTGGCCAGCCTGTTCAACACGCGTCTGCCCGAGGGGCTACAGTGCCCCCTGTGTTTTTTCAGCGCTCAAAACGATGCCCTGTTTACGCCAGCCATCATTCAGGCCACCTTTGACTGCCTCAAGGCACCGGCCAAAAAGCTGGTCTGGCTGCCCGGCGGCGGGCATCTGGCCGCCATGAATCCCCCGCTGTGCCACTTCATGGCCCGCACCGCAGCAGCGGCATGCGCGGGGCTTGGCCTGCCGCTGCACCTTGAGCAGACCAGAGCAGATAAACTTTGAAAATATACATTTTCAAAGTTTAAGACACGCCGGTTCCGGCATTTAACCGCGCAAGTAAATTGCGCTCATACCTTCACGGCGAGTGCCTGCTCTCGCAGTCATCAGAGCAATTTCAAAATGAAGTTGCCCTAAAATCGCCCCCGGAGGCGCATCCAATGGATTATAAAGGCGTTATCGTAGGCCTGGGCAATCCCGGCGCCAAATACGACCACACACGTCATAATTGCGGCTTTGATTTTGTGAGCTATCTTGTGGAACTTGCCGCCAGAGACGGCGAGGCGAGCCAGCAGAACGGCGGCAAATTTTCTTGCGAATTGTGGCGCTTGCGCCTGCCAAAGCTTGGGGGCTTATGGCTTGCGGCCAAACCGCAGACATTCATGAACCTGAGCGGCCAGTGCGTGCAGCCGCTGCTCGCCTGGCACAAACTCAAGCCGCATGATCTTGTTGTCGTGCATGACGAGCTGGACATCCCCGCCGGGGAGCTGCGCTTTAAGCTTGGCGGGGGCAATGCCGGGCACAATGGGCTGAAATCCATCACAGAACTTTTGGGAACGCCAGATTTTTACCGCCTGCGCATGGGCATTGGCCGCCCGCCGCACAAGGGTGACGTGACCAACTGGGTACTGGGTCGGCCGGAAGGCGAAGATGCAAAAAACATTGAGAATTCGATGGAACTTGCCGCCGATACATTGTTTGCCTTTGCCGATAAAGGGCTCGACAGCGCAGTTCGTGCTGCGCGAAAGGCATCCTGAGCAATGCCATGCAGTGCTGCCTTTTGATAATGGCTTTCTGTAACCGCTGGTTTTGCAATCAATTTGCAGCAGGCCAATGCTGTAAGCCTTCTGCAACAGTATTTGCGCACTGCCTTGCTGGCCCGGTCAAATGCCCATTGCCCCAAATATGAGCAAAATACTTTTTCAACTGGACTCCTGCCCATTCTTGGACTAGGATATTTGAAGAGTCGGTTTCCGACTCTTCAATACTTCATTTAATTCGCGACTTCCAGCTATCGCTCCAGGTCTCGTTTATTGGCGCCTTTAGGGGCGTTTTGGTGGCATCATGTTCACTCCGGACGATCTCGTTGTATATCCTGCCCAAGGTGTGGGCCAAATAGAACGCATAGACAGCAAAACCGTTGGGGGGCTTGTCTGTGAGCTCTATATTGTGCGCATTCGGGCAAACAACGTCACGCTGATGGTTCCGGTAAACAATGCCGCCCATGTGGGCCTGCGCACCCTTACGCCCAAGGATGAAGCATCCACGATTCTCGAATCCCTCCGCAATGATTCGGGCAAGGTTGTATACACAGGCCAGAACTGGAACCGCCGCTTCCGCGAATATTCCGAGCGGCTCAAAAGCCCGAGCCTTGCTATTGTGGCCGAAGTGCTGCGCGAGTTGCTGCTTATTGGCCGCAGCAAGGAGCTTTCTTTTGGCGAACGGCGGCTTCAGGAGCAGGCTATGGGCCTTGTGACCGGCGAATTGTCAGAAGTTCTGGAAATCGCAGAAGACAAGGTGCGCGACGAACTGCTTGAAATTTATGCCCCCCCGCCAGCACCAGAAGAAACCGCCAGCTAGCCCGCTCACACCCAGACCGAATTTTTTGTGAACAGCGACGTATTTTTTCCTTGCCATTACAGAAAAGATGGGCTAATCGCATTTTCACACATCTTTTTTGTTCCCAATATCATCCGCCTACCACGCTACAATATGCAAATATTGTAAGCGTTACCCTGTGTCTTATCAAAATATCGGACTGTTATGCGCAAAAAGAAAGCTACTTCCACACTGTTGACCGACAGCGCCTTGAGCCTCACGGATCTGAAGACGCGTAGCATGCAGGAACTCATGGAGCTGGCTGAGCAGTATGAAATTGAAAATGCCAGTTCCATGCGTAAGCAGGAACTCATTTTCGCTCTGCTTTCCACCTGTGCTTCACAAAACGGCGCCATTTACGGTGATGGCGTGCTTGAAATTCTGCCCGATGGCTTTGGCTTTTTGCGCTCGCCGCTGTGCAGCTACATGCCCGGCCCGGACGACATCTACGTGTCGCCTTCGCAGATCAGGCGGTTTTCCTTGCGCAAGGGCGATATAGTTTCCGGTCAGATCCGCCCCCCCAAGGAGGGCGAACGCTACTTTGCCCTGCTCAAGGTCACCGAGATCGGCTTTGAACCGCCGGAACACGCTAAAAATCTTGTTCTGTTCGACAACCTCACGCCAATCTATCCTGACCGCCAGCTCGTCATGGAAAATGGCGAGAAAAATCTTTCCAACCGCGTTATCGACATCATGGCCCCCATTGGCTGCGGGCAGCGCGGCCTTATCGTGGCCCCGCCGCGCACGGGTAAAACAATCCTGCTCCAGGCGCTGGCCAATGCCATTAACGCCAATAACCCCGATGTGTACCTCATTGTGCTTTTGATTGACGAGCGCCCGGAAGAAGTTACCGACATGGAGCGCACAGTCAAAAAGGCCGAGGTTATCAGCTCCACCTTTGACGAACCGCCGCAGCGCCACGTGCAGGTGTGCGAGATGGTGCTTGAAAAAGCCAAGCGCCTTGTGGAACGCAAGCGCGATGTTGTCATTCTGCTCGACTCCATCACCCGCCTGGGGCGCGCGTATAACGCGGTTACTCCTTCTTCCGGCCGGGTGCTCTCCGGCGGTCTTGACGCCAACGCCCTGCAACGGCCCAAACGCTTTTTTGGCGCGGCCCGCAATATTGAAGAAGGCGGCAGCCTCACCATCATCGCTACGGCGCTTATCGACACGGGTTCCCGCATGGATGAAGTTATCTTTGAAGAATTCAAAGGTACCGGCAACATGGAAATCTACCTCGACCGCCACCTTTCGGAAAAACGCGTCTTCCCCGCCATCGACATCAACCGCACGGGCACCCGCAAGGAAGATCTGCTGCTGGCCGACGATGTGCTCAACCGCGTGTGGATTCTGCGCAAAATTCTTGCGCCCATGTCTTCCATCGACAGCATGGAATTTTTGCTGGACAAAATGCGCGCGACCAAATCCAACAAGGATTTCATGAACGCCATGGGCAAGTAAGCCCCCGGCAACCAACCAAGGCAAATTGCCGCTCTGCGGCGCGAGGATGGAGCCGTCCACCCGGTCGGCTCCAGGTTTCACCTTGACCTTGGGTTTAGCAAGGCTTATCTTTTAGGGTGTAATTTGCATTATTGCCCAACTCTCAACGGAGGCTCCCCGCATGTTCGGCGTAAGCATGCCTGAATTATTGCTCTTACTTGTTGTGGTTCTGCTTGTTTTCGGGTCGAACAAACTGCCGGAAATCGGCGGCGGGCTGGGTCGGGCAATCCGCAACTTTCGCCGCTCTTCAACCGAGCCGGATGAAATTGACATAACCCCCAAGGATAAAAAGCAGCCCACGTCTACTGACGATCCCAATCACAAGGCATAGAACCGCCCGTTGAAACATAAGGATTTGTCATGAAAACGGAACAGCTTTCAGTTTTTCTGGAAAACCGGGCCGGGCGTCTGGCCGAGGTTACGCATACTCTGGCAGAGGCTGGCATTAATATTCGCGCGCTCTCGCTGGCCGATACTTCTGACTTCGGCATTCTGCGCATGATTGTATGCGACCATGATAAAGCCAAGGTTGTTTTGAAAGAAAAGGGATTCACCCTTGGCCGCACAAGCGTTGTGGCCGTGGAAGTTCCCGATGTCCCCGGCGGCCTCGATTCCGTCCTTCAGACGGTTTCCAAGAACGGCATCAACGTGGAATACATGTACGCCTTTGTGCAGCGCGAAGCCGAAAGCGCCGTCATGATCTTTCGCTTTGACAAGGTCGATCAGGCTATTGAAGTACTCAAGGCCCACGACTTTGTCATTATCCCGGCAGAACGCCTCTGCGCCCGCTAGGGCGTTGACCCAAGCCTCAGGATTTTCAAGCTCAAAGAGCCGCTGTTACAGCGGCTCTTTTTTTGTCTCGGCTCTCTGGCAGATTTTACGCAAAATGGCTTGTGGTTTCCCACAAGCCATTTTTTGTTGCGAATGAAGTGACCCGTGGGCGTCAATACCATGATCCTAGCCGACCCTAGAACGACCAGGCAACTCCCAGAGAAACAAGGGACTGATCATATCTGTACAACGGGCTTTCCGAATTGTTGTGAGTATACTGGTACGTAGTTTCAACCGACCATGCATCGGTAATGTGCCACGTAAGGGCCGCGCCGGTGCGCCATTTCTGGTCAAGCCTGTTTGACGTTTCAAGGGCCGTTGCCGGGCCGTTGTACCAGTCATTTTCAAAGGAAACAAAGGGGGCAAACTCAAAGCCCTTGGGCAGTTTGAGTGAAAGCCTACCGCTGGCTTCCCATCCGGTGTAGCAGTAATCGGCCTTCTCCGGCGTATTGCCGCCCACATAACTCAGGCCAACCATGATTTCATGGTTGCTCTCGCCAAAAAAACGCCGCACATACTGGCCCAGTGTCCAGTATGCGCCGTTGCGGTCGCCGTCCCGCGAGTATGCCCGCGAATCCAGGGTACCGCGCGTAATGAGATGCCATGACGGCGTGACCGCCCAAAGCCATGTAGCTTCCGGGCCGGATGCCGTGACATTCTGGTACCACTGATAATCAAAAACTTCGCTCTTGAGGCGCAGATCAAACATGGTTGTAGGCGTGAGATGGCGAAGGCCCACCGCCGCCCTGCCCCATTCAGAAGTGCGGCTGTGTACATCATCAAGCGATGAATCTCCATTGCCGCGCGCCATGCCCTGGGCATCGCCTACGATCCACCATGGCGTATCCCGCTCGGCCTTCCAGCCCACATCAAGGTTTGCCCCCAAATAAGCGCCAAAGGTACCCTTGGCTTCCGAATCCGGCAGGCTGACACGCCACGTACCCAAATCCATTGTGGTGCTTGAAGGGCCAAATGTAGCGTTTGAGTCATACAACAGCCCGGTGCGGAGTTTGCCATGCACCTGCCAGTGATCGTAACGCTTTTCAAGCGAATCCAGAAGTCGGTCATTATCAGCCTTGCTGATGTTGGGATTCAGCGAACGCATGGTTGCCATGGCTCGTTCCGCGCTGTCCCGGTCTTCAAGCGCCATATAGGCCTGCGCCAGTTCGCTGTAGAGTACCGGCTCCGACGGATACTTTTCCGTGAGGCGTTCATAGGCCATTACAGCCTGATTGTACCGCCCGCTGCGCATGGAACTGCGCGCCAGATTGAGGTTGATTTCATCATCGTCCGGCGCTTCACGCAGCAGGCGCATGTACATATCGTATGCGGAAGCATATTTGCCCTGTTGCATGAGAGCCGCAGCATCTGCCTTGGCAGATCCTACCGCCGTGCGCAGAGCGGGGGAATCCTCTGCGGCAATGGCGGCACTGACCAGCAAAAGCATGCACAGAAGCGCAAGCGCGAACCTACAGCAGAGCTGCAGCAGGTGGAATGGATTACGTATCATTGTTTGCTCCACCTATCGTTGCTTGCCGGAAAATGTGCCAGATTCCCTCAATTCGCCATCACTGTTATTAGTGATCTTGTAGCCGCCTGAAACAGACAGCCCTGATGTGTTGCGGGCGGCGGTGCCGCTCATGGAGCCGGAATAATCATCCGCCGTGAACCCGCTGACATTCAGGCTTGAGCCGCTGATGCTCCCCCTTCCACCCGTCATTGCCATAGGTGTGTCCAAGTTGCCAGACTGCATGACGCCGTTGCTTACGGCACCGCTTGCCAGATTAACCTGAAAGCTGAACGATCCCGTGTACACTTCATTGTTCAGCGAACCAGACACGTTGGCGTTGCCCGTCTGCCGGAAGCCCTCGCCCAGCGCCTGCGATACAATGGGTGTCTGCGCCAGCGTCGTTGGTGCAACAGGATTACCCACAGCAGTGGAAGGCGGCGCAAGCTGCGCTGTTCCGCTAGAGGCGGGGTTGTTGGCCGCCACGCTGCCAGACACCAGATTGTGGTCTGCCGGCGTCATGGGCGTAGGCGTGCCTTGAGGCAGGGTGATCTTGAAACCGGTCGGCACCAGCACACCGTTAACAAAGACCTGCTTGGTGGTGTTGGTTACAAAGACGGTTGTGGTACCGTTGCCTACCCGGACGGCAAAGATGGTGCCGCGAATACCAACGGTAGCATCCGGCGTGACCACAGAAAAGCCGTCAGGATTTTTTTCCACAATCTTGCCCGTGATGAAGCGGGCCACGCCCTGCCCCATTCTGGCCTTGAAGGCAGGATTAGCACCTTCTGCGACAACCGTTTCAAGGCTCAGGGACGTATTGGAACCAAGCGCCACGGTTGTGTCGTCGTCAAAAAGAATCTGCGCCCGACCCGTGGCATCTGTCGTCAGCGTATCCCGATCCCCAACCGGGCTTTTCATGTCCAGCGCCACTGCCTGCCCATCTCTTTGGGCAGTAACGCCAGCCTTGAAGGAAATAACCTGTCCCACATCCTTGGCCGTACATACGCCCCCAGCCAGTAAAGTCAGGCACAGGGCCAAAGCCCCGCGCCACAGCATTGAACGAATCATGTTTCCCCCACAGCAACAGGATGTTTCTACTTGCCTTCCATTGTCCAGATGCCGTCCCACTGGGCAGGCGGATTCTGCGCGAGCATGAGCGAGCGCTCATGATACAGGCTAAACAGACGAACGGCGGGATACCTTTTTGCCAGCGCTGCAAAGCCAGCAGCCGCCTCGCCAAAATCCCCCTGTTCATACAGAGCGCGCGCCGCGCTCCATTGCGGCATAGCCGCCTGAAAAATTGCATCCGTACCCGGCCTCATGGGCCAGTAGATGCTGACAGGCTTCGTCTTGCCCTTGACCCGCAGCACGTCAAGATGAACAAAGGCAAAGGCATCCCCGCAGCCTTCCCTGGTATCCCCGCTCACCACCACGGGCGCGCCGTAGCGTTTGCACAGCCCCTCTAGGCGCGAGGCCAGGTTCACATTATCGCCTATGAGGGTGTAGTTGATAAGGTCGTCCGACCCCATGTTGCCCACATAGGCCTGCCCGGTGTGAATGCCCGCGCCCATGGCAAGGCGTATGCCAAAGTTCGCCTCAATTTCGCCGTTCAGCGCCTCAAGCTGCTCCTGCATGCTCAATGCGGCGTCCACCGCCAGCGCGGGATGCCCCGGCACATCAAGGGGCGCGTTCCAGAAGGCCATGAGCGCATCACCGATGAACTTGTCCAGAGTGCCCTGCCGACTGCGCACAATGGCCGTCATGGGCGTAAAATAGCGGTTCAGCAGTTGCACCACATCCTGCGGCGAAAGCGATTCAGAAAGGCTCGTAAATCCCCTGATATCCGTGAACAGAATGGAAAGCTCACGGTTTTCGCCCGCCAGCAGATCGCCCTGCCGCTTGCTGATCCGCTTGACAACCTCCGGCGATACATAGCGCGAAAAGGCACGGCGCAGAACAATTTTCTGCTTTTCCTCCTGCCAGAAGCGCACGCTCAGCAGCAAGCCGCCGCACAGCAGGGTGGTGAGCAGACCATACAGAGGCGAAAGAAACAGGCCTCCCATAAACAGCTGGCGTGAGGCCACGACCGTAGCGCCCATCAGCGCCAGCGAAGACGGCACATACACGCGCGGCCCGGCAAAGCCAAAGGCAAGCGTTGCCGCGCAGGTCACAAAGGCGATTATCAACGCCTGCGCCCCAGGCCCCCAGGATGGCAACTGCACAAAATTGCCGCTGATCATGGCGTCTATGGCCGCCGCATGCACTTCCACCCCCGGCATCACCCTGTCAAAGGGCGTTGCGCGGATGTCGGCCAGACCGGGTGCGGATGTGCCCACAAAAACAATGCTACCGTCGATATCAGCCCGCTTTGCACTGCCCTCCAGCACCTTGGCGGCGCTGATATACCTATAAGTATGCCGCCCCCCCTGAAAGGGAACCAGCATATAGCCCTCGCGCGAAACCGGAATCTTGAACTCCCCCGCCGCCACGCTGAAAAGCCCGTCCGGCCCTGTGTACAGCCGCAGGGCATCAGTTCCCAGCGCGCGCATGAGAGCCTGCAAGGCCAGCGATGGGTAAACGGCATCCCCAAGCTTGAGCAGTAGCGGAACCTGCCGTACAAGGCCATCCGCATCGGGCGAGACATTCACAAAACCCACGGGGGCCTCTGCAAAAAGCCGCGGCAGGGGCAAAACAGCGCCAAGGGCTGGCGGCAAATAGGCGTCGAATGGGGGAGCATCCTTGCCGCCCCGCGCTATCATGGCCGGAGGCTGCGGCAGGGGGCCTGTGTACGCCTTGCCCGCATAACGGGCAAAAGCGCCAAGCACCACAGGCGCCGCACGCACGGAGGCGGCAAACAGGGCATCAAAATCCCCCAAAAACGAAGGCAGGCCAATAATTTCGAGCGTCACGCCCCTGTCTCGATAAAGCCCCTCACGCATGCTCGCTGGCGAAGTTCTGTCCGGCTCTGCAAACATGATATCCAGCCCTATGGATGCAGCGCCGTTTTGCGCCAGCCTGTCCACAAGGTCGGCCACCAGATACCGGGGCCAGGGCCACTGTCCGTAACGGGCCAGGGATTCCTCGTCTATATCGACAACAAGAGGTACCGCAGAAGGCTCGCTTTGCCGCCGCAGGGGCAGCAGCGCATCGTAAATTCTCAGATCAAGGCGTTGCAGCGCCACAGGCTGCACCACATACAGCGCCAGCATGGCAAGGCCGCCGCACAGCCCCACAAGGGCGGTGAAAAGCCACGGCTGCCGCAGCAGGCGTTTCAGGGCATCTGCAATGTTCATGAAGCAGTATCGCGGTTTGCCTGTTCCGGCTCCGCATCAGGAAAGCGCTCATAAATTTTGGCGACAACGTCCATGATTTCTTCAAGGCATTCCACAAGCTGCGGGTCGAAATGACTGCCCGCCTCCTCGCGCAGGAGAGCAAGAGCCTTTTCGTGCGGCCATGCGGCCTTGTACGAACGGGGAGAAACCAGCGCGTCAAACACATCGGCGATGGCGGTTATACGCGCTGCAAGGGGGATATCCTCCCCTTCCAGCCTGCCAGCGTCGCTTGGGCCTGCATAGCCCTTGCCGTTCCATTTCTGATGGTGATGGTGGGCTATCTCGCGGGCAAAGGTCATGAATCCGCCGCTCTGGGCTTCTGCCTCCAGAATGCCCGCGCCAATAATCGTATGCGACCGCATGACGGCCATTTCTTCATCAGAGAGCTTGCCCGGCTTTTTCAGCAGCAGATCGCTCACGCCCACCTTGCCTATGTCGTGCAGCATGGCGGCGAGGCGTATCTGGCTTTTGACATGCAGGGTCACGTCCGGGTCAAGGCACAGGCGGTTGGCCCGCACCTGGTACATTTCTGCGGCAATGGCGCCCACGCGCTCGGCATGGGGCCCAGTTTCCAGCGGATCATGCACGGATGCCAGCCGCACAAGCCTGTTGATGCTTGCCCGCACAAGATGGCTGCGCTCAAGGATATTGGCGATTTCGCGGGCCAGCACCCGTATGTGCCGCTCCATATCGTGGGTGAACTTGCGGGGCTTGCCCGTGCGCGGATCAAGGCTGTTGATAAGCTGCATCACACCCGAGATGCGCCCCGCGTGGTCGTGAAACGGCACCACGAGCATGGATTCCGTGTGGTATCCCGTGGCCTTGTCAAAATCATCACGGAATGAAAACGGCAAATCCTTTGGCAAGGCGCGCACATCCACAATATTGAGCATTTCGCCCGTGCAGGCAGCATAGCCCGCAATGGAATGAGGATTGGTGGGCAGGCGCGCCGATGAATAGGCGAACTTTGAGGCAGTGTTTACAGAAAACAGACTGTCATTGTGCGTGTAGGCAAAGAGCAGGTCTTCTCCATCAACAAGAAAAATGGTTCCGGCATCTGCCCGCGTGATCTCGCGGGATTTGGCGAGTATGCGGTCAAGCAGCGTGTTTTCGTCCTGATACTGCGAAAGGTCGTCCAGAAACCTGTCGAGCCAGTCGCTGAACTGAACCAGACCACATTCTCCGCAGGCCTGCTGCCTGGGCATGGGCAGGCTGAACCGCATGCCTTCACGCGCAAAGCACAGACGCTGCCCGCTTATCTGGCAACTGTGCAAGGCCTCACGCTGTAGCGCGTCTATCTGCGCGTCCGTCATGTCCGGCGCATGGTGTGAAAGCACAATGCATCCCGACCCGGCAGCATGCCCCAGATCACGCCAGTCTTCCCAGCGGGAATGCCCCCAGCCTTCAATATAGCTGGCCTTGCTGTACATGCTGTCCACAACAGCCAGATCCGAGCCTTCAAGCAGTTCGCGCGCCGCCTGCTGCACTTCGGGGGCGCGGGTGATTTCATAATCGCCGGAGTACACAAAAACGGCATTGTCGGCGCAAACCCTGTAGGCAAGCGCACCGCCGGGATGGTTGGCCGCTATGGCCGCTACCGCAACTCCATCGGCGGGATGCACCTCGTCGCCGGGTTCAAGGCTGTGCCGCACAACGTTTCCGGCAAAATCGCTGAAAGGTATGGGAAACATGCCGTGGGCAAAGTGATTGTCCAGCACGTCCTCAAGCCAGGCGGGAATATAGATGTGGGTTGTCCAGCGGGGGGAATGCAGGGGGGGGAAGAACCCCAGCCCCTGAATGTGGTCTGTATGCCCGTGCGAAATAAAAAGATGGCAGGTGCCGCTTTCCGGCAGGTTTTCGCCAGCCTGCCGCAGACCTGTACCAGCATCAAAAAAAATAAGCGCCCCGTTGTCGGAGCGCAGTTCAACGCATGAGGTGTTGCCACCGTAAAACGACATGGCCGGAGCTGGCACGGCAATGCTGCCGCGCACGCCTCTGAGCACTACTTCCATGCGATCCTCCTAGTGGATCAATACGGTGTTTTTATAGCGCTAACCCTATGTCTTTTGTGATTTTTTTCAAGCGGCAAAAACCGGCATATCTGATATGCGCTAACCTGATTAAGTATGAATAGAATGAGTTGGAAAGATATTACTGAAAAATATTTTTTTTACTTATGAAAGGCAATAAAAGCGTTATCCGGCCAATCAACAGACCGGATAACGCTTTTATTGTATGCTTTGCCTAGAACACGCCGGTTACGCGCCCGGTTGTCACATCCACATCGATGTTGCGGAAGGAAGGCCTGGAGCCAGTACCGGGCATAAGGCTGATATCGCCCGCCACCGGGGCCACAAGGCCAGCGCCGCCAAAAAGCAGCACATCGCGCACATGCAGCCGCCAGGAAGAAGGCACGCCCTTGCGCTTGGCATCATCCGAAAGCGAGTACTGGGTTTTGACCATGCACACGCCAAGCTCATCCGCATCGGGGCGTTCCTGAAGCGTCTTGAGCCGCTGGGCGGCCATGGGTTCAAAATCCACGCCGTCCGCGCCGTACACTTCGCGGGCGATGCAGACAATGCGCTCGGCAATGGGCAGCTTCCAGTCGTAGAGCGGGCGGAAGTTCCGCTTGGGCGAGTTGCAGGCGTCCATGACGGCATCTGCCAGTTCAAGCGCGCCTTCGCCGCCTTTTTCCCAGTGTTCAGAAACAGCCACGCTTGCCCCCGCCTTTTCGCAGATACGGCGGATAGCGGCAATTTCAGCGGGCTTGTCGGTATAAAACTTGTTAATGCACACAACAGACGGCACGCCGGAACGGCGTACAATACCGATGTGGTGCAGCAGGTTGACGCAACCGGCCTCCACCAGACCCACATCTTCCCGCAGGTATTCTTCGGGCAGGGGCTGACCGGGGCGGGGCTGCGGCGCGCCGCCGTGGTGCTTGAGCGCCCGCACTGTCGCCACAATCACCGCCGCGTCAGGGGCAAGGCCGCTGTAACGGCACTTGAGGTTCCAGAATTTTTCGTAGCCCATTTCTGCGGCAAAGCCGGATTCTGTCACATGGATGTCGCCAAGCTTCAGCCCCACCCTGTCGGCAATAACCGAACTCTGGCCCAGGGCAATATTGCCGAAGGGGCCAGTATGCACCAGCACGGGCTGGCCCTCGATGGTCTGGATAAGGTTGGGCTTGATGGCCTCCACCAGCCAGGCGGTCATGGCGCCGTCCACTTCAAGGTCGGCGGTGGTCACGGGTCTGCCGTTGCGGTCAAGGGCAAGCACCATGCGGCCCATGCGCTGCCGCAGATCGGCCAGATCGCGCGCCACGGAAAGGATGGACATGACCTCGGAAGCAACGGTGATGTCAAAGTGCGAGCGCATCATAAAGCCGTCGTTGCGCCTGCCGTCGCCTTCCATGCCGATAATCACGTTACGCAGGGCCTGGGCGCAAAAATCCATCACCCAGCCGGTGCTGACGCGCGTGGGGTCAATATCCAGACGGCGCATGCCAGAGAGCCGCTCAAGCGTTGCGTCGTCATAGTTGCGCTCGTGCTGCATGCGGGATGTGAGGGCCGTCATGGCAAGATTGTGAGCCGCGCCCACGGCATGGATATCGCCCGTAAAGTTGAGGGAATACGGCGTGAGCGGGATGCACTGCGAAAGACCGCCGCCAGCGGCGGAACCCTTCATGCCCATGGTGGGGCCGCCCGAAGGCTGGCGGATAGCGGCGGAAGACCGCAAACCACGCCGCGCAAGCCCCTGCACCAGACCGATGGTGGTGGTGGACTTGCCTTCGCCAAGGGGCGTGGGCGTGATGGCCGTAACGTCAACATATTTGCCGTTGGGGCGGTTTTCAAGCCTTTGCAGCACTTCCTGCTGCTCAATCTTGCCCATGTATCGCCCGTAGGGCAGCACTTCTGAAGGTTCCAGCCCCATCTCGTCGGTCAGGGCTTCAAAAGTTTTCATATTCTGTTCGGCATCCAGGGCTATCTGCCAGTCCGGGTGCTTGGTGGGATCAAGAGTCATGCTGTCTCCATACAACAAAGAATTGGCAAAATGGTACGGGCCGCCCGCTGGGGCGTCAAGCCCGGGGCAACAGACATCGTGGCGGCCTTGCGGCTGTAGACCGCATCATATATATACCACAACAATTCCGCCATGTTCATGGGCGGGTTTGCCCGCCGTAACTGGCAGGCTGGAAATTTCACCGGACTCGCAGTCAGAACCGTAACGTATGCAGCGGCACGGCCCCCGCCCTGCCGCAAAGCACAGGAGCAGCCATGCGATTCACCGCTCAACAAGGCCGCCTGAGCATACATCTGCGCGTTTTTCGCCAGGGGCGCGACCTGCAGGTGCTCTGCGGCGGCGGCGCAACCCATATCGGCGCAGTGGCTCTGGCCGCGCCTGCGCATGGTCAGATAGAAGCCCAATGCCATCTGGCGGGTCTGCCCGGCCACAAGGAAGACGCTCTCGCCCTGCGCATGGCCGAACACATGGCCCAGGCCCTGAGCTGCGCCGTGTGCGTCAGCGCGGGCATCCACTACGACAACATCACCCGCGAAGAAATCCGGCAGGTCGAGCAGATGGTCCACGACCTGACGGAGCGTTGCATCTCCGCGCTGCAAAAGGATTCTCCATGCTCACGGTAAACGATCTTACGGAACTGGAAAACTACATCCGCAGCGGCGAGCTCGAAGCCGATTTCAAGGACGGTTGCGAAAACGACCGCTTCTACCTGCTTGAACTGCTGGAAAAGCTCATGGACGTCTCCGAACTGGCCGATGCTGCCGCCACCCGGCTCATCTTCAAGGGGCTGCCTGTTCCTCCGCCGCCCACAGAAAAATAACGCGCCACAGGGCCTTTGCCTGCAATGCCGGGAGAGAGCCAGCCAGAATCTAGGCAGGCAGATGCGCTCCTGATTCCAGGGCGCCTGCCACCACAGCGCAAAGCCGCGCCACATCCTCAGCCGGGGTAATATACGGCGGCATGAGGTAAACGAGGCGGTTAAATGGCCGCACCCAGATGCCATGCCGTACAAAATACTCCTGCAACGCGGCAGTATTGACGGGTTCGCACGTTTCCACAACGCCTATGCCGCCCAGTACGCGCACGTCAGCCACGCCTTGCAGCCCCGCACAGGGGGCAAGCCCTGAACGCAGGCCGCTTTCAAGATTTGCCACCTTCTGCCGCCAGTCTTCCTCTCGCAGCAGGTCAAGGCTGGCGCAGGCCACTGCGCAGGCCAGCGCATTGGCCATAAAGGTGGGGCCGTGCATAAACACATTGCCCCCGGCGCAGATGCCCTCCGCCACGCTGGCTGTGCAGGCCGTGGCAGCCAGGGTGAGCACCCCGCCCGTAAGCGCCTTGCCACAGCAGAGAATATCCGGCACAAGACCGGCCCATTCCGCAGCAAACATCTTGCCCGTGCGGCCAAAACCCGTGGCGATTTCGTCAAATATCAGCAGCGCGCCAGCCTCGCAGCACAGTTGTGCAAGGCCGCGCAGATATTCGGGATGGTAAAACCACATGCCGCCCGCGCCCTGCACCACGGGTTCAAGAATCACCGCCGCGATCTCGTGCCCGCGCCCGGCAAAAACACGCCGGGCATCGTCCAGGCTCGCGGGGTCAAAGGGCTGGTCAAAGCGGCAACTTGGCCGCTCCATAAATATCTGTTGGGGCAGCATGGCTGTAAACAGACTGTGCATGCCCGTCACCGGGTCGCACACCGACATGGCGCCAAAGGTATCCCCATGATAGCCGCCGCGCGGCGTTAGAAACTTTGTGCGCCCGGTCTGGCCCCTGCCCTGCTGGTATTGCAGAGCCATTTTCAGCGCCACCTCCACCGCCACCGAGCCGGAATCGGCAAAAAACACGCGCTCAAACCCAGCGGGCATGAGGCGCAGCAGCTTCTCTGCCAGATTGACCGCCGGCTCGTGCGTCAGGCCGCCAAACATCACATGGGGCATGCGCCCGGCCTGTGCGTGCAGGGCCTCCATAAGGCGCGGATGATTATAGCCGTGCACGGCAGCCCACCAGGATGACATGCCGTCCACAAGTTCCCTGCCGTCTGCCAGTACAATGCGGTTGGCTCTGGTGCGCGCCACAGTGCTGAGCAAGGGCGGCTGCGAGGCCGAAGCATAGGGGTGCCAGATGGTCTGATGATCGCGGCGCACAACATCCGCGCCGCAGTCGCAAGCAGGATCCTGTGAGGCTTGCAGATGCCGCACAAGCGGTTCAAGCCCCAGAGCCAGAGTCTGCCAGCCCTGTGCATCCAGTTGCGCCACGCGCGGCAATTCCACCAGAGGCGCCGTCAGGCCTTGTTGCGCCAGCCGCTCACGCAGCATGGCGGCATTGTCGGCCAGCATGGCGTCCACATCCACACCGGGGCAACCCGCTGCCGGATCGGCAGAGGGCACAAGCACCACTCCGGCCAGTTGCAGGCCGTTATGCCGCAGCGCATCCAGCGAAAGCAGAATGTGGTTCAGCCCACCCAGATAGTTGCCGCCCACCAGCAGCACGGGCACTCCCACCGAGGCCATGAGGTCGAGCATGTCCTCGCGCTCGTTGAGCGGCACCCGCAAGCCGCCAGCGCCCTCGAGCAGCAGCATTTCAGCGGTGCTGGCACGGCTGTGGCAAATAATGTCGTTACGCAGTTCTGCGCAGGTCAGGCGCGCGCCTTCGCGGGTTGCGGCCAGATGAGGCGAAGCAGGCAGGCTGAAGCAATGGAGGGCCGTGGCAGGCAGCATGGCGGCGCATTGCGGCATACCCGCAACGGCAGCGGCATACACGCGGGCATCGGCCAAGGGGGCCGTATTGGCCTGCTCCGGCGCAACGCCAGTCTGCACAGGTTTTACAGCCTGCGCCTTGACTCCGGCCAGCAGCAAGGCCCGCAGCAGGGCCGCCGTCACAACGGTCTTGCCCACATCTGTGCCGGAACCGGCTACAAAAAGGCCCCTTAGCGGCAGATCAGTTTTTTCCTCAGCAGTTTGCATCGCAGCGAACCTCAAGCCCTTGCGCGGCGATCATTTCAAGATCATGCGCAATGCTCTGCCCGTGGGTTGTAAGATAATCGCCCGTCATGAGGGCATTGGCCCCGGCGGCGAAAATTTCATTCTGGCGGTTGCCCAGCACCAGGGGTCTGCCACCGCAAATGCGCAAGGTCGCCTTGGGCAAAATGTGCCGGAACACGGCAATGAGCGTCAGCGCTTCATCAGCGGTGAGGGGCTTCTGCCCTGCCAGCGGCGTTTCCGGGTGCGGATGCAGAAAATTCATGGGCACATGGCTCACGCCCATCTTTTTGAGACTGAAGGCAAAATCCACGCGGTCTTCCCAGCATTCTCCCAGGCCGAACAGGCCGCCGGAACACACGCTCAGGCCCGCCCCACTGGCTCGCAGCACAGTGTCGCGCCGCTGCTCCCAGGTTTGCGTGGTGCACACGCTGGAGTAAAAGTCCTGCGAGGTTTCCATATTATGGTGAAACCGGGTAAGCCCGGCCCCGGACAAAAGCGCAAAATCTTCAGCAGTGAGTTTGCCCAGCGATGCGCAGACGCGCGGGCGCACGGCATCCGGCAGGCCGGAAATTATAGTCCGCAGGCGCTGCAATTCGCTGCCGCTCAGGGCCGAACCGCTGGTAACAACGCCAATGCGCGCCACAGGCAGGGCTGCAAGATGCAGAATGCGCTCGCGCAGCTCATCGTCCGGCAAGAGAGGAAAAACCTCAATGGGGGTGTGATTGTGCCTGCTCTGGGAGCAGAAACGGCAGTCCATGGAGCAGTTGCCGCTTCTTGCATTGATGATGGCGCACAAAACAATACCGCGCCCAAAGGCCGCTTCGCGCAGCGCAGTGGCCCTGGCAAACAAGTGTTCCTGCGGCAGGGACAAAAGCGCGAGGGCTTCGGCGGGCGTTGCAGCCGCCTGTGATTCAGTCATGATATAACCCTGAAAAAGAACAATGATGCAGAGCAAAAATCATTTGCTGGCCGTAACCGCCCTGAATGGCAGCCATGCCGTCATACAGGCAGGTACAATGCCATTTTTTGGCCTAAAAAAAAAGCCCGCCTCAAGGGCGGACTTTCAGACCGATGACAAAGCCTGCTATTGCGGGTCTTATGCCGGAGATTCTTGAACCTTGCGGCGCTTTTCCCACAGCTTCATGTCTTTCATCTTTTTGCGGCGTTCGCGCTGCAGGGCCTTACACACCAGAGGTGCGTCTTTCTTGAAGCCCCACTTTTCGCGGTATTCAGCCGAGGTCATGCCGTGGCTGGCCAGATGACGCTTGGTAAGGATCTTAAAGCTCTTTCCACACTCAAGGCAGGTGACGGACTTTTCTTTGACCGACTTGCGTGCTTCAACGGCCATTTCGCCGCTGTCCAGTTCCACAGGCGTTTCGCCTTCAGCAACTGCTTTGATGCCCTGCGCCACTTTTTGTATAAAGGCGGCTATTTCTTCTTCGCTCATAACGCGAACGCCAGCTTGTGCTCTGGTAATTTCCAGCGCCTCTTTCAGATAATCGTCCATAACTACCCCTTTATTGTCTTCAATATACTCAATCTGACGCGCTGCGTACCCGCCTGATCGGCTCATTGACAGAACAGTCGGTCCCCCTCCCATCCTGATGGGGAGAACATACACAGCAGCTATTGTTTCGTCAATGTACTATACCCTATAATATAAAATTGTGTTGCAAATTTTACATAACCATTA
>NZ_DASQOG010000114.1:0-4333 GCF_035644575.1 Desulfovibrio sp. | reverse complement strand
GAAACAAGCCAGGCTTCTCCCTGGCGAAAGTCTACATAGCTATCAATAAAGTTGACCTTGCCCGCGCGGATGCTTTTGACTTCCGGGCCGGTCAGTACAATGCCCGCCTCGGTGAACTCGGAAAGTTCATAGAGGTGGCGGGCCTTTTTATTCAGGGCCACAGTGGATGGGGATGTTTTCTGGTTCATGGGTGACTGTATGTGAAAAGGCTTGTGGTGTGAAAGGCCAGTTCCTGTCCCAGTGACTGTTGCAACGCTTCGCGCACCATGCGCTTGGAAGCGGCCACATCCGTGCTGAGCAGCACGCTGTTGGCCAGATCCATGCAGGTTTGGGCGTTGAACTGGCGTATAAGGTGCTTCATGCCCGGTACAAATCGGGGGGCAGCGGACACGGTGTCCACGCCCATGCCCAGCAGCAGGGCCAGGCCAAAGGGGTCAGAAGCAAGCTCGCCGCAGACGGAAACACCTATGCCCTCGCGGTGGGCGGCATCAATGATGTGCTTGAGCGAGCGCACGATAGCCGGATGCAGCGGCTCGTTGAGGTAGGCCACATGGCGGTTGTTGCGGTCAATGCCCATTATGTAGTGGATAAGGTCATTGGTGCCGATGCTGAAAAAATCGCATTCCCGCGCGAGGGCATCGCAAATAAGGGCCGCAGCCGGGGTTTCAACCATGACGCCCAAGGGCAGCAGGGGGGCGTGGGGCAGATTTTGCGCCGCAAGCTCCTGATGCAGTTCCTGCATGATACGGCGCACTTGCTGCACTTCATCCAGGCAGGAAATCATGGGCAGCATGATGGCTACGTTGCCCATGGCCCCGGCGCGCATGAGCGCCCGTAACTGCGTGCGAAAGATGCCCTGATGACGCAGGCAAAAGCGTATGCCGCGCAACCCCAGCGCCGGGTTCGGCTCCTTGAGCACTGCCTGGGCGTGGAGCATCTTGTCTGCGCCCACGTCAAGCGTGCGAAAGACCACGCGATCCGGCGCGGCCCGCTGGGCCACCGCCGCGTATTCTGCCAGCAGGTCTTCTTCTGACGGCAGGCGGTCGGTGAAATAGGCAAATTCGGTGCGGTACAGGCCTACGCCGTCGGCCCCGCACTGGGCAAGAGCAGACAGCTCATTGGTGCCTTCAAGGTTGGCCTGCACTTCCACACGCACGCCATCGCACATTTCGGCGGGCCAGCGGGCAGATTTGAGCGTGAGGTCTTCCCACGCCGTATATTCCTCGCGCCGGGCCGCAAAACGGGCTTCGTCAGCCTCGTCGGGGCTCAACAGCACGCTGCCGCCGAGGCCGTCCACTACCAGCGTCTCGTTTTCGCGGGCAATGTCCATAAGCCCGGTAACGCCCGCAAGGCAGGGAATGTGCAATCCGCGCGACAAAATGGCCGTGTGCGAGGTGGGGCCGCCTTCTGCGGTCAGAATGCCCAGCACCCGGTCAAGGTTGAGCTCCATGACATCGGCGGGTGAGAGGTCTTCGGCCACAAGCACGCCGGGGGTTTCATCATCTCCCTTGTGGGCCGGGTCTGCCGCCAGATGCTCGCGCAGGCGCAGGCCCACGGCGCGGATATCCTGAGCTCGGTCGCGCAGGTAGGCGTCGTCCATGCTTCTGAACAGCGCGCACAGTTCATCCACCGTGAGTTTGAGCGCCCACGAGGCGCACACAAGATTGCTTTCTATGCGTGCCAGCGCAGCTTTGAGCAGCTTGGGGTCGCGGGCCATTTCCATCTGGGCGGCAATGACGTCGCGGTATTCCGAAAGGTCTTCCGGCACATTTTCCATGGTGGCGGCCAGCGAGGCGCGCACGCTTTCAGCGGCGGCGCGCAGGGTCTCCTGCTCCGCAGCCACTTCGGCGGCAGTGATACGGCGCTCGTCATCCTGCCGTGCCTTGTGCATGAAACGCACCCTGCCTATGGCTATGCCAGGCGAAACAGGTGTGCCGAAAAGTACCGCGCGGGCCATGTCAGTCCTGTAAATTTGTTAAAAATTGGGCCAGGCCGCAAAGGGCCTCGCGGGCATCGTCACCCTGAGCCACCAGGGTCAGTTCCGCATTGGCGGGCGGCGCAAGAGAAAGTATGTCGAGCATGCTTTTGGCGTCTACCTCGCCTGTGTCGCTGACAAGCAGTATATCCGAGGCATAGCGCTGCGCCTCCTGCGCCAGCCGGGCCGCCGGCCGGGCGTGCAGGCCGTTGCGCAGGCCAATGCATACCCGTAGCGCCAGCCCTCGCGGCGTTTGTTCAATGGCTTCTTCCATTATCCTACCTTATGAGCGTTTTATCGGCCAAAGGGGGACAAAGCGTGTCCACTACCGAAAAACACGTATATTCTACATGCCTATGAAGCCCAAGTCCACGAGAATAAGGGCTCCTGTTGTCACAACCCACAGCAGCAGCCTTGGCAGACGCATTCGTCCCACGAGCCATGCGGCGGCAAGCACTGCTGCTGCGCCCATGGCATAGGCTGTCCAGGGAAAGGGCTTCATTGTGCTGATGGGCAGATGCCAGATGACCAGGGCCGCCAAGGCCGCATTGACCATCTTGAGTCTGTCCACCCAGTTGATGAGGTTGAGCTTGCGCAGGCGGGCGAGCGTGGTCAGCCCGTACCGCAGGCCGGAAACAAAACAGATGGACCTGAACAGCAGCAGGGAACCGAACAGGATCACCGCCAGCAGCATGGCCACATTGGTAAAGCCCGCCAACAGCAGGCTGATGCTGAGCAGCGACCACAGGGGCAGCAATGTGCCGCTGAAAAATGAGTCGCCCAGGGCGGAAAGGGTTGTGGCCAGTGTTTCGCGCACGGAATTCAGCGCGCCTTCCGGCAGTGCCCCCTTGGCAATGGCCTGCTCAAGCGAAAGCAGGATGCCCACAAAAAGGGGAATCATGAAGGGGTGGGTGTTGCTGTGCCCCGCATAACGGCTCATGGCGCGGGCAAAGGCCTGCGGCTCGGGATACAGCTCGCGCAGGGCAGGCTCCAGCACGTAGGCCAGACCTATCTGTTGCATCCCCCGGGCGGTCATGGCTGCATTGATGCAGCTTGTGCGCGCCAGGCAGGCAAGTACAACGCGTGTGGGATACATGGCAACCCCGTGGCATGCCGGTTTGGCAGTTGCGGCGAGGACGCGTCCAAAAGGAAAGCGCCGCCTTGTGGATCACTCGGCCACGATCTGCTGTCGCAAGCTGATTCCGCAGCGTGCGCAACTGCTGGCCTGATGCAAAGCCCGTCTTGCAGAGAGCAAAGAGCCACAGAGCGAACAGTCCCTAAGCTTCCGGCTCTGCCTGTTCCGTGCCTGTCAGCAGGGCGTAGATTTCCTTGCCCGACCAGCCGCGCACGGCATCCTGCACCCTGCGGGCAACCTGACGGGGTTTGCCGCCCTGAGCGAGTTCCTCTTGCGCCAGCAGCAGCACATCTTCCCGTGGAGTTCGTTCCGCCTGTTCCGGCGGGCCGACAACCACGGTGATTTCGCCCAGCAGTTCATCGGGCAGCAGGCCGCTGTCTTCCAGACGACCTACTATAAATTCCTCGTGTTCCTTGGTCAATTCCCGGCACACGGCCACCTCGCGGGGGCCAAGAATGCGCGAGGCCTGAGCGAGGCTCTCCTTGAGGCGATCCTTGCGCTCAAAAAAAATGAGCGCGCCCGGCACATGGGCAAAGGCGGCAAAAAGGGCGTCGCGTCCTGCGGCATCGCGCGGCAGAAATCCCAGAAAACTGTGCGGCAGCGGGGGAATGCCAGCGGCGGAAAGGGCCGTCACAGGAGCCGAAGGCCCCGGCAGTGGGGATACGGCAAGGCCTTCCTTGCGGCAGGCGCGCACCAGGCGGTAGCCGGGGTCTGCCAAGAGCGGCGTTCCGGCATCGGAGACAAGGGCAACTGTCTGGCCTTCACGCAGCATGCGCAGCACACCCTCTTGCCGCTCGGCCTCATTGTGGTCGTAAAAGCTCAGCAGGCGGCGGGCTTCAATGCCGCAGTCGCGCAACAGGCGGGCAGTGCGCCGGGTATCCTCTGCCAGCACAAGATCTGCGCTTGCCAGCACTTCGCGTGCTCGCGGCGAAAGATCACCAGGGTTGCCAAGCGGCGTTGCCACTATCCACAGACGGTTCGCATTCAAAGGCATGGCGGCAGTGCTCCAGGTGCAGGGTATCGCCCTCGCGCACAATGCAGACCACATCAAACCGGCAAGGGCTGCTCCATGCATCGTGGGCCGCAAGCCACGCCCTGGCCGCCCGGCACAGGGTACGCTGCTTGGCAGGGGTCAGTGCGGCGGCGGGGCCGCCGTAGGTTGAACCGCTGCGGGTTTTTACTTCGACAAAAACAACGGTGTCGCCATCGCGGCAGACAATATC
>NZ_DASQOG010000113.1:0-6773 GCF_035644575.1 Desulfovibrio sp. | reverse complement strand
CGAGGCGCTCTTTGATACGGAAGACAACATGGTGCGGCTCGACATGAGCGAATACATGGAGAAGCACTCCGTGTCGCGGCTCATCGGCGCGCCTCCAGGATACGTGGGCTATGACGAAGGCGGTCAGCTTACCGAGGCCGTGCGCCGCAAGCCCTACTCCGTCATTCTGTTTGACGAGATTGAAAAGGCGCATCCCGATGTGTTCAACACCCTGCTGCAACTGCTGGATGATGGACGCCTTACGGACAGCCAGGGACGCACGGTGGACTTTCGCAACTGCATAGTCATCATGACCTCCAACATCGGCTCCATGCACCTGCTGGACGGCATCTCCGCCGACGGCTCGCTGAAGGAAGGCGCGAGGGAAAGGGTCATGGAGGATTTACGGGCGCACTTCCGCCCCGAGTTCCTCAACCGTGTGGACGAAACCGTGGTCTTTTTGCCCCTGCGGCGCGACCAGATTGCCCGCATTGTGGATCTTCAGGTCAACCGGCTGCGCAAGCGGCTTGAAGACCGCAAGATCAGGCTTGAGCTTACAGATGCGGCCCGCAAGTTCATTGGCGATGCAGGTTATGACCCTGTGTACGGCGCGCGGCCCCTCAAGCGCTACGTGCAGCAGGCTGTGGAAACCCCGCTCGCCAAGGAGCTGGTGGGCGGCAAAATCCGCGACGGCCAGTGCGTCACTGTGGACGCCACGGACGACAAGCTCACCTTCCGGGCCGAATAAGCGGCGCAAGGCTGACACCCAACCCAGATACAAGGGGGATTCCGAACAGGAATCCCCCTTTTTTTGAGCACACTACCGTCTTGCAGATTTGATCCGCAAATGCGTTCAGCTTCTGAATGCGTTGCCCAGCGCATCCGCCGCCATAATAGCTGCGGCGACGCTCTCTTCCGTGATGGGGAAGGGCATGGCGTGGATGGATTCTTCGGGCAGGCAGGCCTTGCGGGCCACCTTGCGCAGGGCTTCCGGGCTGATGTCCGTGATGCCGATATCGCTCAGGCACACAGGCAGGCCCACTGAGGTGCAAAAACCCAGCACTTCGTCCAGTTCTTCCGTGGGGGCGTTTTCCAGCACCAATTGCACCAGCGTGCCAAAGGCGACCTTTTCGCCGTGCAGATAGGTGTGGGTTTCTTCCAGCGCGGTCAGGCCATCATGGACGGCATGAGCTGCCGCCAGACCGCCGCTCTCAAAGCCCAGGCCGGAAAGCAGGGAGTTGGCTTCAATGATGTTTTCCAATGCTGGCGTCGCCATCTTGGCCTGGCATGCCAGCACGGCCTTGTAGCCGTCTTCCAGCAGGGTGCGGTAGCAGGTGGCGGCGAGGGCCTGCGCGGCAAGGGTGCCTCTGGCAGGGGGGCAGTCGCCCGTACGCGCGCCGCAGGGCAGGCCCGCGTTGACGGGAGCGCACGAACGCACGTTGGCACGCGCCTCAAAATAGGTGGAAAGGGCATCGCCCATGCCCGACACCAGATAGCGCACCGGCGAGGCGGCGATGATGGAAACATCCATCAGCACCACATCGGGATTGCGGGGGAAATAGGCGTAGTCTTCCATTTCGCCGTCTGGCGTGTAGATCACTGCGGAGTGGCTCGTGGGCGCGTCCGTTGCCGCTGTGGTGGGCACCACAATAACCCCCTGCCCCGCCGCAACGCAGCGCGCCGTGTCCAACGCCTTGCCGCCGCCAAGCCCCACGGTGCAGTTGCAGGAATGCTGGCGCGCCAGCTCGCCAAGGCGGGCGATTTCAACGCGTGAACATTCGCCCTGAAATTCCGTTTCCACAAAGGTCACGCCAAACTTGGCCGCTGTGGCGTCCAGCGTCTGGCGCACCCTGTTCACGCTGCTTTCCGTGGCTACCAGCAAGGCCTTTGTGCCGTACTGCCGCACAAAATACCCAAGGTTGAGCAGTTCGTTCTCGCCCTGCACATACTTGGACGGACAGATAAACGCTCTTCTCATGGCATGCTCCGCTTCCGGCAATTGCGCCGGCATTGCAGGTTTGAATCCTGACCGGGCCTACGCGTCTTCCTTCACGCCCAGCAGGGCGCGGGCATAATCCTCGCCGCTGAAGGGGCGCAGGTCTTCCATTTTTTCGCCAAGGCCCACATAGGTGATGGGCAGGTGATGCTGCATGGCAACGGCAATGGCTACGCCGCCCTTGGCCGTGCCGTCGAGCTTGGTGATGATGAGTTCATCAATGCCCGCAGCTTCCTTGAACAGTTTGGTTTGCGAAAGGGCGTTCTGCCCGGTGGTGGCGTCGATTACCAGAATGGTGCGATGCGGCGCGCCCGCATGCTTTTTGCCCAGCACCTGACGGATCTTGCTCAGTTCTTCCATCAAGTTGACCTTGGTCTGCAGGCGGCCCGCGGTGTCCACATAGAGCACATCCACGCCTTCCTGAAGCGCGCGGTCCATGGCCTCGTAAGCCACGGCGGCAGGGTCTGAACCTGCGGTGCGCGCATGGAACAGCGCTCCCACACGCCCGGCCCAGACCTGCAACTGCTCGATGGCGGCGGCGCGGAAGGTATCGGCGGCGGCAATCATGACCTTTTTGCCCTGCATGCGGTCGCGGTGGGCCAGCTTGGCAATGGTGGTGGTTTTGCCCACGCCGTTGACGCCGATCATCAGCACAACTTCGGGCTGGTTAACAGCTGCAATGCGGCGCGGCGCGCGAAAAATCTCTTCCACTTCAGCCATGAGCAGTTGGCGCACCTTGGTGGATTCCGTAACCTTTTCCTTGCGGGCACGCTCTTTCAGGCGTTCCACCAGTTCAATGGAAGGCTCGTAGCCAAGGTCGGCCATGATAAAAAGTTCTTCCAGTTCTTCCCAGAAGGCATCGTCCAGTTCGCCATGTCCGGCAAACAATGCGTCCAGTCCCTTGGAAAACTGCTCGCGGGTGCGCGAAAGTCCCTGGCTGATCTTGAGGAACAAACGGTTGCGCTCGTCCTCTTCGTCTTCCATATCAAGGGCAAGAGCCAGGCGGTACTGCAATTCAGAACGGAATTCCTCCACCTGCCGATAATCCATGCGGGCGAGCCATTCCTGAAAATCACGCACAAAATTCTGCGCTTCGGCCTCCGGGGCATCAAGGGCGCGCAGCAAAAAGAACAGACGCTGCCACAGCAGGTCGCCCGCTTCATCCACGCCCTCAAGCACAATGCCAAGCCATACGGAAAGCCGTGGCTCGGCCTCGCGCAGCCGCAGGGTCAGGGCCTCATCAGCGGCAGATGCCGCAAAGGGCTGGGCAGCGGATTCTGCCGCAGGTTTCGCAGCAGGTTCTGCAAGAGCTTCAGTTGCGGCAGCACCAGCTGCGCCAATTTCTGCGGGCGCTTCCTGCGCGGCATTGGCCGCATCTTCCGCACCGCCGAACATTTTTTTTATGGCAGAGAAAAAACCCATAAGATCTCCTTATCTTCCGCCCTCTTGCACCGAGGGTTTGCTTTCCTTGCGGGCCGTTTGCCCTTCCAGCGCGCCCAGCACTTCGCGCAGCGCCAGCACGCATTCTTCCACGGCCTGAGCCGCAGAAGCGGCGTTCGAATCATTCACGGCCCACTGCATTGCATGCGCGGCAGAGGCCAGCCGTTCAGCACCCACGCAGGGCGCTGCTTTTTCAAGAATCCGCCCCAGGCGGCACAGGTTGTCCGCATCTTCCAGCGCATAGAGGCGCAGCAGCAGATCAGGGGCCGGAGCAAACGTTCTGCCGAACATGCCCGCCGTAACGCGCCAGGCTTCCGGACGGCGCAACAAAAAGGCCCGCCCAAGTTCGGCGCTCACAACAGCCCCGGCTGCGACATCTTCGCTCAGTGGCGCAGAGCGGGAGCGCCGCGCCACCTGACTGCGAGCTGTATTGTCTCCTGCCGAGACTGATTCAAAGATATCTGCAAGGCCGGGTTCCGATGATGCCGCTGGGGCCGAACCCGCAGGATCAGCGCCAGACGCAGTGCCGCGCGGCGCAGTACGCTCCAGCAGCAAGGCTTTCAGGCGCGCCAGATCACCCCAGTGCCAGAGCAGGGCCAGCAAGACCAGGGTTGAAAACAGGGCGGAAAGGCAAAAACGCGCAACTTCCCGCCGGGCCTTCTGGGCCAGATCTTCGTCGGTGATGCGGGGCGAAAGGTACACTTCCACCGAACCCACGGGGCGGCCTTCCATCTTGAGCGGATTCATACCCTGCACGCTGTTTTCCGCAATTTCATCGTCCCAGGGAATGGGTTCCCACTGGTAGTTGCGCCGCTGCCCTTCCAGCATGCCACGCGGCGTCTGCACCTTGATGGCGTAAATGGATTCATCGGTCATGGCCGCCATGACAATGGTGCGCGCGGTCAGTTCGTCCAGCTCCCAGGCGGGCAGGGAAAGCAGGGCCGCCAGTTGCGCTGCGGTACGTCCGGCCTCGCTCCCAAGGCGGTTTTCCGCCTCCTGCCTGTCCTCGTTGACGTTCCAGACGCCAAGCAGCAGGAACAGCAGCAAGGCCGCCACCCATACGGCCAGGGCAAGCCTGCGGCGCAGAACGTGAGAGATATTGGGCATATGCTTTGCCGCGAGAGTCACGCTCCCGCACTCCTTACTGTTGGTGTGGTCTGCCATGCAGACGCTGCGCCAGTGCGCGGGCAGCCGCAAGGGCATCAGCATCGCGCAGAACAAACAGACAAACAGCCCAGGCCGTTGCGCCGCCAATGATGGCAAGGGCAAGCCCCAGCCACAGGCCGCGCCCGTGCAACAGTTCCAGCAATTGCCATGCGACAAGGGCCGTGGCCGCAGCAGCGGCGCATTGACGCAGCACCGCGCCTGCCTGGGGCAGACATGCGCTGGCGGATGCCGCGCCAGCGGAACTTTTTTTCAGCGCCCTGCCCAGAATGCACAGCAAAAAGCCGCATTGCAGCCACAGGCCAAGGCTTACGGCCAGTGCCGGAGCCATGACGCCAAGGCTGCCCGAAAGACTATGGACCAGTGCGGCTCCGACCGCAAGCGTAGCAACCACGGCCCACACGGCGCTGACCGCCGTGCGCCGCACCTCGCCCAGCGCGTTGCAGGCCGCAAGCAGAGAACGATTGACGGCAAAGGCAGGCAGGCCCGGCAAATAGGCCCACAGGGCAAGGCCGGTTTCGTAAGCGGCGTTGTCGCCAAAGGCGCCGTGGCGCAGCAGACCTTCCACCAGACGCGGCCCCACGGCCCACAATCCTGTGGCGGCGGGCAGGCTCAATAGCAGGGTCAACCGCAGGGCCGTGCGCAGCTGATCCGAAAAAAGCGAAAATTCTCTGGCAGCGGCAAGGCGGCTCAACGTGGGCAGACTTGCCATGCCCAGACACACGCCCACCAGTCCAAGGGGCAGTTCAAGCAGCCGTTCGGCATAGTAGAGGGCAGCCACCTGCCCCCGGCCCAGGCTGGACGCCAGCGACATGGCAGCCAGCATGGCAAGCTGCGGGGCGGAAGCCCCAAGCAGGCCTGCGGGCAGACGGCCAAGGCAGTTCCAGGCGAGGGATGCCGCGCGCCTGCGCAGCGTGGATGCGTCACTGTTCTCGCTACCCTGCATGGTATCCGGCCCTTCGTCAGCCCCGGCATTATGCAGCGGCAACAAACGCCGCACAGCCAGCCACTGCGCCAGCCATTGCGCAATACCGCCGCAAAGCATGCCCACAGCCAGAGCCGGAGCCGCAGGCAGCAGGCCCAGGGCAGCCGCCCCTGCAAAACACAGAATGACAATATTGAACAAGGCAGGAGAAACAGCGGGCAGCCAGAACACGCCAAGACTGTGCAAAAGGGCCATGCCAAGAGCCGCCATACCCGCCGCCAGCGTATAGGGCAGGCAGATGCGCAGCAGGTAGATGGCCTCCTGCCGTTCCGGCCCATAAAAACCGGGGGCCAGAATATCAGTAAGCCAGGGGGTGGCCACCAGCCCAAGCGCTGTGAGCAGGGTCAGCACAAGGCCAAGCCTCGCAGCCAGAGCGCGGGCCAGCAGACGCATGCTGCGGCTGCGCTCCGCACCCACGGCATGATCGGGCGATGCGCCTATGCGCTCCAGATGCACAAGGCTTGCCGTCAGCGTCATGGAAAGCGAGCCTTCGCCCAGCATACGGCGCAGCACATGTGGCAACCGCATGGCTGCCACCAGCGCATCGGCGGCAGCGCCGCCGCCCACAAGCCAGGCCATGCTCATATCGCGCAAAAGGCCAAGCACACGCGAAACAAGGGCAAAGCCGCCCAAAAGAGCCGCCGTGCGCGCAATGCCGCCAGAATGCCCAGGGCCGTGCTCGGCAGGGCCGGAAGCGCAAGACGAAGGGGATTCACCACCTTTGCCGTGCGCGCAGCCGCTTTCAGAAGCGATCATTATTCCTCGTTTCAGCCATGCAAAAAAAATCAGGGCAGCGCGCCGCTGGGCAGTTATGCGGCGCGCGTGTCAAAAAAACGTAAAAGCAAGCTGCCTGCAACAAAAATTTTCCACTCCCGTAGGCTTTGCCTTGCTCACAAAACAAAGCCAACGGGAGCAAACAAGCCGCAACTACGGGCGGTGCGGATCGGGTTCGGACTTCCACGCGGCCACGGCTTCGCGCACAAGGCGGTTCTGCTCTTCGGGCATGGTATCCTTGAAAGTTTCGGCAAAAACGTGGATACGCGTGCCGCCGCGCGGCGCAAACAGCCCCTTGACCCGGCACCAGCAGGGATTGAGCAGGGTGCGCAGGTCTTCCAGCACGTTGTTGGTGATGGTTTCCATAAACGACTGGTGATTGCGGAAGGCGAACATATAGAGCTTGAAGCTCTTGGATTCCACGCACAGCTCATC